>NZ_VOZP01000024.1:0-17858 GCF_013419735.1 Acinetobacter sp. YH12064
TTTAGTCTAAGCTCTCTTTGTGAATGTCTTAGATAGATAGAGTGTGCAATATATAAATTGCACACTTAGAATATGGTAGTCATCTTTACCAAAAGATGCATATTGTGCAAAAAATTGGGTGTATAAATTTCCTTTTATCCCCCCTAAACAATAATTCACAGTATGGAATTTTAACTGCTTAAAATCCATTACTGATCTACGTTCATAGTAACGATTGAATTATGCACAGTATGTTATATAACTTAGTTTGTGTATTTCTTTGGCGTAGATTATGGATGTTAATGTTTGTTCCAATATAAAACTTGATTTATCGAAGTCTTATTTACATAGTCAAATTTCAAACTTTACGTCAGAACAAAAAGTAAAAGTAAATGGAACTGGTGTATTTGATGATAATAGTAAGATCCTCCCCTTAATTTCTGAATATTTATCATATCAATCCAAGCACGCAAAAATTGCTTATAAGTCAGCAGAGACATATGGTAAAAATCTGACTTACTTCTTGAAATATATTCGTAGCCGTTCTGATTATGAAGATGATGAGACTGATGAAGTATTTATCACAGTTCCAGGATATGTAATTCAAGAATACCTAACGTTTTTAATTCTTGAAGAAGGTAAAGAATCATCTACAGTCAGAAATCGAGATGCGACTATACGTACTTTCATTGAGTATCTTTGTGAGCCCACTGAAAATCGTGGACCACTGAGAGAAGATAATCCATATTGCAACGGTTACCTTTCAAAAGCTCCCAAACGAAATCCTATCATCTCATGCACTCTCGATGATCTCGTTGTATTGATAGAATCAACTTCTTCTGAAAGAGAAAGGGTTTTACTTCAATTTTTATATGATTCTGGCTTACGTCGTTCAGAGCTCCCTAGGGTTACTCTTGAAGATTTTAGAAACGCTTGTAACTTTAATTCTGAAAAATTTATTGCACGGGATTCTGACCAGCCCATTCATGCTGATTATATCCCCGTAAAAGTTAAAGGAAGCAAAGGTCGTGGAAATGAAATCAAACCCCGCTGGACCTTAATTAGTTCAGCAACTATCAATCGTATAAAAAAATATCATGCCTCCCCCCTATATAAAAAGTACGCACGTAAATATCTCAATCCAGCTGATACCCCAGCCTTTTTCAATGCTCATGGTACTCCCTATACACCCAAGTCAATCGATAGATTACTTGAGCGTGTAAGTAAACGTGCGATGAGACAAGGTCGCCTTTATCGAATGATCTCTCCACACAAGCTACGGCATGGTAATGCTTATGCGATTCTACAATCTAATGATTTAGGAACTGATTATTTGGATCGACTTGTTATCGTGCAAAAAAACCTAGGGCACAACCAGCTTGACACTACACAGATGTATACCAGTATTCCTCAAGACATTTATAACAATATGTGTGATGAACACGGAGAGTTATTGACTAGAGCTGAGAAAATGAAACGTTTGAGTGAACAAACACAATTAAAAATTGGGATCAAGGATTTTAAATGAACAGAAATGAAAAGACTGCGGATCAGCTAATAAATATATGGGTAAAAAATTTACTACAAAATCCAAATCAACTTTTAGCATTACCTCTTAGCAAGGATGTAAAAAGCCCTTGGAATGTTAATGTCATGGCTGATTTCATATCAAATGCAGTATCTCTTTCGATTTATGACGTTCATAAACGGAGACATCTTTCTCTACCATTAATAGAAAAGATGGCTAAGATGAAAATTATTGTAAAAGGAGCATCTAGTACAGAAAATTTGTTTCGTCAGAGAATTTTATACTGGTATAGCACCTTAAGTTTTGATGATAAAAAACGTCTACCTCGTCAAGCTAAATCTCCTAATAATATCTGCTTTGCGTCAATAGGATCAGAACAAAGATCTTGGCTCTTTCGTGGAACTAGATATGAGTTTATAGGAAAAACTATCGATGAGATTCACGAAGATCTCAACCAATTAGGCATTATTGAGGCAAATTTTAAACCCTTTAAAGAACGTAAACGACTAATCAAAGATGCTAAATCAGCTATTCTAGAGTGGGTTTCAAGCGTACTTGAAGATATAGATCTATTGTGGGAAATACCGCTTAAAAAGTCTACCACACCTTTAGGTTTCAATATAGCTGTTGAGTATATTCAAAGCGTTACAGGCATTTCAGCATGTTCTGCAACAAAATATAGGGAGCTAGCCTTACCTGTAATTGAAAAGATGATAAAAGAAAAAATATTGATAATTCCAAATGGACCTTACGAAGCTGCAAGCATCGAGGATCAAAGAAAACTACGGAATTGGTATCGGAAGTTATCCATAGAAGAAAAAAAGTTATTACCTATTTTTGGTAACAGGATTTCACTCACAAGAATGCCACCCGAACAACGTCCTATATCCAAAAACTCACTCAAATTTGGTGCTGTTCAGAATGCTTGGAACTTTATTCATAAAGATCTTGAGACCCTTGGGATAATCAATAAAGAATATAAAAGTGTTGCTGAACGGGTATCAGAGAAACTTTCTCAACAACAAGAACCAAATGAAAATCAAACAGAACGCTTCAATAGATTAGCAACAAAAAAGTTAAATACCGCTACTGACTTTCTTGAACCTTCAAAAACGGAGCCGTTTATTCAAGTTGAGCAACTTTTTGCTGTCCAAAGTAAAACAGTAGCGTCAAAATCAGGCAAAAGTAATTATAGCAATGCATGTAGTCTGTTTATTAAGTTCTTATCTGAATTAAATGGAACTACACCTATAAGAATTACAGAAGCTTTTGATGAGTATTTATTCTCTAGGTATCGAAAGTATTTAGAACAGAAAATAATATGTAAAGAAATTTCAAGTCATCATGCAAATACAATTTTGAGCTCAGTACGTAAAACATTAAAAAGGCTAACTCAAGTAAGTGATATTGGATACAGTTTTTTTGATGCAAATGGCTTTGATACAAATAGAGAAACAGATGTCAAAAAACCATTTTCAAAAAATGAAAGGCTCCAAATATTGGACGTTATTGAGAAGGATTTAGAAGCATCAAGATCACTCCTTACACCTTATGAAAGAACTAATATTGGCGAAAATCCTCTCGATCAGCATGGGGCTCGAATAAGAGGGTTATCAAAACTAGAAAATGCCCGATGGCTCTTTGAAAATCCCCTGAATTGCAAGCCAGTTCATTACAACACAGCAAAATTACCTATTGAAAAAAGTTTCTTAAAAATTATCGCTGATTCAAATAAAGGCTTATTAGAAGTCTATAAAGAATGGGGAGTTCCTCCTTTGGTTAGCGTGGAGATACTCATCCCCTACCTTTTAAGACTAGCCCAAATTACCGCTTTGAACACAAACTCTTTACTAGCTCTCGACATAGATGATTATGTAGAAAGTCACCCAGCAACATCACGTCCATGTCTTAGGTACTGGAAAGAACGATCTAATGGTCACAAAGAGTATCATCTTGATCTTTTCAATGCAGAACTAAGTTGGCTTACATCAACACAGGCTAAAGCAGTAAAAGAGGTTTTCCAAGAAGTAATTCAGATAACCAGTTCTTTCCGGCACGATATTGAAGATGAAGCCCTTAAAAACAGGCTCTTTATCTATCAATCGAATAGTACAAAAAAACATGGAAGAGTTACTCCTATATTCGGGAATAAAGAAAGAAATGAGAAATCACTAGGAGATAATCTTGCTAGCTTTGTTGAAAAATACAATTTAAAAGATGATCAAGGAAAACCATTAACTCTAACTATAAGTCGATTTAGACCAACTTTTGTTAGTGAAATGCTTGATAGCGGGGTATCTCTTCGCGAAATCCAACTGATGTTGGGACACTCGACTATCCGAACAACTATTAGTTATCTAGATTCTTTAGACTTTAACTCGATAAGTAGAATAAAAATCAATGATGCCCTAAAGGGAATACATCAATCGACTTTGAACGAAAAAACGCAAGCTAAAGATTTAATACGAATAGTTGAGCACACAAATGTTAAAAAGTTAGCTATAACTTTTCACACACCTTTAGCCGAATGCAAGAATATTTTTGACCCACCAGAGTTTGTGAAAAAATTATCATCATATATTCCAGGTACGCCATGTTCTCAATATAACAAATGCCTAAGTTGCGACAATGTAATTATTACAGCTAAAAATCTTCCTGAAATTTTTGCAATGCAACGAGATTACACTCTTCTAACAGAACATACTCGTGTAATGGATACGCCATACGGGCATGTCATTCGTGAAAATCTAGAGCTCATAAAAAATATTACAGATCCACAACTCTCCGATTTTTCAACCGACGAACTACAAGATGGGCAGCGTTTATCTGAGTTCATCGAAACCACCACTCTTGTCGATGGGGCTGTCTAATGAATAGTGAAGCGAAACTAGATGTACTAACAAATTTTGCAGAGCATCGTTTCGATATTTTGAATAGTCTAAATTCAACAAGAAACCAGAATATTGAGTGTTCTCAGCTTAAAAATAGGGGATCTACAAAATATATGGATCTTCTTATGCATAAGCCCGTATCGAAACTATCGAAATTTTCAGATCAAATTTGGGATTTTAACAAGGATTATCCCAATGCTGCACGAAATGTCCAAGGCGCAAAACTGCGTATTGATTTTACAAAATATAAAGATGTACCTATATTCGTTTTAACAGAGATAAAAATTATTCTTGAACTAGCTTTACTAAATAATTTAATTTTCAAGCCTCAACATACTGGCCCTAGAACTAGAAGTCGAGTCAAAGGGATTATAAAAGCCAACTCATTGATTCCATACTTCGAGAGTGGCTTAACCTTTATTAATGAAATATTTAAACAAGCTAATAATGAACTCGGTTATGAGTTTGTACAAACGAAGATCAGAACGTTATCAGATATAGGACCTGAACTATATTACAAAGCTGCTGCAAACTATGAGCGAGTAAAAGGTAGCGAATTAGATCAATTCTTTGGCTATCTTCGCAACCCTGCTTCTCTTAAGTATGTATTTGAAAAGCCAATTGCTTATGTAGAATTAAATAGCTTGCCCTGGAATAAGCTAGCTAATGTAGTTAAAGAAAAGAAAGAGCAAGTCCTGCCAGATCAGGTATTTGAAACCCTATCAAAAGTTGCATCCTTTATTGTAGTTGACTTTTTAAATGCTATAGGGGATCGCGATAGAATATCAGATATCCATACCCTAGAACGATTCAATACTAGTAATTATAGTTCATGGGCATCTCAAGCTGGAATTACTCAAGAAGTTCTCAACGGATACATTGCATTGCGCTTAAAAAACAAAGGCTATTCTTCGAATTTCATTAAGAACCTTACCTCTTTCTATAACTGGATGATCGATACAGATTCCAATATAAAGCACGGATCAGCTTTACGTGAGGTGCTAATAAATCGTGGTTACACGTTAGTTAGTCTTCGAGATTATTTTAATCTTCTTTCATATTCTTGTCTGTACTTAGTCGGTCAATATACAGGTATGAGACCATCTGAACTAGCAGAAGTACAGGTTCAGAATTCTTCATGCTTAATTGAAGAAAATGGAATCTGGCTCATTGAAAGTGCGGTCAAAAAACATAAAGAGGAAATCAGCACTGGTTTGTTTGACGATAGGTGGGTAGCTATACCCATTGTTAGAGATGCAATCTTAGCAGCTTCTTATATTGCACAAATTAAAGCATCGCCATACCTAGCCTCAAGTGTTAGTACTGTTCCATCAGATAGTTCTCCTTGTCCAATGGATAGTAATGGAATTATCCACCAGATGAATATTTTTATTCGTCGGCTTCTAGGAGAACGTGCTGTCAATGAAGTTAACTTCAATCCATATATGTTAAGACATACCCTAACCTATCAGCTATTTAAGGCCGAAGTAGGTTTACCTTTAATATCATTCCAACTAAAGCATTTCGTAGACAGTGTTTCCAAATTTACATTTGATGGTGCTACTTCATCCGTAACACTAGGTTATGGTGATATTGGTGAAATGTTATCAAAAGATGGAAATAGAAAAGGCAGTAATACATCTTTACGTCGAACTGCTGAGTTAGAAGCTATTAAAACTGCTCATAATCCACATGGCATATATTATGGCGGTAAAGCAAATGAGCATAGACAACGCCTAATCAAGATGTTTCAGGGGTATATGGCGGAAGGCTATACCGAAGAAGAGGTGTATGAAGCACTGGTTAACCAAGGTGTAGCCGTTGTATATATGGGACAAGGTCTTTGCTATGGTGGTAGAGAAGAAGAATATGATTCAAGTTTGCCATGTATCGGCTCACTGCGATGCAACCCTGCCAGGTGTAAACAAGCTGTTGTTACAAGCAAGCATGCTCCAAAGTGGCGAGAGGTTTATATTTTGAATACAGAAAACTTAAATAAACCAGAATACTTATACAATCGTGAACAAATTATGGCAGCAATGAATGAAGCCAAAATGGTTTTAGAATATCTTGGTGAGGCAGTTGAACTATGAGTAATCAGGCTTATGACCAAAAAAATAGTGAGGACTATGAGGCAAATACTTTGATTCTAAATAATGCATTACAAGAAATTGAGGGCAACAAAAATTTGAAGCCAACTGTGGCACAACTTTCAAAGATGACAGGTATTCATCGAAATACAATTACAAATAGAGTCGAACCTATCCAAAAACTAAAGCAAATTAAGGAGGCTCGCGAGGCTGAAAAAGAATTACTAAAAGAACAAGCTAGTCAGAATACGAGTGATTCAAAAGCATCCCTTAAAGAAAAATTAGGTCAAACACAAATCGAGGTTATCTACTGGTTTAATGAATACCAAGATATGAAGCGTTTTTTTGAGCACTCTAATACACGGTTTGAACAAATGAAGGAATCTCGAGATCATTATAAAATGTTATATGAAACAACTCGAAAGTCTCTTTTGGATGTGGAGCAAGAAATCGAACGGTTAAAAGAATTATTAGAACAAAGAGACATTAGTGCAGCTCAGCTTAGACATTGAAAAAGAGAAAGTTACCTATCTTGATCAAGGAATTGAACCTCAAACAAACTTAGGTAACTTTCCCAGATTACATACTAACAATCAAAGTATGTATATCATATGCACATCATCTATCGTAATTTCAATTGAATTTAGTTACTTATACAGAAAATGGATATGCTATAGGCTCATGATATTGATAACCTTCAACATCAAAGTCATCTAAGGTTACCCATGTTTCAATATCTTCTAAACTCTTAATATCAGGATTGATATGGAGCTTAGGTGACGGATATGGTTCACGTTTTAATTGCACATCACGCATCATTTCCAACTGGTCTTCATAAATATGCGCATTCACAATCTTATGATAAGCCTTTCCAGCCTTATGACCTGTAATTTGAGCCATTAGTGCTAAAAGGGTAAAAACCTGAATTTGGTTAAAATTTTGGCCTAAAGGCACATCACATGACCGTTGTGATGATGTTAAATAAAGAGTCCCCCCTACCAAAGAGAATGTATGAGTATGCATACATGGTCGAAGGCACCCCATATCAAATTCGCCTGGGTTATAGAAAGTCAGAATTTCACCACGATCATCAATACCGTTTCGTAAGTCATCATAGATCTTACGGAGTTGGTCAAACACTTTACCTTCAGAGTTACGCCAATGACGCCCTTGGACTCCATATACTCGCCCCATATCATCTTCGCCTTTACGATGAGGATTGGCTAACCATGCTTCATTCTCATTAGCATTGGCATTCCAAGTATTGCAGCCAATAGCACGAAACTGAGCGGCATTATCATAGCCGCGTAAATACCCTAATAATTCTGCAATAGCAGCTTTCCAATAACTTTTACGGGTTGTTACTAAAGGAAACTCATTAGCTCCAACGTTATATTCCAAATCAGCATTAATAACGGTTAAACAACGCTTTCCAGTTCGTTCATTTTCAACCCATACGCCTTCATCAACTATGCGTTGACACAAATCTAGATATTGTTTCATTTAACCACCTTAATTGTACCAGCTCTAAATTGATGTGACAGTTCCCGCTTATTGAGTAGCCTATCAAGTGAAATTTGAGCTAAATTTTTCTCATCAGGTAATTTTCTCTAGTAGTGTATAATCACAACCTGTTTTTACCTGATAAGCTCGATCAGTATTATAGAGTTTCAGAGTATTCTTACACAAACCTGTTTGTTATGCTCATTCAGAGAAGTTACATCAGAAAAACCTATTGAGATATGATCTGAATACTCAAAAACTGCTTTCAAACCTTTCCTTAGTCCCAGATAAATTACCAAATTAATCGTCTATCAATAAATTTTTAAAAAATACGATAGAAAATAGTGAAGTCTCAAGGACTATACCTATTTGACTTTAATAGTCTTTTCAAAATTATATTATATTTTTCAAGATGATATAATGCTTTTAAGAGCAGAGTGGTAAGCCCTTAACTCGATAAGTTGAGATAAACATTTCTCTTTAGCTTCAGATATCTTAATTTTTATATTAGGAAAACTGAGTTCTAATTTTCTATATTTTTCAGCTTGTTTCTCTAAAAAGAAAATTTCAGAACTTACTTTGACTTCTTCTAATCTAAGTTTAGAAACATCAGACTCTTCTTCTTTTAAGTTTCTAATTTCATTGATTTTTAATGTTTCTCTAAATAAAGAAAATCGAGGAGATTGCTGGTTGATGTCCTTTTCTAAAAAACCTAGTTCAACCAGTTTCCGTAATATCCGATACATACGTTGACGATTGAAGCGATGACGTTCTTTTCTAGACAATTTCATACGCTTCCAAAAGTCATTTGCAGTCCAATTGTGAATAGAGTTCGATTGAATAATGGGAAGAAATACTTGAAACAAAGGCATGCTAAGGAGTTGCATATTTAAATGCTCTTCAAATTTATAAAAAGAGGATTATAGTCCGTGGATATTTAATCCTCAATTAGTGATATTTCTATTTTTTGAACAATTTATTTTAAATGTTAGAATTATCTATTGAGATTGGTCAATTAATACGCAAAAAAAGAATAGAGAAAAAAATTACACAAGAAGCTTTAGCGTTACAGTGTGGTATTGACCGCAGTTATATCGGTCGCATTGAGCGTGGCGAAGTAAACCTTACTGTTGAAAAGCTGTATGAAATCGCCACCGCACTAGAAGTAGACATGAAAGAATTATTGCCCTAATTTTTAGCGTTTTTTTCCAGTACCATATCCTCCAAATACAGTCCGACCACCAATTTTCATAGACGTGTTCTCTATCAAATCAAATTCGTCACGAGGTTCTTTAGAGTATTTTTTGTATTTTTCTATATAGTCTTCTTCGATCTCTGCTTTTTGTGATTTAATTTCAGGTAATGGCCCTTTGTAAGTTTTTAGAAACTCCCCAAACATTTGATAATTCTCGTCTAAAAGAGTATTACTCTTACTCTTCTTTAATTTGTTATCTTCGATAAAAAAGCATGTACCAGTTCTATATTCAAACCATCTTACTGCTTTTAGATATTCGGTCCCTTTCAATTTTGTGAAATCCAAAACTTGCATAATAGGCGTGCTATTACTGTGTTCTTTATAATGCATCGCAGCAAAGACTGCTATTTGATGAAATAGCGTGGAATGTAAGAATTTTTTATGATCCAAAAATGGAGCTAGTTCTGATTTGGATATTTCACTTACAGTTTTCAAAATTTTCTGAAATTTGTCTTTGTTGCGTTTATATTCCTCACTTTTCATGCTCCTTCCTCTTTAGCGAATAGTTTATTTAATTTCTAATCTAGATGAATTTCTTGCATCTGTGAATATAGGAGACAAATTATGTCGTTTCCCGATCAGATCTATTCGCTTTTTTAACTAAATTTTAAGACAATACTCTCAAAGAAATTTGAGAGTCATATCGTGATTACAGGCGAAATTAAAAGCAAAATTGACCAGATTTGGAATGCATTTTGGAGTGGCGGTATTTCCAATCCTTTAGAAGTCATGGAGCAAATGACCTATTTGCTGTTTATTCGCCGACTCGATGAAATTCAGATCACCAAAGAAAAGAAAGCTAACCGCTTAAAAACTGCTGTAGAACATCCAATTTTTACGCCTGAACAAGATCATCTTCGTTGGTCGAAGTTTGTGACTTTGGGTGATGCTGCAACTTTATATAACACCGTTGCCAATGAAGTTTTTCCTTTCATTAAAAACTTAGGTGTTGAAGACGAAACCACCTATAGCCATCACATGAAGGATGCACGTTTTACCATTCCTACGCCTGCGCTACTTACCAAAGTGGTGGATTTGGTTGCTGAAGTTCCAATGGATGATAAAGACACCAAGGGCGATATTTACGAATATATGCTTGGCAAAATTGCATCAGCAGGTCAAAACGGTCAGTTCCGTACGCCTCGTCATATTATCAAAATGATTGTGGAGCTGATGCAACCTAAACCAACGGATACCATTTGTGATCCTGCTTGTGGTACAGCAGGCTTCCTTGTCGCTGCAAGTGAATATTTAAACGATCATTACAGTACTGAGATTTTCGCCAATCCTGAAGCAGCTAAACGCTTTAGTGAAGAAACTTTTTTTGGTTATGACTTTGACAGCACCATGCTTCGCATTGGTTCGATGAATATGATGCTGCACGGTGTTGAAAACCCACGTATTGAAAACCGTGATTCTTTAAGTGAAGCGCATTCGCATATTGCTGAAAAATACAGTCTGATTCTAGCCAATCCTCCATTTGCAGGCAGTTTGGACAATGAAAGCTGTGCCAAGAACATTCAAGCCGTAGTCAAAACCAAAAAGACTGAATTGTTATTTTTAGCCTTGTTCTTACGTTTGTTAAAAACTGGTGGTCGTGCTGCGGTGATTGTGCCTGATGGCGTGTTATTTGGTTCATCTAAAGCGCATAAAGATTTGCGTAAAAAGATTGTGGAAGAGCAAAAGCTTGAAGCGATTATTTCGATGCCGTCAGGAGTATTTAAGCCGTATGCAGGGGTTTCAACTGCCATTATGATTTTCACCAAAACCATGTCGGGCGGTACGGACAAAGTTTGGTTTTATGATATGCAGGCGGATGGTTATTCGCTTGATGATAAGCGCAATGAGCTAGATAGTTCAAAGCATGAAAATAACAACATTCCTGACATTATTGCCCGTTTTAAAAACTTAGAGGGTGAAAAAGACCGTAAAGCCACAGAGCAAAGCTTTATGGTGGATAAAGCCGATATTGCTGCCAATGGTTATGACTTGTCGATTAACCGTTATAAAGAAGTGGTGTATGAGCAAGTAGAATATGAAGCACCAAGCAAGATTTTGGCGGATTTAGAAGTGCTTGAGCAGGATATTTTAAAAGGAATGGCTACGCTTAAGGAGATGCTTAAGTGAGTTGGGAGCAAGTTAAGTTAGGTGATATTTTCGAAATTGCTCGTGGTGGTTCTCCACGTCCGATTGATCAATATATTACAGATGATCCTAATGGATTAAATTGGATTAGCATTAAAGATGCATCTAATAGTTCAAAATATATTTATAAAACTGAAAAAAAGATTAAACCTGAAGGTCTGCATAAAACTCGTTTAGTGCATCCAAATGATTTTCTATTGACTAATTCGATGAGTTTTGGTCGTCCTTACATCATGAAAACGACTGGTTGTATTCATGATGGCTGGTTGGTTTTAAGTGCTGACAAAACAAAAGTAGATACAGATTATTTTTATCACTTATTAGGTAGTGATTTTATGTATCGAAAATTCACAGGCTTAGCCGCAGGTGCAGTCGTAAAAAACTTAAATACAGAATTAGTTAAATCTGTATCTGTCCCACTCCCACCACTTGCAGAACAACGCCAAATTGCTTCTATTTTAGATCAAGCGGATGAGTTACGCCAAAAACGTCAGCAAGCGATTGAAAAGTTAGATCAGCTTTTACAAGCCACCTTTATTGATATGTTTGGCGATCCTGTCAGTAATCCTAAAGGCTGGGAAGTACTTAAATGGGGAGATGCTCTAAAAATCATTAATGGAAAAAATCAAAAAGCTGTTCTTGATCAAAACGGTACTTTCCCAATATGTGGTAGTGGTGGAGTCATGGGATATGCTAATGAATGGCTTACTCCAGCGCAGTCGGTCATCATTGGTAGAAAAGGAAACATCAATAAACCCATTTTAATGTTTGAAAATTTTTGGAATGTTGATACTGCCTTTGGTTTAGTGCCAAATAAAGATCTACTAAAAGTAGATTACTTATTTTGGTTCTGTCATTTTTTTAATTTTGAGCAACTAAATAAAACTGTAACAATCCCTAGCTTAACTAAGTCTGATTTGTTGAATATAAAAATACCAATTCCTCCGTTGGAAAAACAATTATATTTTTCAAATATATGTGATCAAACACGTAAGTTAAAAAGTAAAATGGAACTAAAAGATTTAAATCTTTTTAGCTCGTTACAAAACCAAGCATTTAGCGGTACTTTATAAATACAAGGATAGTTATGAAATTTAAATTAATCGTAGCCGTTGGCTTAAGTTTTTTTTCAACTGCTAGTTTTGCTGAAAAATATACATTTTCTCCTGTAAGAATAGATATCAGCGTAAATGAACAAAGAAAAATGCATCCTATAACCGCTATAGGTACAGCAATATTTAAAAATGGTGTGCAAGTCCCTGCATATTCGATCAGCGTCCCTAAGGGTATGGATGAAACTGATGCACCACATAGACCTACAGCAAGTTGTAATAAGTCAAAGTGCTATTTCGCAATGGATTTACCAAAAAAACTTGCTGCCAGCATGAGGGTATATAACATTGCTGAAACAGAAGAATGGATCTTAGCACCTGCTGAATGGACACGATTGGAAGGTGCTATTGGTGTAAATGGCAACACCGTTTTAGCACTTGCATCAACAGATCAAAAGTCAAACCTAAGTTTATATGCTGTCCCTGCTTGTGTCGGTTGTGGACTTGATGCCGCAACACCATTTTTCCCAGAAGCTGCAAGGCAAAATCATCAACTATATGGTACTAAGTTTAGTGGGACAACACCACCTGTACACATAGTAAGAGCGAATCAACAAACTGTTTATTATCAGTATCAATTAAAAGGACAATATCAAACCAATGGGGTCGCAAAATTTCGACCAAATGAAGACAATATTTATGATGAACTTAGTGTTACAGTTGCATCAGATAAAATGGAATACGCTCGAATAATGTTAAACTTTTTTTCTTTAACACATAAGTAAATTACTTAATATCAAGAATCTATAAAATTTAATTTAATATTTAAGGGAATATATACATGAGTAACTTCTCGTTTTTAGAACCTGAATTTAAAAGCTTGGCAGCCACCGCAAAAGAAGCCGAAAAGCTCACGTATATATCCCCACAATTTGCCCTTGCTGCGGCTCGTTCATCACTCGAAAACCTTGTACTTTGGCTGTATCAATACGATAAAAAACTGACTCAGCCTTATGATGCTTCACTACATAACTTACTCAACGACCTCAAATTTAAAGACCTGATTCCACCCTATATTTGGGACAAAATGGACAACATCCGCATGGTCGGCAATAGTGCCGTACATGGGAAAAAGTTCAAGCAGCTCACTACTGAAGAAACGGTAAGACACATTCAGCATCTTTTCTTGATGTATGTCTGGTTTGAGCGTAACTACGGTTCACCGTCAAAAGACCGTTCTCAGTCGATTATATTTAACCCAAAACTCATACCAAATGCTGACAATACTCAGCAAATTACCGCCAACAAAGAACAACTGCAAAAAGAAGTAGAAACTAAAGAAAAAGAATTTGCAGAACAGCATAAAGCGCTACGTGAGCGAGAACAGAAACTCTTTGAACTCTCTGCAAGTCTCGAAGAGCGTGAAAAACTACTTGCCGATATTGATGCTGAACTTGCTCAAAAACGTGCAGATGTCGAACAAGCCAAAATTGCCAACAGCAAAATCGAAGACCATACCGACTATAAAGAAGACGAAACTCGTAAACTTAAAATTGACCTCTTGCTTGAAGAAGCAGGTTGGGACATTGGCACAACGGTTCGAGAGGAAGTTGCTGTAACAGGTATGCCTAGCCCATCGGGTAAAGGTGCAGTGGATTATGTGCTGTATGATGCCAATGGCTTGCCTTTGGCTGTGGTTGAGGCAAAACGTACATCAACTGACCCTGATATTGGGCAACAACAAGCCAAGCTCTATGCAGACTGTTTAGAGCAACAAACAGGACAACGCCCTGTCATTTTCTATACCAATGGTTACAAAACCCGAATTTGGAATGATGTGCAAGGTGGCCCACCACGCTTAGTACATGGTTTTTATACGCAGGCAGAACTCAAACGTCTGATCGAAAGACGTAAGAACAACCCTGATTTAAGCAGCTTCCCGATCAATGCGGACATTGTCGAGCGTTATTACCAAACTCGTGCCATTAAAGCCATGCTTGCAGCCTACCAACGTAAAGAACGTGCAGGTTTACTGATTATGGCAACAGGCACAGGTAAAACACGTACTGCCATTGCACTGGTCGATGTGCTAATGAAAGCCAATGTAGTGCAAAAGGCATTATTCCTTGCAGACCGCACTTCATTGGTCAATCAGGCACACAACGCTTTTAAAGCCAATTTAAAAGATGCCTCATTCGTCAATTTACTTGAAGATAAAAACCAAGTCGGTCGAGTCTATTTCTCGACCTATCAAACCATGATCGGCTTGATTGATGAAATGAATGCCGATGGCACACGTAAATTCGGTACAGGCATGTTTGACCTAATTATTATTGATGAAGCGCATCGAAGCGTCTATCAAAAATTTGGTGAGATTTTTAAATACTTCGATAGTTTGCTTGTTGGTTTAACTGCAACGCCACGAGATGAAGTGGATCGTGATACATACGCACTGTTTGGCTTAGAAAGCGGTGTCCCAACCGATTACTACGACCTCGATCAAGCCATTGCCGATGGCTATCTTGTGCCACCGAAAGCTTATTCTGTTCCGCTTAAATTTATGCGTGAAGGCGTGAAATATGACGAACTCTCAGAAGAGGAAAAACAACACTGGGACAGTCTAAATTGGGGCAATCAAGATGCACCTGAAGAGGTCTCAGCATCCAAAATCAATAAAGAGCTGTTTAATACAGGCACGATTGATCTCATGCTCAAGCACTTGATGGAAAATGGTATTAAGACCGAAGGCGGTGATCGTTTGGGTAAAACCATTATCTTTGCCGTCAATCAAAAACATGCCCAGTTTATTGCTGATCGCTTCAATGAAAACTATCCGCAATATGATGGCAAGTTTGCCCGTGTCATTACCCATGCCACTAAGTATCCACAAAGCTTAATTGATGACTTTAGCAAGAAAGATTTAGCTGAGCCACAGATTGCGATTTCAGTGGATATGCTCGATACAGGGATTGATGTGCCTGAAGTGGTCAACTTAGTATTCTTTAAAGCGGTTCGCTCTAAAGTCAAATTTATGCAGATGATTGGGCGTGGCACACGCCTCTGTGAAGATCTATTCGCCCCTGATGAACATAAAAAAGAATTCTTTATTTTCGACTACTGCTCTAACTTTGAATACTTCAATGAAAACCCTGATGGTGCGCCTGTTGCGACCACAGAGCCACTCGGACAACGTTTGTTTAAAGCACGTTTAAATATCCTGAGTTTACTGAATGCGAAGGACGATGCCACAGAAGAGCTAAAAGCTGTACAGCAAGATATGCGTCAAAGTTTACAGACTGAAGTGAAGTCAATGAACAATGACAATTTCATTGTAAAGTCTGAGCTTGAGCATGTTGAACATTTCAAAAATGATGATGCTTGGAACAACTTAGATGATCTTGCCATCGGTACATTACGAGAACACATTTCGAAACTCCCGAATCAGCTTGAGCCTGAAACCTTAGAGGCCAAACTGTTTGATATGCTTTGCTACAACCTTGAGTTGGCAGTATTGGAAAAGAACAATACAGCAACTCAAAGCTATGCCAATAAAGTGATTGAAATTGCTTCTAAATTGGAGAGCAAAGAAAACATTCCTGTGGTTGCAGAACAGATTGCGCTGATTCAAGACATTCAAACCGTGGAATATTGGAAAGGCATCACCTTGCCAATGCTGGAGGCGATGCGTAAACGTATTCGCGGCTTGGTGAAACTGATTGAAAAATCAACCTCAACCATTGTGTATTCTATGCTTGATGATGAAATTGGAGATATGCAAGCAGTCGATATACCAGTCGTTTCAAGTGGCGTAAACCTTGCCCAGTACCGTAAACGTGTCGAAAGTTTTATTAAAGCCAATGAAAACCACATTACCATTGCCAAGCTCAAGCGTGGTTTAGCCTTAACACCAAAGGATTTGAGCGAACTTGAGCGATTTGTATTTGAAGCTCAGGAAGTCGAAAGCAAAGAAAAATTTGAACAATGCTTTGGCATAGATCAATCATTACCAATGTTCATCCGTTCATTGGTTGGACTAGATCGTCAAGCGGTACAGCAAGCATTCTCTAAATACTTACAAGGTACAACGTATAACGATAAGCAGATTCGTTTTATTGAAATGATCATTGATCATCTCACTGTACGAGGCACTTTAGAAGCAGCTCAGTTATATGAACCTCCATTTAATCAAATTCATTTTGAAGGGATTGATGGTGTATTTGCTGATGCCGATGCTGACAACATATTTGAGGTTGTTGAAGCGTTTAATGAAAGTGCTGTGGCGTAAATAGGAAAAATATTATATGGCTGTATGGTTGGTAAGAGCTGGTTCACAAGGTGAATATGAAGAAAGGTTTTTGAGTTCATCTAGAATTTATGTAACTTGGGATAACTTACATTTAGATTTAAAAAAAATTGTTAATCGAGGGGATTTAATTGCTGAACTAGCAAAAACAGACCTTGATGCTAAGCCTAGAAAGCTCTCAAATCATGCCAGTCAAATTTGGCCATTTATTCATACGATGAATATTGGTGATCGAATTATTCTACCCTCTAAACTACAGCCCGTTATTTATATAGGAATTATCACTTCTGAATATTCCTATGACCCTGATGCTATTGATCCATTTAAACATTCACGTTCAGTGAAATGGTTAGCTACTGGAATTCCAAGATCTCATTTTTCTCAGGATATTCTGTATAGCTTTGGGGCTTTCATGACTATTTGCCGTATACAGCGAAATAATGCTGAAGAACGTTTACTGGCAATGGAAAAAAACGCATGGCAACCAGAAAACATACATCAGGTAATAAAATTTGAAGGAGTTCAAAAAGACATTGCCGTTGAAGATGCTTCAGATGAATCTAGTTCAGTTGATTTGGAATTTATAGGGCAAGATCAAATTAGAAAAGTGATCGAATCGAAATTTAAAGGTCATAGATTAACGTTATTAGTCAAAGCAGTATTAGAAGCACAAGGATATACTTGTTGGCAAAGTCCAGAAGGTGCCGATGGTGGTGTAGATATTTTAGCTGGTGATGGCCCCATGGGATTTGGGCAACAGCAAATTTGTGTAGAAGTCAAATCAGGAGATGGACAGGTAGATCGTCCAACAGTAGATAAGTTAATTGGAGCGATGACAAAGTTTAATACTAAGCAAGGCTTATTTGTCGCTTGGGGTGGCTTTAAATCTAATGTACAAAAAGAATTAGCCTCTAGCTTCTTTAGAGTTAGGCTTTGGACACAGAATGATTTGTTAAACCAAGTTTTTCTAAATTATGAAAAGTTGCTCTGTACACGACAAATTTCACAGAACCCTTATCCTATCAGGATTCTGCTTTCTTAAAATTGCCAAAATTTCCTTAAACTCTTCTTTTTTCCCAAAACCAATTAAACGCTGAATCGCCATTTGAACA
>NZ_VOZP01000025.1:0-10336 GCF_013419735.1 Acinetobacter sp. YH12064
CTCTATTTCCTGGCTTATGTTATTGGCTATTTCTGATTAACCTAAAAGATAAGAAATCAAAGAATATTGAATAAACCATTGCATAGAGATTCTTAAATTTCCCTAAAATTAACATAATACACCTTATGCGAAATGCTCTTTATTTATCTTTCTAAATCATAGCCTTATCGTGTACTAAAAAGCCCAACTATGCTCAGTTGGGCTTTTTTATGCATTTTTCACGTTCCACGCCTACTTATTGAGCAATGTTCCACGGCTTTAATAAGCCCAGGTGAATAATCAGGAAGCCTGGGCTTTTTCTTTTTGGCGTTCATCCAACTCTTTCTTCAGTGCCTTTTTATCCTGGTACGATGCAATTAGCATAATCGGGATCAGCAGCGGAGCCACAATAATGCCCAGGGCAATGTCTTTCAGTTTCGGCATGATTTCTCTCCCTAGATTGCTCAGTCATGATCAAAAACAGCATTTAGCACACGGCCAAATAATCCACGTTTTTTGTGTTGTGGCACAGCAGTAGTTGTTTGCTGAATAGGCTTATCTTCTATTGGCGTAACTTGTGACGGCTGTACAGTTTCTTGTAAGTCTGTAGTTGTACGGACTTGTTCATTTGTACTGTCAGGCTCACTGTCAGGCTGAATATTTTTAGGTGTATAACCAAGTGCTAAGGTTAGATTGTCAATCTTATCTTTGAGTTGCTCAATCTCCTTATACATACGTCTTTCACGCTCTTCGGCAACTGATTTATCGTGCCGTAACTCTTCAATTAATTGCTTGTACAGTTCAACTGTAGTGTTGTCGTTTTCCTTACTATCAGGCTTACTATCAGCCTGACTGTTAGGCGTACCGTAAACACGTTGCATTTCACTAAAATCAATCACTTTTCGATTCTTCGCATCAATTTCATAACTGATAGAACCGTTCTTCATACGATCATAAATTGATGTACGAGCAATTCCATATTTTTTAGCTAATTCTGCAACAGTAAATTTAGGCATAGTTCTTTAATTATGTTTTAGTCCCTCATTACATGAACTGTAATGTACTTAAGCCTTAAAACCTAGATTTTTAAGATGTGGAAGAAGTTGTTTTTGCTGTGTTGGATCTCTGAGCATATCTTTAATTTTAATCGCTAATTCTTCATAGCTTTCACCTTGATTTGCTAAATGAGACAGTTCATGTAGACGAGATAACTGATTTCCAAATAAGTTAAGTTGTGCATCATTCATTTGATAAAAAGATTGCTTGATAGTGTTAGTTTGTTTAGATGGTCGAGCTTTAGACTTAATAGAGAACTGGATATCAGTAATCACTCTTCCTTTCTTAAATTGCTGATAATCTACAGTTATATCAGTATGTTTGTTGATTTCACTAATTGCTTTGTCTAATACATTAGACTTGAAATTGGACATAGTTGAATACTCTTCAACACCAAGTCCAAGCTTTGATCTTAAATCATTGATACTGTATTTTTCAGTCTTAGCAACGCTTAACCACTTAATAATAAGTTCATATAATCGAATACTATATTTGCTTTTAAAGTCAGAAACTTGTTCGATATAGTATTTTGTGAATTGTTCACTTAATTTACTAATTAAGCTAATTACTTCATGACTAAGATATAAAACAATCAAACCGCTCTTATCAACATAGGTCACTTTATTAACCCAATTAGCCGTTGAAAGTGCTTCTATGCCCTTATACCTATCTAAATAGCTAAACTCTCTTCGCTTTAACGTTTTAGAAGCATCTTTAAGTAGGGCATAAGCATTATTACTATCCACTTTAAATTGATAGATATAGTCGCTCACAGATACTTCTATAGGGGTATCTGGGGAAAGGTTATTTGATTCTCTAGCTTCAACTATTGCTAGAAGCATAATCCGTTGCTCTATTAGGGATAAATTGAAAGAGGCATCAATAAGAGCATTATCCTTTACAACTAACTTATTGGTATTTGTCATAATTCCAAGGTTACTTATTAATCTAACTAGGTTATATACCGCCTAATTTAAATAGTCAATAATCCAACTATTCAAATACCCCTTAAACCTATCTTTATAACCCCTTAAACCTATCTTTATAACCCCTTAAACCTATCTTTATAACCCCTTAAACCTATCTTTATAACAATTTAAGATATTAATTTTAAATATTTTTTTAATGTCTAAAAGCATTTAAAAGCTTTAAAATAATTAAAAGCACAGGGAATGAAAAATTGCCCTTGGTTTTCGCTACGCTCAAACTCTATTGAATCTCGCTTTCGCTCGATTCGTTGGGGCAATTTTTTGGCTAATACTTACGTGAAGTTAAGAAAAAACAAAAGCAACTCGGAATTCGCTTCGCTCATAAATCATTTATGCTCGCTACGCTCGATCATGGAGCCAAGTTCATACAGTCGCTTTGCTCGGCTAATCTCGTTCAAATGCGAAAGGGAGCTTTGTAATCAGGGAAAAAGCGAGGGCGAAATTTTGATATTGCTCAATCGCTCGTGGACACTCGCTCGGTTTAAACTTATTTGCTTTCAAAGGAAAAAATAAAGCGAACGGAGTGTGAGCGAATAAACCATTTATCGTTCATCCCCCCCTTATTACTGTTTTTGCTGAATTAGATTAAAAATCAAAATCGAAATCACGATTCTGTTGTGGTTTATTTTCAGGTTCTGGGCTTGGCTGTGAAAAATGTTTTTCAGCGATAGGGGCTTTTTTCTCTGCAATAAAGATTTTTATGTACTTAAAGCTATCTAAACAGTTTTGATATGCCTGTCTTTGAGACTTTAAACGATCATTTTGTGGCTCTAAAATGATTTCACAGTTTAAATATTTGAGCATGATTTCATCATTTTTAATGATCTTTTCAATTTTTTCATAGTCGTAACTACTGAGGCTATTCGATGCACGAGACGTATACTGCTTCAAGTTGTCTGCCTTTTCAGCGATACAGTCGATAATGCCTAATTGGTTTTTATTTCGGTATAACTCATCTTGTTTTTTAGAAAGTCTCTCATGGCCGATATTATAGTTTGGATAGTAATTGTCATACCTCAGGCTAAACTTTGATGCTCGTTGCGGCTTTATCCTAATATCTTTGACTAATTCAGTTAGTTCCTCAAACCTTTGATCAATGTTATCAAGTCTCCAAGCATTGTTTCTAACTGCTGTAGTCGCTTGTCCTGAGTCCTCAAGTCTTCGTCTATACTGGTTGATACTTTGAGTTGTGAGAGCTTCAAGAGAGCCTGCTCTAGATCTGTCTGTTGAGCTGTAATTTTCTGTCGAATAGGTCTGAGTTCTGTGCTCACCATACTGTTCACAATATTGCTTAAGTTCAGATGGCTTAAGGCTTGTGTTAATTGCGTTTGTAATTGGCTCATTAAGTTGCTTTGAAAGTTTTGCTGTAAATCCTGCGAAAAACTCCCCTGCTCGATTTTGGATAGCTCGCCTTTGAGTGCCAAGATCAAGTCTTGTTGTGCCTGTTTCTCCGCCTGCAAAATGCTGATTTTGCCCTGTAATTCCTGCTCTACTTCGCTGTAGCCGGTCAAGATGGTCTTTAATGAATCGACTTGTTGATTCAAAACCTTGTTTTGCTCCGCTAACAAGCTGTTTTGTTGCATCAATAAGTTGTTTTGCTCTGTCAAAAAATGGTCGATTTCGCTCTGCATGCCTTATCTCCGTAGGCTGTTCAAATAGTTGATTTGGTTTGTTATCGCTTGTGCGTTCTGTTGAATCATTTGCTTTTGTGCTTCGATTGTTTTTACGTGGGTTCGTGTTTGAAAGGCGAAATAAAAACTGATTAAAAACATCAACACTGTAAATATCACTGTCCCAAGTAGTCCGTAAAGTGCTCTCTGACTGTTCAATTTTTCCGTCAAAAGGCTCTGGAACTGACTGTTGATTTGCTTGCTTTGGCTCGCTACGACTTGCCCGACTTGGGTTTGAATAGATTTCTCTAGACTCGGTTGGTCGATCTTGATGCTCAGTAACTGGCGGTTTATGGTCGCTTGGAGGTCTTGAAGTGAGACTGAAAACGAATCTATGCTCGATTTCACTTTTGATATTTCCGCAATATCTATATTCGCTAGCTGAGTCGACAATGCGTCTATTTGCGCTTTGTAGCTCGCTGTGGTCTCTTTTATGGCTTGGGGTGATAGATTCCATATTTCGGTCAATATCGAGCTTAGATGCGATTCTAGAGCCATTGCTGTCTGCTGTACTTGCTGTAAAAGCATGCTGTTTTGAGTTATAGGCTCCTCGCTTTGCTCGATAGTCATCTCGAATGCTTTGAGCGTCTCGGATAGCCTGTGCAAGCTCGTCTGCAGTTGGTCGGCTTTCTGCTTCTGCTCTGAGACGCTCTGAATAAAGTCCAATTTCGAATTTTTCATTGTAAAAATCGCCTTTAAGTCTATGTTTTTTGCCGTTGGTGAGTGTGACCGTTAAAAATTCTTTGCTTTGCCTGACCGACTCAACGCCTTTGACTTGCTCGATACACTCGACAATATCTGCCCTGTTTTCTGCTGTTTGGGTCTTTAAGAGTGTTTGGACGTAGTTATCAACGGTCTTGCAAAACTGCTTTTTTGTGAGGGTCTCAATGTCTTGGCTTGTAAGAATATTTTTTGCTTGGGCATTCAGCTTGGCAATGTGATTTGGCTCTTGCGTGGTGTGCATCAAAAGCAAGTCATCAGGACGTGACCACTGATATTTTGTGTTGAAGTAGTCTCGCAGTGAGTCAAAATGTTTTTCATGACCAGGTGGGGCTATATTGAGTGATTTACCACTTTGTATATCAAGGCGTGGTGCGAGAACGTGGATGTGCTTTGAGCCATCATCATCAGTGTGTAGCACTGCAAAAAGGTGATACTGAGAGGGATCTAGTCCCGAAAAAGCATGTTTTTCAAAATCGTTTAAAACCTCTTGGATCTGCTCGTTTGTTGGATTATCTTCTTTTGACCATGCAATCACGCCACTCGTATATTTCCAAAGGTGAGGACTGGCATCACAGACTGCATTAAACGTAGTCGCATCACCTCTTAAAACCTCGACCCCTGCCCGAACATTGCCAAGATGATCAAGCTTATCTAGAACATACGCTGAAGCGTGTGCAGCAGATCCTTTGCCGTGGTTTAAGAATTTAATATGCACTTTCATCCTCCTCAGCCAGTTGTACTGAAGACAACTGCTTTTTAAGCCGTTCAGGGCTTTGTCTGCTGATTTTAGGAAGTGCAGGGAATATTTGTTCTAACTCGGTTTGAATGCCTTTTAAAACTGAAAAAATGCTGAAAACATCTAACTTGCGTTGCTCTTGTGGATCGGCATTTTTAATGATGTTTAACGCTCGGGCTATCTGATTCAAGTTGTTGCCAATTTTGGATAGCTCTAGCAATACACTAGGGTCAGTTTTTTGATAGCGTTTGACCACTTCAATCACTGTTTTGATTTTGGTCCGTGGTTTTAGTTCTTCTTCCGTGGGCTGTCTAACCGTGACGGCATCTTGCATAACTTCACGTTGAATCAGAGAGTGAATGAAGTCTGTAAAAGTCGTTTCTTCTTTTTCAATGTGCTTCTCCAGTTGCTCTAGCTGCAGCTCAGTGAGTCTGAAAATTTTATTTTTACTTCGCATATTCTCATCCTATTCGCATCACAAGCTTTTGCTTTTAAGGCAACAACGTTGACTTGCCCATCTGTGATGGGCTTGGGGTCTTAGGGGGAATCCCCTAACAAGTCCCTGTATATCAAAATTCGAAGAATTTTGTATATACAGGTAGGCTTGCTTATCTTATTTAGTCATCTAATAGTATTCTACTATATCGTGAAAGATTTATATAAAAAGATCAAAAAAAGGGTTTATCAGCTAATAATACCTAAATTTGTATATGAGTTTTTATGTTGAAATTATGATGGAAATGGGGACTGGCTCATTTACATAACTTTTAAAGGGGAGAAGCAATCCAATAGCCGTAGGTAGAACAAACTTCAGGAATAAAGCGAGTAACAGATTTTGGTATTACTGATGACGGCCCTCCACTAAGGATAATTTCATTACCTATAAAAACTTTATGATTATTAAATTTATTGGTGATGCTAATCCTACCGTCCTTTGTATATTCTAACTCATGATTATTAGCCCAAATAATAAATGAACCGGTATCACTACCAAGCCGAATACAACCATAAGGATCTACATGCAATTTCCCACCAGTAATGGTTACTCTTGAACCAGAATTAGCATGTTTAATAAAAATGATAGGTTTTACTGACTCTATGGAGTTAGATACGGGTTGGGACTTCGCTATACAACCAGTAAGCAATGTAATAATTATAAAAATTTGAGCTAAATTTTTTATTCTCATATTGAACTCTTTGAAGGCCATGCAATGCTTAGCTTCTTTTCAAACTTTCTTATCGTGCAACTAGCGTAAAGTAGCTCGATGCTTTGAAACATGGCTAAAGCCATATTTCAAAGCATCGAGCTAAAATTAGCCAAAAATCTCTGAATGGCTATCTAACTGGTGTAACTCTAAAATGTCATCCCCTACGAGCCTGTAAATCAAGACTAAATCAGGTTTAACGTGACAATCTCGACAATTCTTAAACTCAGCACCACCTTTTAATGGGTGATCTAGGTATTTTTCAGGCAATGGACTATTAGCAACTAAACAGTCCAGTACCTCAGCCCATTCAGCCGTAACTAAATCTAAGTAACGTCTTTTAATATTTCGTTTAAATGAGTTGGTTACGATGATCTTTCGTTTAGCCATGAGCTTCATCCGACATGGCTTTGATTGCTTCTTCTACTGTTTCGTACTCGGTGTACTCCCCATTTTCAATCTCTTTAAGAGATTGAAGCAACTTTGCTACTGCTGTTGGGGTCAGAGTTGGTTCTTTCGCATAGTCAAAAGCTAATGGAACAGTTCTTGTTTTCACCACCTGATTTAAAAAAAGTTTAAATGCTTGTGGCATTGTTAAACCATATTCTTCAAAAATATGATTTGCATTATCCCTCAAGTCTTCTTCTAAACGCATATTAAAATTGACTGCGGACATGGTTAATTCCTCTAAAAACCAATAATGTAAAGACAATATAAGGCATTATCTTTACATTTTCATTACTTTTGATGTAATAAATGGTTTCTAATCGCTAAATTTCGTATAATCGCCATTATGTTAAATAACTTTTAGAAGCTTTAGTACAAGCTTGACAGATTGTCTTATCATTATAAAATAACCTTATTCAAATCATCCTCCCAAGAGTAACGCCAATGAAGTAAGTCATTTTCTCATCATTATTTTTAAACTTTTGATGTGCAAAATAGATTCTACTTGTGGCTATATATTCTTGGTCTCTACTTTATATCCTAAATAATATATTGTTTTTTATAAGTTAATCTTCACTATTTTGCATATCCTCTACATGAGGAATTTTTTATGCAACATGCATGTATTGCTTCAAACTTAAATTTAGAATTTTCTACACAGAAAATGTTTGATCAGCTAAACATTACGCTTTTATCAGGACAGGTTTCTGCATTAATTGGACGTAATGGTTTAGGTAAATCCCTATTGTTCAGAATATTAGATCAAAGCCAAGCTTTAGATATTCATTATAGTGGTCAAGTTTCATGGAATATCCAACATGATTATTTGGCACAATTAGAACGCCTTAATGCTGAAAATATTGCACAAGCATTAGAGGTAGATCATTTACATCATGCTTTTCGGCGTATAGAGAACAATACAGCTAGTTTTGATGATTATGAGTTAGTTGAAAATACCTGGGATTTACCACAAAAATGGCAAAATATACTTGAAAATGCTGACTTACCTACGGATTTGAACTTTCCAACAGAAAAACTGAGTGAAGGACAAAAAACAAAGCTGGCTTTATGTCGTTTGTTTTTAAAAAAGGATCACTATCTACTTTTAGATGAACCAAGCAACCATTTAGACTCAACATCTAGACAATGGTTAATTGAGAGTATTTTGGCACACCCTAGTGGTGTATGCCTGATTAGTCATGATCGCCAATTACTCAATCAAGTCCAACATATTTATGCTTTAACTGAATTAGGCTTACAACACTACAAAGGTAATTATGAGCATTACATTCAACAGCATCAGCTACACATGGATGCATTAACTCAGTCTATTAATAATGAGAAAAAAGAATTAAAGCAGTTAAAACAACGGCAACATGATAGCTTAATGAAAGCGAATAAACGTCAATCTAAAGGCAATGAACTTCGTGATTCTAATTCTCAAGCAAAGATTTTTCTAGATTTCAAAAAGGAAAATGCTGGACAAAGCTTAGGTAAGCTACGTGCCCAACAAACTCGACAAACTGATGATTTGAAAAATAGTCTGATTAATAGGCAGACCATTGTAGAAAAAATCAAAGCTCAGAAGTTTGAATTCCACTTACAGAGTACGAAGCAAGGAGAGATTTTAAGAATTCATGATTTAAAGCTACCCCATACAGCAACAAATAAAATTAATTTTGCATTGAAAGCTGGCGAAAAAATCCATCTTAAAGGTGCTAATGGAATTGGTAAATCAACCTTATTGAAATTGATTTCTACCCATCAACGTGATGATATTTTCTTTAGTGGAACATGTTTGTATTTAGATCAAAACTTTAGTTTATTAAATAATGATTTATCCGTAATCGAAAACCTTGCACTTTATAACTCCAATCTTACTGAAGTTGAGTGGAGAAATTTGTTAGGTCAGTTACGTATTCGTCGTGAAAAAGCTTTATTAAAACTATCAGAACTGAGTGGTGGTGAAAAATTGAAAGTCGCATTATTAGCAATGAGTCACTATCCTGATGGTATTGATTTATTATTGCTTGATGAACCAGAAAATCATTTAGATATTGAGTCTAGAGAGCTTCTATCGCAGGCTATTAGCCAATATCAGGGCGCTGTAATTTTAGTTTCACATGATCATTTTTTTGTTGAACAGTGTGAAATATCTGAAGAGTATTTAATTGAGTAAAATGACATTTTCAAATATATAGATTTATTAGTTCTACTAAAATTAACATAATACACGTTATACGAATTCCCAAGGCATGGCTTTTAGTCATGCTTTTTTTATCAAAAGAGTATAGCTGAATGATAGCGAGCCAAATCGCATACAATATCTATCATTAGACTTAATGCAATAATTAAATGATATTGTTATCATTAATCTAATAGAATTAAGATTAAATGATAGAAATGAATACACGTATTTATCTACGAGCTTCAACTAAAGATCAAGATGCAGAAAGGGCTTTGCAGATTCTTCAGGATCTAAACCAAAACTTGAATTTGGGCGAAACCATTGTGTACGTGGAAAACTATAGTGGTACGAAGTTAGACCGACCTGAATTGAATAAGCTACTGTCAGAAGCAAATCAAGGCGACACCTTGTTGGTTGAAAGTATTGACCGATTATCACGCCTAACCCAACAGGATTTTCAAGAGCTGAAGCGCAGGATCCAGGAGAAGGGACTTCGTTTAGTCGTAGCAGATCTTCCTACTACCTACCAAATGATTCAAACCAGTGACAGCATTACTCATTCAATCCTGGATCTCATCAACAATATGTTGATTGATCTCCTGGCAACAATGGCCCGCCTGGACAATGAGAAACGTATAGAACGTATTAAGCAGGGCTTGGCACGTTCGGGTTACAAGCCAACAGGTAAGAAAGCCAATGAGGCTAAGCACAAACGAATAAAAGAATTACTAGCAGCTGGCAATATGACTAAGGAAGAAATTGCCAAAGCAGTGAATTGTGGAGTTGCAACTGTTTATCGAGTTGCTAAAGTCATTTAAAAAGGCTTGTATCAGTGCTTCCCTTATGTCATATCTATTTACAAAGGAGCAAGGCATTCTTAAAGATCAAAAGACGGAATTAATGATGAAAAAGCATTTGATTTTCCTTGTTTTTTTAGTGATGGTTTTTATTTTAGCTCTAGTTGTAAAGATTAATAATGATCATAAAAAACGGCAAGCATTAAACAAATTGGAACTAGTTGAAAAGCAAATCCATTAGGTATATGAATATTAAGATAAATAAAAAGCCCTATAGTCTCTCCCGTTACTATAAGGCTTATAAATCTCTGCAATTTTTTTCTTAACTACCTACTTTTCCGATGTAGGTTATGAATATATTTTACCTATTGGTAAAAACAAAGATATAAGACAAAAGGTGAATATGCTAGGAATTTCGCATAACAGCCATTATGTTAAATAGAATCAAAAAACCTCCAATAAAATCGTTATAGTATTATTATTTATTGAATAGATAAGAGAATTAAATTAGTGAAATACTCAAATGAAAAAATAGTAAAAGCTCTC
>NZ_VOZP01000026.1:0-9530 GCF_013419735.1 Acinetobacter sp. YH12064
TGTTCCATTTTAGAGATTTGTTTAAGATAAGATATAACTCATTGAGATGTGTCATAGTATTCGTCGTTAGAAAACAATTATTGTGACATTATTTCAATGAGTTATCTATTTTTGTCGTGTACAGAGATTATTATAGAAGCCCCCATGAATAAATCGCTCATCATTTTCGGCATCGTCAACATAACCTCGGACAGTTTCTCCGATGGAGGCCGGTATCTGGCGCCAGACGCAGCCATTGCGCAGGCGCGTAAGCTGATGGCCGAGGGGGCAGATGTGATCGACCTCGGTCCGGCATCCAGCAATCCCGACGCCGCGCCTGTTTCGTCCGACACAGAAATCGCGCGTATCGCGCCGGTGCTGGACGCGCTCAAGGCAGATGGCATTCCCGTCTCGCTCGACAGTTATCAACCCGCGACGCAAGCCTATGCCTTGTCGCGTGGTGTGGCCTATCTCAATGATATTCGCGGTTTTCCAGACGCTGCGTTCTATCCGCAATTGGCGAAATCATCTGCCAAACTCGTCGTTATGCATTCGGTGCAAGACGGGCAGGCAGATCGGCGCGAGGCACCCGCTGGCGACATCATGGATCACATTGCGGCGTTCTTTGACGCGCGCATCGCGGCGCTGACGGGTGCCGGTATCAAACGCAACCGCCTTGTCCTTGATCCCGGCATGGGGTTTTTTCTGGGGGCTGCTCCCGAAACCTCGCTCTCGGTGCTGGCGCGGTTCGATGAATTGCGGCTGCGCTTCGATTTGCCGGTGCTTCTGTCTGTTTCGCGCAAATCCTTTCTGCGCGCGCTCACAGGCCGTGGTCCGGGGGATGTCGGGGCCGCGACACTCGCTGCAGAGCTTGCCGCCGCCGCAGGTGGAGCTGACTTCATCCGCACACACGAGCCGCGCCCCTTGCGCGACGGGCTGGCGGTATTGGCGGCGCTGAAAGAAACCGCAAGAATTCGTTAACTGCACATTCGGGATATTTCTCTATATTCGCGGTTCAGCAGGCATGTCCCCTTTGAGGGCGACCCGACGACAGGATAATCGACCTTATGGTGCGCAAATATTTCGGCACAGACGGTATTCGTGGCAAAGCCAACGAAGGCGCGATGACGGCGGAAACCGCCTTGCGCGTCGGCATGGCGGCTGGCCGTGTCTTTCGTCGCGGTGACCACCGCCATCGTGTCGTGATCGGCAAGGATACGCGCCTGTCGGGCTATATGCTTGAACCCGCGCTCACAGCCGGTTTCACCTCGATGGGCATGGACGTATTCCTTTTTGGCCCGCTGCCGACAACGTAATAGGAAGAATAAACGCCCTTTTCACCCAAGTCCAAATTAATTTGCCGATTCCATAATCAGGGTGTATTACAATTCCATAGAGTTTTTCAATCCAGGTGGTTTAGCTGATAACTTAACGATTGATCAGCTTCTTCGTGAAGATTACTCGCCATGGGCGCGCAATAAAAGGATATCTGCCACGTTCAAAGAAGCGCATTTTATTGAAAAATATGGGTCAGGCATCAAACGAATCCAAGAAGGCTTCGCATCCTATGGTCTGCGTCCCCCTGTCTTTGAAAATTTCCAGCACGGTTTTCGAGTTATTGTCTCATCAAAGCTACTTTTCGAATCTAATGAGGGAGTAAGTGAGGGAGTAAATCTACTATTTAATCAGATAAGAACTAATCCAGGAAAGCGTGCACCATTTTTAGTAAACGAGCTATTAGTTCCTGTCAAGATAGTAGAGCGGTGGCTCAAAATCTTAAGAGATGATCATAAAATCGAGTTTCGAGGAGCTCCTAAAAGTGGAGGATACTGGCTAAAATAGAAATCAATGATACTCTTAAGTGGCACCAATCGAACTCCTATTTTAGCATTTAAAAAAGTATCCTCACATCATTTTATTGAACAATACCTAAGGCTGCTCTGGCGGCATTGATATGATTATCGTCGTTGCACTCTACCGCAAAAGCGCCATATGCTAATGGAGCTGCAGCAGCCCTCTCTATAGATTGTTCGTAGAGCCTATCCCATATCGTTCCGCCTTGTTTAGCATACTCCGTTATCAAACTCTTCAGGCTATCCTCTCCAAAAACCGATACGTGACCAGAAAAGTCCAGTGCAGGATCACCCATATGCGCAGTAGACCAATCTATGATACCAGAGGTCTTACCTTCCTTCGAGGTTAAGACATGCCCTGCATAGAGATCGCCATGGATGAAACAAGTGAATTCAGGCCACAAAGGGTCATTGTCCAACCATCTACGGTATCTGTTTTCCAACGGCTCGCTGATACCTATCTCAGATTTCACCAAGTGGATACGGTCAGCTATTTCGGTCCTCAATTCACTTGGAGTCATTATTTTCAAGTTGCTCTTTCTCACATCGTCAGCTGTAATACGATGTAATTCGGCCAATGATTTTGCCAGAGACTCCACATAAGCTATGCTATCGCGATCTATGTTCCAAGAAACCTCATGTGTTATCGCATCGAATGTCAGAGCAGGCGCATCCTCCAGTAAAGGGTAGGCTATTAGGCGCTCCGATACAATTTTCCAATCAGGGACATTGATCGACAGGTTTCTTTTGGCTAAATCCAATATTCTACTTTCATTTTCGATTTGTTCAAGCATATCGCTTCTTCGAGGTATACGGAGTACCCAGTTCTCACCGTTTACTTCCTTTACAAAGGCAACTCTAAAGTCGATGCCCATCTCATTGACGCTCATCTCTTCCGAAATTCTCAGCCCATGCTCTAGGGCTAATGTTTGCATATCTTCGATTGTCATTTCTATACTGTTTTCTTTTATTAAATTGGTACCAGTTCCCCCGACAGGACATTCTGAATGTCATATACAGGTGTAACACTTTACCCATATTCTTTTCGTATGGATAACACTTCCCATCAGGGAACAAAAATCTGATACATGAATTAATTGTGAGACAGTAGACCTACTGTCGCATTGAAGCCATCTCGGCGACTATTTGATTAGGAAAACCAAGGCTTTGCCATCATAGCCTTATCATAGAAGTATAACATAGTTGTAAAGATAGAAAATTATTTTTTATTCATCCATGATGTTATTATTTTATAATAACATCATCTAAACATGTCCTGTCGCTCTTTTGTGCTGTGATATTTCATACCTATTAACTGCTTTCGTTTGAATTATACGACGTTCTACTCACAATAGGGCAAGGGTTACTCATTCCGTAGGATGCGGTTCACGTATAGGAAGAATAAACGCCCTTTTCACCCAAGTCCAACAGCTTTGGACCGCAGTTGACTCTTTCGACACCCCTGCGATGCAACCCAATCCGGCTGACGGGGAGCCAGCAACGCTGAAAATTTACCCTCCTCTTTCCCACTAGCGGCTCCTTTTCCGACAACCAGCACGGCGGATCCCTGCCGCGGCGCTGTGAACGCAGCATTTTGATTGGTATCGTTGGCCTTCAGGCTCGTCAGTCAAACAGACCCAGGAGCAGCTCAGCCGGTGGCGCCCGGCTTTCGGGTAACGCCCTGGTCCCGCTGGTTTCGGCTTTGTGCTTCAGGTGATCAAGGATCTGCTTGATCACTATAGGGTCTTCAATGCAGGCGATGACTTTCATGGCGCCGCCGCAGCCGCTGCAGGTCTCGATGTCGATATTGAAAACACGCTTGAGCCGTTGCGCCCATGTCATCGACGCTCGCCGTTGTGCTGGTGTTGCCGGTTCATCAGCCACCCTGACCTTGTTGCCCCTGCCCCGTTTTGCCGGCGTGACCAACGCCCGGTGCCGACTGTTGGGTGCGAACACCCCGTGGAAGCGGGTTAGGTTGACTCTGGGCTTCGGTACCAGGGCGGCCAGCCTTGCAATGAAATCCAATGGTTCGAAAATGACGTGCGTGGTGCCGTCCCGGTACGGCGTCTTGAGCTGGTAGCGCACGTTGCCGCCTCGTGTTAACGACAGCCGCTTCTCGGATACCGCCGGGCGGCTGATGTACCGGCACAGCCGTTCGAGCTTCTTGCGTTCATCGGCCCTGGCCGCCACGCCGGCGTGCAGGCTGGACCCGGCTACCTTGCCAATCCCGTCACCGAACGGATCACCACTGGTCGGCAGAGTTTGCAAAGTGAACACCTTTCGCCCCGCCTGTGAACCGACAGCGATACGGTAAGTGATCGAGTGCCCCAGCAGGGGTGTCATCGGGTCGTCATCCACCGCATCCGAGGCCAGATAGCTGTTTTCGACATCCCGTTCCAGCAGGCCTTGCCGTTCCAGATAGCGACCCACCCGGTGGGCGATGGTGTGCGTCAGCTGGGTGAGCTCTGGGCTGGTCGGCGCCTTGACCCAGCGGAAACGCGCTGAGCCGTGGGATTGCTCGACATACACACCGTCGAGAAACAGCATGTGGAAGTGAACATTCAGATTGAGCGCCGATCCAAAACGCTGGATCAGGGTGACCGCGCCCGTCTTGGCCACTTGGTGGGTATGGCCCGCTTTCTTGACCAGGTGCGTGGCAATGACGCGGTAAACGATGCCCAGCACCCACCCCATGATCTCGGGCCGGCTGGCAAACAGGAAACGCAGCTGAAACGGGAAGCTCAACACCCACTGACGCATGGGTTGTTCAGGCAGTACTTCATCAACCAGCAAGGCGGCACTTTCGGCCATCCGCCGCGCCCCACAGCTCGGGCAGAAACCGCGACGCTTACAGCTGAAAGCGACCAGGTGCTCGGCGTGGCAAGACTCGCAGCGAACCCGTAGAAAGCCATGCTCCAGCCGCCCGCATTGGAGAAATTCTTCAAATTCCCGTTGCACATAGCCCGGCAATTCCTTTCCCTGCTCTGCCATAAGCGCAGCGAATGCCGGGTAATACTCGTCAACGATCTGATAGAGAAGGGTTTGCTCGGGTCGGTGGCTCTGGTAACGACCAGTATCCCGATCCCGGCTGGCCGTCCTGGCCGCCACATGAGGCATGTTCCGCGTCCTTGCAATACTGTGTTTACATACAGTCTATCGCTTAGCGGAAAGTTCTTTTACCCTCAGCCGAAATGCCTGCCGTTGCTAGACATTGCCAGCCAGTGCCCGTCACTCCCACTCGATTGTAAACAAGCACACAAAACCCTTTAGTGACAACAATTTGCAAGAACTATCAGGCTCAGTGCCATGAAAAATACCATGACCAGATCATGAGGTTGAACACGGCTTGCGCCGGCAGCGTTCACGCTCCTGGTCGGCGATCTCGCCCGGCTGCAATGCTAGCTCAGCATCGGTCATGCGCTCCAGCACGTCGCGTAGGCGGATGGTGCAAGGAATGGGCGGCAGCTCGAACTCATAGCCGCCGGCGATCATTTCGGCCGCAATCTCCTCGGTGATGAAAAACGGCTCGTCGTCTTGGTTCGGCTTCTTCATGCCCTTTCCTCCTGGCGCTCATCCTGGCCGACAGCGGCCAGGGCATCGGCTTCCGTCAATGCGTCCTCCACGAACGCGCCGTGCTGCTTCGCTTCGGCCTGGCTGACCTCGGCCCATATCCGTTTCACCTGGGCCGCACTGTACCCGGCCAGCTCGGCGGTCTTGTTGATGCTGTAGCCGGACTTGCGCAGCGCGACAACTTGGGCGCGGCGCTTCGGATCAGCACGGCGGCCCTTGTACCGCCCGGCCTGGCGGGCCAACTCAATGCCTTGGCGCTGGCGTTCGCGCCTGTCCTCGTAGTCGTCGCGGGCCATCTGCAAGGCCAGGCGAAAAAGCATGATCTGCACGGCTTCCAGCACGATCTTGGCGACGCCCTGGGCCTCGGCCGCCAGGTCGGATAGATCGACCACGCCAGGGACGGCCAGGCGTGCGCCTTTGGCCTGTATCGAGGCCACCAGGCGCTCGGCCTCGGGCAAAGGTAGGCGGCTGATGCGGTCGATCTTCTCGGCAATGACCACCTCGCCGGGCTGTAGGTCGCCGATCATGCGCAGCAGCTCAGGCCGGTCGGCGCGTGCGCCGGATGCCTTCTCACGGTAGATGCCGGCGACGTAGTAGCCGGCGGCCTTCGCGGCCGTAGTGATCGCCTCTTGGCGTTCCAAGTCCTGCGCGTCGGTGCTGACGCGCAGATAGACCCGCGCCACCATCGGCGCGGCTACTGGCTTCGTCCTGCGCATACTTGCGGGCTCCTTTGGGCATACTCAAATGCACCCATCTTAAACTGGCAGCTAATGTACAAAAGTTGATAGAAGCACACAAGTTCAATTTTGCACTTCTGCCCCACTATTGCAAAACTGCTTGTTAGTAGCCGTTTTTTCTTACTGTTTATAGATTCAATAATTTTTGAAACGAAAAATTGGGACTAAACATTTCGGTTTCGTTTTCTGTCGATTCGTCCTGCGTATCTTTTGCATAAACAAACATTTGTTGTTCGTAGTTTTCGATGGCATTTTCAATACTTGTAAATTCTCCGTTTGTAAGGTTTTCAGACAATATCAAAGCATCCAATAATCCCGTATTTACACCCTGTCCTGCAAAAGGCGACATCAAATGAGCAGCATCGCCAATCATTGTTATGGGTAATGGACGGTTACTTTTCCAATCATTGTTCAAAGGAAATTTCCTTGTGGGCAAGCATTGAAATGTTGATACCGAACGTATTAATTGTTTGTAAACTTCACTCCATTTGGAAAATCTTTTCAATAAAAAATCGGCAACGCTGTTTCTGTCCTGAAAATCTAAGGGAATTTTATTTTTCCATTCATCGGGCGTTTTAAAACTAATTCCTAAATACAATGCACCATTATTATTGGGATTGGCAAACAATAAAATGCCCTGATGTCCCGCCATTAATCGGTTGCCGTTGCATAGCTGAAAAAATCCGGGACAGTTTATTTCCGGTTGAAGAATATCAGCTTGGATGTTGAAAGTACCGGTTTCTTCAACTTGCGTGTCGGTAACAAAGCTCCTTATTTTCGACATTCCACCATTGGCAAGAATAACCAAATCTGCTGTTTCACTCGGTTTATTCTCAAAAGTTAGTGTCCACTTCTTCTTACCAGGTTCAAGCATAACAAGTTTTCTATCCCAAATAACCGTGTCGTTTTCTAAACTATTCAACAAGATAGCCCTTAAGTCATTTCTGTTTATTTCAGGATTGTCAAATCGATTTTCGGGCTTTACATTTTTTGTGGATAAAATATTGCCTTTTTCATCAGCAATATTTACACCCATTGGTAAGGCTAAGTCATAATAAGTTTGTAACAATCCCGCTTTTTTCATTGCTTCCTGACCTGAACCTTTGTGTAGGTCAAGGGTTCCACCAAAAATTCTTGCCTCTCGGTCGTTGTCTCTTTCGTAAACTGAAACGTCTATGCCGTTTTGCTGTAATAATTTTGCCATAGTCAGTCCAACGGGTCCACCACCAATTATTGCAACGTTCTTATCACTAAGTAAATTCATTTGTTTGTCCGTATCTATTCGCATTGTCATTCAAAAATGGCACATAACAAGTGGCTATACGCCAAATGGCGTATATATCCACTATATCTTATTTTGCTAAACCTTTCATTATCAGTGACAAATCCGTTTTCAACCGTTTACCGTTCGTTTCTACTCTCTCAAAAGGATTTATATTCATAGTGCTTTTTGTTAAGTTTTGCTCAAATATACAAATCCTTTCTATATATCTAACAAATCCATCGGACTTTTTAATTGTTCCATTCCCTTGGTGGTAATATGTGTATAAACCTCAGTTGTTTTACTGCTTGAATGACCTAACAACGATTGAATATAACGTAAACTCGTACCATTCTCAAGCAAATGCGTTGCAAAGCTATGTCGTAAGGTATGTACAGTAACTTCCTTTTGAATCTTTGCTTTTAAAACAGCTGCTTTAAAAATGTTTTGAATACTTCGGCTTGAGTATGCGCCACCTTTTTGACCTTCAAATAAATAATCTTTTGGTTTATATTCCATAAAGTATGTTCTTAAAATAATTAATGTTTTCTCAGATAAAATGGTATAACGATCTCTTTTTCCTTTTGACTGTTCTATACGAATTTGCATGCGCTTGGAGTCAATGTCTTTTATTTTCAGGTTTATACATTCAGAAATGCGCAAACCTGCCGAATAAATAGTCATCAGAATAGCCTTGTGTTTCACGTTTTCAATAGCGCGTAGTACCCGAATGGTTTCTTCTTCACTCATCACAACAGGAAGTGTTTTTTCTTTTTTTGGTCTTTCGATGAAATATGTTTTCCGTTGTCCACCCAAAACACGTTCGTAATAAAACTTAATCGCATTGATTGCCTGGTTTTGATAAGATATTGAAACTTTTCGCTCCATAACCAAATGTCGGAGAAATGATTGTATATGTCCTTCATTCAATCGATCGACGTATAGGAAGAATAAACGCCCTTTTCACCCAAGTCCAACAGCTTTGGACCGCAGTTGACTCTTTCGACACCCCTGCGATGCAACCCAATCCGGCTGACGGGGAGCCAGCAACGCTGAAAATTTACCCTCCTCTTTCCCACTAGCGGCTCCTTTTCCGACAACCAGCACGGCGGATCCCTGCCGCGGCGCTGTGAACGCAGCATTTTGATTGGTATCGTTGGCCTTCAGGCTCGTCAGTCAAACAGACCCAGGAGCAGCTCAGCCGGTGGCGCCCGGCTTTCGGGTAACGCCCTGGTCCCGCTGGTTTCGGCTTTGTGCTTCAGGTGATCAAGGATCTGCTTGATCACTATAGGGTCTTCAATGCAGGCGATGACTTTCATGGCGCCGCCGCAGCCGCTGCAGGTCTCGATGTCGATATTGAAAACACGCTTGAGCCGTTGCGCCCATGTCATCGACGCTCGCCGTTGTGCTGGTGTTGCCGGTTCATCAGCCACCCTGACCTTGTTGCCCCTGCCCCGTTTTGCCGGCGTGACCAACGCCCGGTGCCGACTGTTGGGTGCGAACACCCCGTGGAAGCGGGTTAGGTTGACTCTGGGCTTCGGTACCAGGGCGGCCAGCCTTGCAATGAAATCCAATGGTTCGAAAATGACGTGCGTGGTGCCGTCCCGGTACGGCGTCTTGAGCTGGTAGCGCACGTTGCCGCCTCGTGTTAACGACAGCCGCTTCTCGGATACCGCCGGGCGGCTGATGTACCGGCACAGCCGTTCGAGCTTCTTGCGTTCATCGGCCCTGGCCGCCACGCCGGCGTGCAGGCTGGACCCGGCTACCTTGCCAATCCCGTCACCGAACGGATCACCACTGGTCGGCAGAGTTTGCAAAGTGAACACCTTTCGCCCCGCCTGTGAACCGACAGCGATACGGTAAGTGATCGAGTGCCCCAGCAGGGGTGTCATCGGGTCGTCATCCACCGCATCCGAGGCCAGATAGCTGTTTTCGACATCCCGTTCCAGCAGGCCTTGCCGTTCCAGATAGCGACCCACCCGGTGGGCGATGGTGTGCGTCAGCGGCACTGTTGCAAATAACCACGAATGGTAAGCTGAAGACTGTTTTAGCTAAAGGTGCAGCATATGAATCCTTTCCATGGTCGGCATTTTCAGGGCGAAATCATTCTTTGGGCTGTGCGCTGGTATT
>NZ_VOZP01000027.1:0-9167 GCF_013419735.1 Acinetobacter sp. YH12064
TCCGACAGTAAATTAGAAATCCATGCTTCTGATTATGCTTCTCGCTTTGATGTCACCAAAGAAGCTGCGTATAACGCTCTAAAAAATGCAGTTAATAATCTTTTTGAAAGAAAGTTCTCTTTTAAGGAAATTCATAAAGATACAAACAAAGAAATTGTAGTCAAATCCCGCTGGGTTAGCCGAATTGCATATGTTGATGACCTTGCTACATTAGAAGTTACCTTTGCACCAGATGTTGTTCCTCTTATTACAAGATTGGAAAAGCACTTTACGAGCTATCAACTTAAACAGGTTGCGCAACTAACTAGCAAATATGCTATTCGTCTATATGAGTTTCTAATTGCTTGGAGAGACGTAGGAAAAACACCTGTTATTTCTTTATCTGAGTTCAGAGAAAAATTAGGACTTGAGATGAATGAATATCAAAAAATGGTTAATTTTAAAAGTCGTGTTTTAGAACCAGCCATAAAGCAAATCAATGAGCTGACTGATATACATGTAAAATACGAACAGTACAAAACAGGAAGATCTATCTCAGGCTTATCATTCACTTTTAAGCATAAAAAAATTGATTCGATACCTTCAGAAAGAGATCCAAACACGGTAGATCTCTTTACCCAAATGACCGATGCACAACGCCACATGTTTGCCAATAAACTTTCAGAGCTACCGGAAATGGGTCGGTATTCCCAGGGAACTGAAAGCTATCCACAATTTGCTATTCGTATTGCTGAGATGCTTCACGATCCTGAAAAAATCAAAGAACTATATCCATACCTAAAAAAAGTGGGATATATGCCATTAAATAAAAGGATTTAGTAAATGGCTAAATTATCACTAAGTGAAGTATCTAACCGCTTTAACGTCAGTCGTTCTACGCTATATAGGGCCATAAAAGAAGGGCGTATATCTCGAAGCGCTGATGGTCTTTTTGATATTGCAGAAGTCATCCGATGCTTTGGAGAGCCGATCAAAAAGCATGAACAAAAACAAGAAGTGGATCAGTCTAAAGATGATGCTGATTTACGTCAGCTTGTTGATTTTATGAAAAAGGAAATTGAGTCATACAAAGATCGTGAGAAACGCTATTTAGATCAAATAGACCGCTTTCAATTGCTATTAGGGCATAAAGAGTCTGAAGAAAAAATGTCTCATGATACACCAGTGACACATTCCAATGATGCACCATGCGACAACAATAATGGAATAAGTGAAACTATTGATAATAATAGAGATAGTGAAATTAAAACATCCCATGAGACATTGGTGACACGCCCTAATGAAACACCAAAACACGTACCAAATACGCATTATGAGACAAAGAAAAAACGTGGCTTATTTGGCCGTGTACTGAATGCTGTTTTTGATAATGACTAAGGGAGAAAGATCATGCCGAAACTGAAAGACATTGCCCTAGGCATTATTGTGGCCCCACTGTTGATCCCGATCATGCTGATCGCATCGTACCAGGATAAAAAGGAGCTGAAAAAAGAGCTGGATAAACGCCAAAAAGAAAAAGACCAGTCATCCTGATTATTCAATTGAGCTAATCAAAATCGTGAAACATTGCTTAAATAATAGGCGTGGAACGTGAAAAATCATAAAAAAAGCCCGGTCATGGAAACTCGGGCTATCAACTAGGAACTACAGCGTTGAATTATAAGGATAATTATAAAGCATTTCGTATAACGTGTATTATGTTAATTTTAGGAGATCTATACAATTCTGTACTTTTTCACAATCATAGAAAAAGCAAATAAAATACTTATCCAAAATAAATAATCAATAAAAAAATTGAGAAAAACAAATTGATCCATGCCGATGAAAATAAATAAAGGATTGATACTTATACTTCCGACTGGAGAGGTTTCACCATCTATAAGGAACTGTAGAGGAAATCCCCCAGCTATGACTTCAACTTCTCCAAGCTTATCTACAACTATGCGGTCAACTAATATATTTTTTTGATAAAGCAAAGATACGTAGGTCAAAATAATTGCTAAGAAATTAAAATATAAAAATTTTTTCATAATTTTATCTCATATATCTATTAATTTTAACAATTTTTAATCAGAGCCTTTTGGAATAATTTGCTTTAATTTCTCTATTATGATTTTATCAAAAAATTCCTTTAATATGAAAAGATTAGAATTTATTTTATTAAGTTTACTTGCAGCCTGTAGTCCAGTTACAGAAAAAATTGAATCAAATATAGTTGTTCCACGTATTCAATATACGGGGGGAGCAGATAATGCAAGTTATAGTGAGGCTAAGCTTATTAGGGAAGGTAAATGCCTATACCTAGAACATGCTGATGGATCTAAAGTTCTGCCAATTTTTGCTACAAAAACTCTAGATTGGGATATGGAAACTAAGAGCCTAAAAGTAGATTCGGATACTTATTTTTTAGGTGATAAAGCAGCATATGGAGGCGGAGAATCCTATCCTCTAGAAAAAAATAATTATTCTTGGATAACTGAAGTAGATCCTAGCTGTGATACCTCAAAAGTTATAGTTATTAGTCGACTCATAAGACCAATTGAACAGAACTACCAAAATGAAGAATAGCCTATTTTACTGTCTTGCATTAGTTTTAATTATAGGATGCCAACCATTAGAAAAGAATGGATATATTTCTATTAAAAATTGGACCAATGCCCCAATCACAGATCTTAAAATAACTTATATCAGTGCTCAAAAAACTTATAGCTTAGGTACTCTTTATCCTTATTCGGAATATAAATACGCCATCAACTATGAGCAGCATAATGAGGATTCAATAATCTTTTCATATGTAGATAAAAGTCATAAAAAGATTAATCAAGAAGTAGCTACATATGCAGCCAAATATGATAGGAGAATTTATGAAATAATTATTCAATAGAATACGCGAATCTCAACTTTCTAAACTCTTGAAATAAAAAGGACATAACACAATTTAGATTTCGACTAAGAAAATTACCTCATGTTATGTCCATTTACGAATTTATCATTTCTGTGTATTTATTCATAGACTCTTGCTATTCACTTATCGTCAAAAAGCCATTAAGAACGAGAGGATTCCCCCCAGCTTTAACCGATATTGAAATAATTACGATACAAATTGTAGGTGAATTTTTAGGATTGGATTCTGATAAAAATATCTGGAAATATTTTAAACACAATTACTTAGAATGGTTTCCAAAATTGGGCTCATATCCTAATTTTTGTAAACATTGTGCAAACTTATGGCAAGTCAATCAGCAAATTATGACCAAGATTAGAAAAACCTTTATGCACGATAACATTCATTTTATTGATGGTTTTCCTATCCCTGTTTGTCGCTATGCCCGAGCAAAAAGACATAAAAACTTCAAAGAACATGCAGGTTTTAGTTATTGTGCAGCTAAACAAGAAAAATATTATGGTTTTAAAGGACATATTGTGATTAATTTCTCAGGAATGATTACAGATTATACTTTTGCTCCCGCAAACTGCGATGAACGAGATGTTGCACCTGAAATTACACAGAATATTCATGGTTTGCTTGGTGCTGATAAAGGATATTTAAGACCTGAACTAAAAAAATACTATGATTTACAGTGTGTTGATTTACAAACACCATTTAGAAAAAATATGGTTGACGATCGACCCAAAGAAGCGATGAGAATACTGATGAATGCCCGAAGGAAAATTGAAACAGTCATAGGACAACTAACAGCGCAGTTTAATATACAAAAAGTCAGGGCTAGAGATCTATGGCATTTATCTCATCGTATCACTCGAAAAATTCTTTCACATACAATTTCAGTCGTTTTAAATTCTCAATTAGGTAATCCTCCTTTACAGTTGGAAAAATTAATTAAAAGTTGAGATTGGCGTAATAGAATATAAATTTATATAGAAATTACAATTACTAATTGAACGAAAGAGCTTCTATTTGAAGTTTCAAAAACTGGAGTTTTCCACCAATCTAACCTCCATTTAACATAATGGCGGTTATACGAAACTTAGATGTAAGCCCAAAGTAGAAATGTCCGGTTTCTCCAAAGTAAAAATGTCCGCTTTTAGAATATGCACTTTTGCAATTTTCTTATGTTCTTAAAAAAAATAGTTCTAATTAGTACAATAATAACTAGTAGTCTTGCTCTTGCATATGATCCTACAACGCCTTCATATTATTTAACGAAAGAATTGTGATGTGTGCAGAATATTATGCAGACTGTATTGATGTCTATGGGTCTGCTGGTAGCGGTGGAATGTCAGAGTGTGGAAACTCTTTAAATACATGCATCACTACAGGTGATTGGAATCCACCAAATCTTCCTGTACCATCATCGGATAGATTATTAAACCTTTTTAGTTCAGAAACTAGAGAAGCTACAACAAGATATACCACGGCCTAATAAATCAGGATCTCAATGTAATATGATTGGGATCCTTACCAACATATATAGAAGAGAAAAATGGATCAATTAAAAAAAATAAATGATGATTTGTATCAAGCTGCAATATTATTAGACAGTATTCCTAGTAAGATTCAATCAGATCCATCACTAGAAAATAGAGAAAATATCTTACTGATAGGAAAAGCTCTCAGTCATATTTTTGAACTCCAAAATAATATTTATAAAATTCGCCCTGATTTAAAAAATAATAATCAGTAATAACAGTTATTTATAGTATTTTTTAAGAAAGATAGCGGCTCATTTGAGAATATAAAAGTAATATTCTATTTGTAATAGTTTCTCTGAAATTAACATAATACGGATTATACGAACTAGCCACGTAATGCAACTTGCATTACAATATTCCTATGCATTCAATAAATGGGAAAAATAATGGCTACTGTTAACTTCAGGGTCGATGAAGCCCTTAAAGAAAAATCTTATTCAGTTCTAAGAGAACAAGGTATTGCACCTACTGAGTTTTTTACAAATGTCCTTGAATACATTGCAGCGACTGGGAAACTCCCTGTACAAAAAGCCTTACTCTCAGAAGAGGATACCGAGCTATTAGCGATTGTTCGTAAACGTATTAATGATCCTAAAGAAATGTTTGAGGAAATTACTTTAGATGACTTATAAGCTTTTACGTCATAAGGACTTCACAGCTGAATGGGAAAAGCTTCCTAGTGCTATAAGAGATCAATTTAAGAAAAAACTTGCCAAGGTCATAGAGCAGCCACATATTCCAAAGAATATGCTTAGAGGTGATCTTGCAGGTTGCTACAAAATTAAATTATTAAAGGCTGGAGTCCGACTAGTTTATCAAGTTAAAGATGATCAGGTAGTTATCTTGCTCATTACGGTTGGGAAACGAGCTGACAGCATAGTTTATGACGAAGCGAAAAAGCGCATTAAAGACTAAAAATGGGAGCTTAGAGCTCCCATTTTTGACTTCGCATAACGTGTATTATGTTAATTTTAGAAATAAGTCACCTATAAATTTTGCTTTTATATAAACGACTAAATTAGGTCTATTAGTAATACTCCCTAATAATTCATAATCATAATTCGTCTTTTTAATAGATACATTTAAAGTTTCATTTATAGCTTTTTCTATACTATTATCATGTTGTTTTATAATAACTTTCGATTTTTGATTAATGATTTCACCTTGAAAGGAAAATGCATAGTTTCCACCATTTATTATATTATTTTGTACTACAAAAACTCCATTACCAAAATCATTAAAATTATCTTGAAATTCAAGGAAGTAAATACCATCTCGCATTCTTAAAATACCAGTTCAACAAAGTGAGTGTTTTATATATTTTACGCCAATTTCAACTTTAAATAAGCTTTTAGTTGTTCAAACAAATTGAGCTACCTCTCCTGTAATACAAACATTAGCATTTCATAGTAGTTAACCTTTATTTAACATAAAATCTCTTATATGAAATTTAGAACTTATCCCTTAAAAAGATCATTAAAAAGCTCTTTATCTTTCTGTCTATTTTCTTCTGTCTTACTTTCCGCACTTAAAAACTGCTCAAAATCAGCCCATTGATGTTTAAAAGATTCATCATTCTTAAATTTATTCAAAACCCAAGCGCCAAGCAAAATTTTCCGTCTAGTTTCATTTTTCCGTTCTTGAGCTTTGGCTTCACTTAAAAGTTTTTGCTGCTTAAGTTTAAGCTCATTCTGTTTCTGTTTTGCCTGTTCTAAGATCTGCTCTTGTTCTTTTTTCAAATACTCAATTTGCTCTTGTAGAGATAACTTCTTCTGCTGTGCTTTAGTGAGCTTCTTTAAAACTGCATCTTTCTTTTCTTGAATATCTGACATAGTATTAAACCGTGATGATCAATAACCAAACATCATCATAGAGTCAAAAAACAAAGCGAGCAATATCAAACGTAGCGAAGCGAAGTTTTCCCGGAGTGAAACGAAGGGCGCACTTACCCACTTTTATCATTTCATTCAAAAGTGGACGTTGCGACAGGGGAAACCCCTGTACCCCATGACCTCGCTTTAGCATGGTCAGCAACTTTTTCAAAGTTGCAAAAATCAAAACCACGGTATGCAGAAATTTAGGTTTTTAAAGTGGCAATTTTTCATTTGAATGAAAGCAACATCTCACGAAGTGACGGACGTTCAGCCGTTGCTTGTGCTGCTTATCGTGCCTGTGAAAAATTAGAGGATCTGACTTTTGGAAAGACTCAGGACTACACTAAAAAAAAGGGACTTGCATACAAAAATATTTATGCACCAGAACATACCAATACAAAACTTTTAGACCGTCAAACACTTTGGAATACAGTAGAAAAAAAAGAATTCAATGCCAATGGCTCAATGAAAGCCAATGCACGACTCGCCAAAGAATATATCTGTGCTTTACCACATGAATTAACAGATGCAGAACGCATAAAAATCGTTGATGACTTTTGCCGAGACTTTGTGAACAAGCACAATGTTATTGTCGATGCCTGCATCCATGCACCACATGAACATAACGATGAAACCAATAATAAAAACTATCACGTACACATGATGTTCACGACCAGACTCATCAATGAAAAAGGCGAATTAGGAAAGAAACAAAGAATCTTCAACGACCATGGTCCCGAGATCCTGAAGGACAGCCGAGCAACTTTTGCCAATGTTGTAAACACAGTATTGGAAAATGCCGGACTAGACGAACGCATCGACCACCGGAGTTACAAGGATCAGGGCTTAGACTTTCTTGAACCCACTCATCATGAAGGGCATGAAGCTACAGCACTTCGCAGACAATATGACGAGGAACAAAAAAGACCGCTTGAAGAACGTAACACTGAAATTGTGCTGCCAAGAATTGCACTTGAAAATGATGCAATCAAAGCCAAAAATTTAGATGCTGCACGAGAATACCAACAGATCATCAAGGGCCTTGATCAAGAAATTATTGTTCCAAGTCGATTAGAAGATCAGATTACCCAGCTGGAAAACGAACTTCAGTTAACCGAAGCAGAAGAAAAAGAGCTTTTAGCAGAATTAGTAAATCTCAACCTAGAAGAAGAACGCCTGCAAGAACAACAGGTTCAACAGATCGACAACGCATATGATGACTTCATCCGGTGCCAAGATATTTATGCAGAATTTGCCAATCAGTTTTACACCATTCAAAGCAATGCTGCTGATAATCAAAAGCAGATTGAATCAAATCTCACCAAGACAAAACGATGGTTAGCAGAAAACAAAAGCGATTTTTACCTACATAGCAATAATTTGTTTTATGACTCTTATCATCATACTTACAGAGATATAAAAAAACCTGATTTTTATGCGACTGAAAAATCAGTAGAACAGGCAAAAAATGAGAACTGGAGAGAATACGCAACCGAGGTCGAACAACTTGCTAAAGAATACGATATTGAGAATGTCGTCCAACGCTTAGGTCAATGCTCAGAGATACTGGAAAATAATGGGATTGAACGACCAACGATAAAACCCACGTTTTGGCAGAAGCTAAAACGAGAGTACGTTCATTCATTCGATACCCTACATGATTTTAATGATGATATGAGTCCCCTCCTTAAAGCAAAACGGGCAGATGATCTCAAAATTGAACAAGAAAGAATGCAGCAAGTACGCCAAGCGGAAGTAGATCGCCAACGAAGAATTGAAAATGATCGCAGAGAAAGTGAATTTAGAGAGCAATTACGTAAAGAACGAGAGCAAAAAGAACAACGCTATGAACAAGAAAGACACGAACGAGAACATTTGGCATTTTTAAAACGCCAAGAATTGGAAAAACAGCAGAAAAATGAGCCTAAAAAACCAGAAAATGAAAATAACAACGATTACCGACCTTGGTGAATGCTGTTTAAACGCAAAAAAATAGGGTTTTTAGCGATGTTTTGCTAAACCACAGTAGATTTATAGTTGAGTTAAGAAAAAACTCTTAAATCGCAAATGAGAGCATTTAGCGAGTGTCTACGAGCGAACTACAGGGATCTAAATTTTTTCACCTGTTTTTCCCTGATTACAGGCTCCCCTGTGTATCAAGAACTCAGAATCAGAGCATCCCGAATGGGTGCGAACTGATTACGATGGCTTTATGTCGAGCGAAGCGAGTAAAAAGCTCATGAGCGAAGCGAATTCCGAGCTGCTTTTGCTTTTTTTTAAAGTCACAACCCAATGAGCCAAAAAATTGCCCCAACGAATCGAGCGAAAGCGAGATTCAATAGAGTTTGAGCGCAGCGAAAACCAAGGGCAATTTTTCCTTTCCTGGGCTTTTAATTATTTTTAAAGTTTTTAATGCTTTTAGACTCTCTGAAAACCTTTGTTTGCAAGGCTTTCAAGGTGGATAAGACTACAATTTCTTTGTCATAAGACTACAATTTCTTTGTCATAAGACTACAATTTCTTTGTCATAAGACTACAATTTCTTTGCATTTGATTACATCGAATGCTAATGTAGTCTTAATAACACTTATAACCTATGCAGTCTTATGAAAAATGACTTAGTAGTAAAAGATAATGCCTTAATTAATGCCAGTTATAATCTCGAAGTAACCGAGCAACGGCTTATCCTTTTATCAATAATAAGAGCAAGAGAAACAGGCCAAGGGATCTCATCCGACAGTAAATTAGAAATCCATGCTTCTGATTATGCTTCTCGCTTTGATGTCACCAAAGAAGCTGCGTATAACGCTCTAAAAAATGCAGTTAATAATCTTTTTGAAAGAAAGTTCTCTTTTAAGG
>NZ_VOZP01000028.1:0-8815 GCF_013419735.1 Acinetobacter sp. YH12064
GGACAAGCATCGTCATTTTATTATGGTCAGCCTCAGGGTGAAGTGTGTCTAATCAACAGGGTTTTCGGTCTCTAAGTACTTTTTAAAGGGAACATCATCGACTCAAATCTCTATTTGCAACAGTGCCAAAAAAACCAACTTCAAGTTGGTTTTTCTTTTTTAATCATCAGTGGCGACCTTAACACCATATCCAATTAAACCTGCAAGGCTAGCATAGGCTATTTTGGCATAAATCGAACCCCACCAGACCGTAATTTTACTGGCACCAAATTCCCGAACCGTTTGCCCCATAAAATTAGTGGTTTCATAGAAATTTTTAGCAGAATAACCTAACGCAATATGATCAAGGACAGGGAATAAACTAAAAGCTAAACCTACTGCTGCTGCGGGGAAAGTAAACTCTCTTGATAGACCGAATTTTCCAGTAATAAATACAAGCGATACCACGATAATTAATCTAATGATAGTCCATAGCATCACTGTGAAAGGCAAGTTAAAGATGCCTGCTCCCTGCCACGCAAGACCGCAAACAACTAACACGATAAAGCCTACAACTATCAGGAATAATACAAATTTATCATGATCATCTTTACTCATTAAAAAGTCTTTTATGGTTTGTTATTTTCACTTGCTTATGCCAGGTGAAGTTAGATTCTAGGTGTATTTCTAGGGGTAGTATTAAGATTGCTTTGCAGCTTCATCTTGTGATTAGGAGCATTCAAATTTTCTTCCGGTGCAGTAATCTTTTGCTTCAATAACTGCTCACGGTACTCGCTATAAACTTCAGTTTTATTGCGGGCAGTAAAACGGTGTGCGCTCTGATCTTTAAACTCTGTGAAGTACCGATCTGAATACTTAACAGAAAGTTTTTCAAATGGAATCTCATATTCCATATCATTGATTCGAGCTTTAATCATTGGTTTATCTTTCATCTTGTAGGCATCAAGAACCTTTAATTCTGTTCCCTTCTCAAAGGTTTCTTTCTTAAAGAATCCAGTCTTGATCTGTAACCCTTCCTCAAGTTTGAGAAGCTCACCTTTTGCAATTTTCATACCTCTAATGCTACCGATCTCATCACCTAAAATAGATTTAGATTTAAGATTCGCACGAACCTCGGTAACAATTTCTTCCTTCGTGAATGTACGATTCTCTGAAGTTAAAGCATGTATCTTCGAGTTAATTCCGTATATCTCCCGCTTATCTTCAATATGGTGGCGGTGATCTTGCAGATATGCTTTGATCAATTTTTCTTGCTTGTCTACTAAAGTGAAGTCTGTAGAAAATTCTTTCTTTTCTGATCGTCCTAGAACTTTTTTGAAGTTTTCAAAAGGTGTAACTTCTTTTTCAACAGGATTGTAATTCTGATCATATGAGATTTTCCCATCTGGACGTTTAACGAATTCTTTTTCATTCGTGGTAAACGACATAGCAGAATAATTAATTTCGACATTATGTTTATGTCGGGTCAAAGCAACATAAGTTAAATTAGCATTCATGTTCTCACTCGCCACAATATAGGCATTATCAACAGTGGCACTGTTGCAAAGTTAGCGATGAGGCAGCCTTTTGTCTTATTCAAAGGCCTTACGTTTCAAAAACTCTGCTTACCAGGCGCATTTCGCCCAGGGGATCACCATAATAAAATGCTGAGGCCTGGCCTTTGCGTAGTGCACGCATCACCTCAATACCTTTGATGGTGGCGTAAGCCGTCTTCATGGATTTAAATCCCAGCGTGGCGCCGATTATCCGTTTCAGTTTGCCATGATCGCATTCAATCACGTTGTTCCGGTACTTAATCTGTCGGTGTTCAACGTCAGACGGGCACCGGCCTTCGCGTTTGAGCAGAGCAAGCGCGCGACCATAGGCGGGCGCTTTATCCGTGTTGATGAATCGCGGGATCTGCCACTTCTTCACGTTGTTGAGGATTTTACCCAGAAACCGGTATGCAGCTTTGCTGTTACGACGGGAGGAGAGATAAAAATCGACAGTGCGGCCCCGGCTGTCGACGGCCCGGTACAGATACGCCCAGCGGCCATTGACCTTCACGTAGGTTTCATCCATGTGCCACGGGCAAAGATCGGAAGGGTTACGCCAGTACCAGCGCAGCCGTTTTTCCATTTCAGGCGCATAACGCTGAACCCAGCGGTAAATCGTGGAGTGATCGACATTCACTCCGCGTTCAGCCAGCATCTCCTGCAGCTCACGGTAACTGATGCCGTATTTGCAGTACCAGCGTACGGCCCACAGAATGATGTCACGCTGAAAATGCCGGCCTTTGAATGGGTTCATGTGCAGCTCCATCAGCAAAAGGGGATGATAAGTTTATCACCACCGACTATTTGCAACAGTGCCATCGCGAGTGGGTCAGGGTGGGACGGCTTAAAAACCCTTGTTGCAATGGCAACCAGGCTGACCGCCACCATGGCCGACGATCCGCTCAATCATGTGCTCGACGGTTATCACCGCTTCCGCCGATACGCTCCACGCATGTTGCGCCTGCTCGATCTGCGAGCTGCGCCCGTTGCACTGCCGCTTCTGGAAGCGGTGACGGCCCTTCGTACCGGTTTGAACGATGCCGCGATGACCAGCTTCTTGCGGCCCAGCTCGAAATGGCATCGCCACCTTCGGGCCCAGAGGGCTGGCGACGCTCGCCTATGGGAGATCGCGGTGCTGTTCCATCTGCGCGATGCGTTCCGCTCCGGAGATGTCTGGCTTACTAGGTCCCGGCGCTATGGCGATCTGAAACACGCACTCGTTCCGGCACAATCCATCGCGGAAGGCGGTCGTCTCGCTGTGCCATTGCGGCCGGAGGAATGGCTGGCAGACCGGCAAGCTCGCCTCGACATGCGGTTGCGCGAGCTTGGCCGTGCCGCTCGCGCAGGCACGATCCCGGGCGGGTCGATTGAAAACGGCGTTCTGCATATCGAGAAACTCGAAGCCGCCGCGCCGACAGGCGCCGAAGATCTGGTGCTCGATCTCTACAAGCAGATCCCGCCCACGCGCATCACCGATCTCCTGCTGGAGGTGGATGCGGCGACCGGCTTCACCGAAGCGTTCACCCATCTGCGCACAGGAGCACCCTGCGCTGACCGGATCGGGCTAATGAACGTTATCTTGGCGGAAGGGATCAACCTCGGCTTGCGCAAAATGGCGGATGCGACAAACACCCACACCTTCTGGGAATTGATCCGCATTGGACGGTGGCATGTCGAGGGCGAAGCCTATGACCGGGCGCTGGCCATGGTGGTCGAGGCACAGGCAGCGTTACCCATGGCCCGGTTCTGGGGCATGGGCACGTCGGCTTCGAGCGACGGACAGTTCTTCGTCGCTACAGAGCAAGGTGAGGCCATGAACCTGGTCAACGCGAAATATGGCAATACCCCGGGCCTGAAAGCCTATAGCCACGTCTCCGACCAATATGCGCCGTTCGCAACCCAGGTGATTCCTGCAACGGCAAGCGAAGCGCCTTACATCCTCGATGGCCTGCTGATGAACGATGCTGGACGCCATATCCGCGAGCAGTTCACCGACACGGGCGGCTTCACCGATCACGTCTTTGCCGCATGTGCCATTCTCGGCTACCGGTTCGCTCCGCGCATCCGCGACCTGCCATCCAAACGGCTCTACGCGTTCAATCCGTCGGCCGCCCCGGCGCACCTGCGAGCGTTGATCGGCGGAAAGGTCAACCAAGCCATGATCGAGCGCAATTGGCCCGACATCCTGCGCATCGCCGCCACCATTGCTGCCGGGACCGTCGCGCCAAGCCAGATTCTGCGGAAACTCGCCTCCTATCCGCGGCAGAACGAGCTCGCGACAGCCCTGCGGGAAGTCGGTCGCGTCGAGCGCACCCTGTTCATGATCGACTGGATTCTGGATGCCGAACTCCAACGGCGTGCCCAGATCGGGCTCAACAAAGGCGAAGCTCATCATGCGCTGAAGCGGGCAATCAGCTTCCACCGCCGCGGTGAAATCCGCGACCGTTCCGCCGAAGGCCAGCATTACCGCATCGCCGGCATGAATCTGCTCGCCGCCATCATCATCTTCTGGAACACCATGAAGCTCGGCGAGGTCGTTGCAAACCAGAAACGCGATGGAAAGCTGCTATCGCCCGATCTCTTGGCCCATGTTTCGCCGCTCGGATGGGAACACATCAATCTCACCGGAGAATATCGCTGGCCAAAGCCTTAGCGTAGGATTCCGCCCCCTCCCGCAAACGACCCCATTTTGTGATTTTGAATTAGATAATAATAAGTGATCGGCTTTGCTAATTGATGTTTTTGCTGTTGTCAGCTTAAAAGCTGAACAAGATTAAATAATGGAAATTTGATATGAATATGCGCATTCGTTTGATTGCAGGCGCAATCACCGCACTCATCGTGGGCTTTGGTTTTATGGCCTATGATAAATATACAGGCCGTGAATGGGTCGTCTCACCTGATCAGATTGAAGCGGCTCAAAGCAGTGGTAAAGCGGGTGTGGAAACACGTCCGGGCACGGTTGCGGTACGTGCAATCCGCAGCGAAGATGCGGATATACTGCCATTTAAATGGCTTGGTTATGGTTTGGTTGCAGGGTTCTTTGTCGTCTATTCAACACGCAAACCAAAAGCTGCACCAAAAGCATAATCTTTAAGTTAATCATTTTAAAAGCCTCGCTTTGCGGGGCTTTTTTATGTTGCATCTGCTAAGTTATTTTGTGGCTTTCTTCATTTCCAGACCGGAAATTAAAGCATCCAATCCATATTCAAAGGCAAAATCGGCACCTTCCGCATCGAATGTATCAAAGGCATGAGATAGAAACTGTGATGGCTGTGCAGGGGCTTCTTTTGAGGCTTGTTTGCGTTCAGAACTATCTTCGAGGGCTGCTTGCTGCTCACTGACAGAGCCCGTCGTATAATGACTGACAATCACTAATGCCCGTACGGCATCGGGCTGTTCAAATCCGCTCTCACATAAAAATCTGATCTGTTTTTCCACGCGCTCATATTGCGCACTGGTTGGGCGTGTGCCCGCATGAATGCGTGCGCCATCACGATAAGAAAGCAGTGCGCTACGAAAGCTGAGTGCATTTTCTTTTAAAAAGACACGCCAGTCTTCTCCTGTCTGAGGCACGGTGCGGGTGTGATTTTTTTCTAACATGGCTTCAGATAAGGCATCAAGCAGGGCGCGCTTATTGCGAAAATGCCAATAAAGAGCAGGTTGCTGCACCTTCAGGCGCTCGGCCAATTTTCGCGTTGTTAAATTGTCAACACCGACTTCGTTGAGAAGTTCAAGTGCAGCCTGAATAACGGTCTCACGATCCAATTTGGTCATTTTATTGCATTACCTCTTGACAATTTATCGTTGATAAAGTTTATTATCGCCAACTTATCAATGATAAATAAAAGTCACATCTATGTCAAAATCACTTATAACCGCACTCATTGTTGTCGCGCTTGATGCGATTGGTTTGGGATTAATCATGCCGGTGGTTCCGGCTTTATTAAATGAATTTGTACCGGCAGAGCAAACAGCATTTCACTATGGTGTTTTTTTATCGCTTTATGCGTTTATGCAGGTCTTTTGCGCGCCCGTTTTAGGGCGGTTATCTGACCGCTATGGACGGCGGATTATTTTGCTGGTTTCATTTTTAGGTGCCACGATTGATTATAGCATAATGGCGGCAGCGCCTGTTTTATGGGTGCTTTATATCGGCCGGATTATCTCAGGTGTTACCGGAGCAACTGGTGCAATCGCGGCATCAATTATCGCTGATACAACTAAACAGGAAGAACGTGCGCGTTGGTTTGGTTTTATGGGGGCGTGTTTTGGTGCAGGTATGATTGCAGGGCCTGCTATTGGCGGTGTTCTTGGTGATATATCTGTGCATGCGCCCTTTGTGGCAGGGGCTCTTCTCAATGCAATTGCCTTTTGTTTGGTGGCTTTCTTGTTGCCCAAAACGCCGTCACAACCGCCTGAAGGACAGCCAGCCAAAATCAATTTGTTTGAAGGCTTTCGCTTCAATTTTGCAGTTCAGGGACTTGCCAGCTTTTTTGCGTTGTTTTTTCTTATGCAGCTGATTGGGCAGGCGCCCGCCGCTTTGTGGGTGATTTATGGCGAACAGCGCTTGAATTGGGATATTGGCACAGCAGGTGTGTCGCTGGCCGTTTTTGGTGCAGCACATACATTCGTACAAGCTGTTTTAACCGGCACTCTTTCAAAGCGACTGGGTGACCGCGGTGTGTTGCTGCTTGGAATGGGCGCTGATATGTGCGGGTTTTTATTGCTGGCTTTTATCACGCAAAGCTGGATGGTTCTGCCGGCAATTTTTATGCTGGCCACAGGCGGCATTGGTATGCCTGCTTTGCAGGCCATTATTTCAGGTCTTGTTTGCGATGAAAAACAAGGTGCTTTACAGGGAACTTTAACGGGGTTGACGAATATAACCTCGATTATCGGGCCGGTCGGATTTACGACGCTTTATGGCTTAACCGCGGGGCAGTGGGATGGTTGGGTTTGGCTCGTCGCAGCAAGCCTTTATCTTATTGCTATACCATTATTGCGCCAGTCAGCCAGTTTATTGCGATCTTAAAATCTTGGCGGGAGATCAAGCAATCCCGCCAATAAAACCGCTGAGTTCATCAAGACGCACCATTGCCATGCGCATGGTGCCACGGCAATTTTGAGCTTTGCAGCGTGCGCGTCGTTCAACTTCGTCCAAATATAATTGCTCGTGTCCTCGAATTGAGCTGATCATTGCCTTATTGATATAAACAAGGCGGTTACATTTCTTGCAGGTCATTTCTAATCTTTGATGGTCTGCAAGATCACTGGCTTTATAGCGGGTTTTCCAGTTTCCGGGTGGGGATGCCATTTTCATCACCAGAAGTCTTCAGGTGAGGGAATACGGACATAGCTGATTTTACCGCCCACATGGGGTCGTTTGCGGGAGAGGGCGAAATCCTACGCTAAGGCTTTGGCCAACGATATTCTCCGGTAAGATTGATGTGTTCCCAGGGGATAGGAGAAGTCGCTTGATATCTAGTATGACGTCTGTCGCACCTGCTTGATCGCGGCCGCGATAGCTAGATCGCGTTGCTCCTCTTCTCCATCCGCGTTCCAAGCTGCGGAAAGGCACCCATAAGCGTACGCCTGGTCGAGCAGGCGACGCGGATCGACGTCCAGCGCACGAGAGAATGCGTCCGCCATCTGTGCAATGCGTCTAGGATCGAGACAAAGGTCGTCTCTGTCAGCCGGATCGTAGAACATATTGGCGGCGCCAAAGCCCACTTCACCGACCAGACCGACGGGATCTATCACCAGCCAGCCGCGACTGGAGAACATGATGTTTTCATGATGCAGATCGCCATGTAGCCCACGCAGTTCCGAGGCATTGCTCATCATTTGATCGGCTATAATCGCCGCGTGGACGTAGTCAGTTTGACAACCTGCGTTTTGATCATCGCGCGCCCGCTGAAACAAAGCTGCAAAGCGATCCCGGATCGGGAGAAGGGCAGAAGGCAGGGGTTCCTCAGATGCGGCATACAGCTTCGCCATTAGTTCCGCTGCAATTTCGGTCGCCTGGTAGTCGCCGTGCTCGGCAACGATGTGAGAGAGCATTCGCTCCCCGGCATATTCGAGCAACATCAGATTGTTCTCACGACCGAGCAACCGGACTGCTCCCCTCCCATTGCGCCATACCAGATAGTCGGCCCCGCGCAGTTCATCAGCAATGTCTTCTATAGGTTTCAATCCCTTGACGATTGCAGGAGTCCCGTCTGGCAATGAAACTTTCCAAACGAGGCTGGAAAAGGTGTCCGCAATGAGAACAGGTTGCGAAACGTGCCAATGAGCAGGAAAAACAGGCGGCATGAACATCAACCCCAAGTCAGAGGGTCCAATCGCAGATAGAAGGCAAGGCGTTCGCGGTCGGGGGCTTCGATCCCCAATACATTGAATAGGACAGCGAAGGCGCGCTCTGCTTCATCTGGCGCTGCCCAGTTCTCTTCGGCGTTAGCAATCATGAGTGCCAAATCGGCATAGCGATCTGCTGTTCCGAGCCGCCCAAGGTCGATCAGACCCGTGCATTGAAGAGTTTTAGGGTCCACCATGAAGTTCGGCATGCAGGGATCACCATGGCAAACAACCATATCGGTGCGCTCTTGGTCGAGCCGCACCGGTAGCTCTCGTTCGACACGAGCCAAAAGATCGAGCTGCGGCGTACTCTTGTCCTCGTCCGGTAAGAAGTCGGGATTGACGGCATTGCGGGACACCACATCAACGGCGCGTCCGAACATTCGCGACAGCCTGCGCTCAAACGGACATTGATCAACCGATAGGCTGTGAACAGCGCCAAGTTGCTGCCCCATTGACGGCCACGCTTTGAGCAAATCCGCTCCAGACAGATCAGCCGCCGGTACTCCCGGAATTGCCGTTATCACCAAGCATGCACCCTCCTGTTCCTCCTGCCAGTTGATCACCTCGGGGCAAGCCACACCTCGACCTTTGAGCCAAATGAGGCGGTCACGCTCTCCAGCGAGCTCACCGCGGCGGGAAGCAGGTGCGATTTTCGCGAAGGCATGCCCGTCACCACGTCGAAAAACAAAATCACCAGATTCTCCGCCTCTGACAGGCAACCAGTCAGAATGCGATTCACCAAAAAAAATATTAGTTCGATTCAATGGAGGTTCCTTCAGTTTTCTGATGAAGCGCTCTGTACACGACAAAAATAGATAACTCATTGAAATAATGTCACAATAATTGTTTTCTAACGACGAATACTATGACACATCTCAATGAGTTATATCTTATCTTAAACAAATCTCTAAAATGGAACA
>NZ_VOZP01000029.1:0-8577 GCF_013419735.1 Acinetobacter sp. YH12064
GGACAAGCATCGTCATTTTATTATGGTCAGCCTCAGGGTGAAGTGTGTCTAATCAACAGGGTTTTCGGTCTCTAAGTACTTTTTAAAGGGAACATCATCGACTCAAATCTCTATTTGCAACAGTGCCCCATGAAGTGCCTGCCTGCGTCTGTTAGCCGAACGCCCCGCGCATGGCGCTCAAATAGCAGGACACCAAGGTTATCCTCCAGCGCTTTCACACGCGCGCTGACGCTCGACTGGCTGATACCAAGTGCCTTGGCCGCATGCCGAAAATTCAGATGCTCGGCGACGGCGATGAACTGAACAAGGGAAATGAGCGGTATCCTGCCAGACAGGATACCGACATTCACGAGGTTTCGATGGTTAGTGCGCCGCATCGGAGCGGGCCTGCTACCAGTCGTCGGTTAGACGACTGGCGACTTCTCGGTGGCAGCCCCACGGAGCCGAAGGAGCACCAGCCCCAACGAAACCAGTACCGCCATCGCCGTGGCGTAACAGATCACGGGCCACGCTGTGTCACCGTTTAAAAGTGCCACCGCCAATGTCCCGACAATGCTGACTATCAGGCTTTGAACGCAGAAGTAGAACGCGACCGCTGATCCCGCGATGTCGTCGAACTCTGCCAAAGCGCCGTTCGCGGTAACGGACACCGTGAAGACAATACCGACCGCGACAACCCACATCGGTAGGATGAAGGTGAGGAATGACGGCGAGCCGTAAAGTTCGCCGATCCCCAACAGGACCGCTCCGCAAACAAGCAACGCCATCCCACGCGCCACGCATCCTGCGATGCCCCATCTGGCGACAAAGGACTTCGCGAAACGGGTTGTCACGATCATTACAAGCGCGACAGTGGCGAAGGCAAAGCTGAATCCGATCTCGGAATATTCCGCTTGGCCTATGAGCACACGGGGAGCCGTCGAGAAGAAGACGAAGTAGGTGCCCATACCGGCGCTAAAGCCGACAGTGTAAACCCAAAAAGCCGGACTCGCGAAGATCGGCAAGACAGATCGGCGCGTCTTGACTTGATCCAGAGGGCGGGTTTCGTGCCACCTGAAACCCGCATTTAGGAGTGCGAGCATCGCCAGTATAGCCAAAGTAATGAATATCGCCTGCCATCCCAAGAACTCGCCGATCAATACTCCGGCGATAGGGCCGAGCGCAGGCACGAACGCCAGCATCGAACTGAAAAGGCCGTAGATGACGACACCCTCAGGACGGTTGGCATAAACGTCGCGAACCGTCGCGAACGTCGCCACCAGCATGGCCGACGCGCCCACTGCTTGAAGTAGACGGAAAGCGACAAAGGCCGGTGCAGTTGAAGACCAAGCTGCTCCCAGAGACGCAATGACGAAAGCCGTTGCGCCCGCAAGTAGAATTGGCCGTCGCCCGATTCTGTCTGAGAGCGGACCAAAAATCACCTGGCCCACGCCGAGCATCACCATATAGAGGCTCAACGTGAGTTGGATCATAGCGGGCGTCGTGTTCAGGATGCCGGGCATCGCTGGAACGACAGGGAGATAAATATCCATCGCCAGTGAAGCGAGGATGTCGAAAGGAGCCATCAGCAGCAGTGCTGCCGGCAGCGTATAGGCCCACGCGGGGCGTGTGGTGGTCATGACGAATCAACCCTCGATTAAGGAATACCGGGCGACGTCTGCTCGTCAGCAATCAGATGAGACTAGCCTTACAGAGCGCCGCAACAACAATACTGGTTGTTGCGGCTTACTTGTCTGCTGACTTGGAATTTCCCATCTGATTACTCCACGCTTACGAATATGAATTGCTACATTTTATCCGATTATCTTTTGCTTCGCAATGCGGCATGGGCGCACTCAGCGTTCCAGCCCCCTCTGCCGCCCTAAATGCTTGCTCCAATGCATCGAGCACCATATCTGTATTCATCCGTGTCGATACTTTCCATCCAACAATTGCTCGTGAGAACACATCAATAATAAATGCAGTATAAACCCAGCCTGAATTTGTTTGAATATACGTAAAGTCACTCACCCACAGTTGGTCAGGATGATCAGCAGTAAAATTACGTTTTACCAAGTCATCCGCTCGTTTTTGATCATCTCGGCTACGGGTGGTTTGTTTGTTCTTACCACGCCAAACACCTTTTATACCTAGCTTTTGCATTAATCGAGCAACAGTACAGCGCGCAATAATATAGCCTTCACGTTTCAGTTTTTGCCAGACTTTACGTACACCATACCGACCTGAACTTTCCTTCCAAATTCGTTTAATCTCCTCAGCATGATGCAAGTCATGTAAATCTCGCTTTGCTCGATGTTCTGGATTTTCACAGAGATCTAGAGTCCGGTAATAGGTTGAAGGTGCGATCGGTAAAATTCTACAAATCGCCTCGACTCCGTACAGCTCTTTATTATTATGGATAAAATCCACCATTATTTGTGTGGGCGGTCGAGCTCCGCCTGGGCGAAAAAAGCGGCTGCTTTACGTAGAATTTCATTGGCGCGTTGCAGTTCTTTATTTTCGCGTTCGAGTTGTTTGATACGTTCTTGGTCTGAAAGCTGCTGTACTTTAACTGGATTTTGTTTATCTAAATATTTTTGATACCAAACACGTAGTGTTTCAGGAGTACAACCCTTGCGCAGTATACTGCTCAGGGAGCAATAGCGGTGATCGCAGCCCAATTCGATGGATAATCTTTCTCGGATTCAATCAATAATTGAACCGCTCTTTCTCTGATTTCAGGGGTATATTTTACTTTTTTCATCGGGACATTCTCTCAGAAAGCTTGGTCTCCGACAAACCCGGTACGGTTCAAGGTGAGATTTCTAAAATATATGTAGACAAAAATTCAATCAAAACAGCACCAAATAATAATGATATTAGATATTTTTCTATAAAAGAAGTTCACTCAAATCCTAAAAATAATGTAGTGAAAAATAATTTAGCGATTGAATGTTCACAAGGTCTTTTCTTGAGCCCATTTACTAATCAATGGGAACCTATTTTTCAAAGAGGCTATATTATTGGTACTCTAAAAACCTATGAATATTATAGCTATACAACTGTTTGCGATGATGTCAGAGGAAAATATTCTAATAACATTATTATTAATACAAACAGAATTGGATTTTAATAATAGCCTAAGCAGAACAAGCTTCTCAAAAGCTCTTCTATAAAAATATAAAAACCTATAAAAGCAAAAGCACATGCTCTCAACTTCTCAACTCGTTACCCAAGCGTCGCACTTCGTGCTTTGGCTTTGGTGAACGGTTGAGAGAGTTTCGGCAATACTCTCCCTAAAGGCGGTCATTTAAAAAAATGACACATCCTTTAAGTATTGCCGATTTACCGCATATTCTTTTGGCTTCGGAGCCACGTATATCGGTCGTATCCGCACATAGCTTTGCAGACTATGCAGACAAGGACTAAAGGTCTTGCACCTTCTCCCACGCGCTCCCTGTCGAAGTATGGCGGTATCTCTGCGAGGGTTTCCCCAACATGCAACTTAACCAACCTATACAGCTACTCTTAACGCTCCGCTTTTGTGAGATTCCCCTGTAGCGGTTTAGCCTTTCGACTATCGCTACGTTGCACCAGTGACACTTATTCCCTCCACATGCAACGCATGCCAATCCCTAAAACGGACACGCAGAAGCAGGCAAAGCTCGATCTATGATGCTTATTTGATGATTTAAAACACGGATTAACGAAGACTTATCATTTTGAGACTTGATCTAAACACTGTTTATTGTGAAAATAGAGTTCAGGTACCAGCCTTTGGTGAAATCATAACGGTCGCCAAACCTTATGATCTTCGTTATTCGATGGGTTAACATCAAATAACTGCGTACCGTAGAATTTACTGGAAAACCCCTCTAAGTTGCAAGGCTTAGGGGGGATTTTCTTTATAATTTACAATTACAAATTTACTTATCCTTATTTAAAGCAAATTTTCGCTTCTTAATCACAGTAATTGACTTTTCTTGTGAAGCTATATTTTGCTGAATAGCTACCTGCTTCATTTTTACTGGTAAAGTAATCTTTTCATCAGATTTGGGGCTAGATTCTTTAGGCTTTGAATCTGTTGGCTTTTGCAAAGTTGCTTCTTTATTTTTAATTTTTATATAAATTTTATGTACGACCGTATTGTGTTCTTTGATCTCCTTATTTTTACTCTTTATTTTTTTATATTGTTCTTTAAAGGGCGTTATAAAATTCTTAACCGTTGATAGCAGTACAGCTTCATCAGAGTGTATATCTGCTAATGTCTTTGGTGTTTCACTTTGTACAAAATCAATAAAATGTAAGGGAAATTTTTCAATAATCTCTGGAGTAGCAAAACTAACAAAATGATATCCGTGATAAGAAATTACAGCGTAATTTGTATCCTGTTTAATCGGATGTTTGATATATCCCTTTACTGTCGCTTCTCCTTGATCCAATAGCTTTTTTAGATAGAAATCCTTGATATGATTCTCTAAAACTCTACTTTTTCTATAAAAATTAATCTTATTGTTAATCTCTTCTCGCTCTTCTATTTCATCAACAATATCTAACTTATGACTAAATTCAACAAATTGAGCATGATGATATTCAGCAAGTTTAGAAGTCCAAATTAAGATTTGTCCAAGATTATCAGGCTTAATAATCTCAATATCGTTGAAATCAAGTTTTTTTATTAGTGCAAGTTCTTCATGCTTGAACTCTTTTCTTTCCAAACTTGAATGTTTCAACATAACAACTTCCTTAACCACGGCGTATCCTTCAAAAACTATAAAGTAAAAGCTCATTTGGTATGAATACCAAATGAGCTTTCTAATTAATCAATCAAACATTAAAACAAAAAAGGGAGGTCATACCTAATTAAGTACGTTTCAATGCCATAATATGGCGAACCATATCGTTAATATGTTGTTTTGTTTCATTATCTTGTGAACCTAACCATGTCACCACATCAGCATCAAAAGCCTTTGCTTGAGCGATGGCGTGACGTTCCTGTAATTTTTTCACAAAACTAGGTTTAACCAATGGGGCATTGGTAGGATCAAAATTTTTATAGCGTTCTAATTCATTTTGCATTGCTGTACCTCCGCTTTTGGTGATGTGATGGTTCAAATGCAGTGATTATTCTCGCAACATCTCCACGTTCAACCCAAACCACTGTTAATAGTCTACCACGATTGCTTAAACCGACTGATATTAGTCGTTGTTCGTCATAGTGTCCTACATCATCAAAAGACATCAATGCAGGATCAAGGAAAATACTACAGACTTCTTCGAACGTAATTTCACGCCCTCTGTAGACTAAATCCATTTTTTGGTCATGCCATTCAAATAACAAGCCGTAATATTCAATCAATGGCATGATTACCCCTTTTCCTCTCGTAGAATTGAAATTAAGTAAGAATTTTCTTTTAGCATAAGAAATATTCTTATTATTTTGGGTCTATGACACAAAAATCGCCATTTTTTCCATATCCGCACTGCTTTTTCATCACTCGGACACACGGTTTAGATTCTCCATCAACTTTACAACTTCCAATATCAAACTGGATGCCTTGCTGTCTCAGGCTCTCGATCTGCGGGATATTGCCTAAAGGTTTGATATAAACACTAAACAGCCAAATGATACCAAGCATCAGAATGGCAAAGATGCCTAGAACAATGGTAATGAGCTTCCATGACAACTGATCACGGGCTGATTCAATTGAATTATTCAAGCGTCCAAGTGCTTTAGCGGTCTTAATAAGCTCCGCTGTACCCTCCTGTAAGCCCGTATTTAGCGATTTTGATACAGTATGGTGGGTCTGCCCAGCAATAGTGCTTTGAATGTGTTCTTTCGTGATTTGAAGCTCTTTAACGGCCTGATTGACGAGGTTCTGCTGTTGTTCTGCAACTGCCATTAGTGCATATAGCTTTTTTTCATCAGGTGTCATCGGCTCATCCCTCTAAACTTCATTGTTTTCTGTTGCTCTCTTTCTAATTTCTGCTGTTGTTTGTACTGTTCCAAAGCAAGCTGTTTAAAGCTGTCAAAATCAGCCTTAAAGCTCTCAATACCCTGTTTAATTTCTTTGTCTGAAATTGGGCTGTTTTTGAGGTCTTTCAGGTCTTGTTTGGGGTCGCCTAAGTCTAGTCGCTCAAGCTCTTTATAGGCTGTACGTGATTGTTGTAGGGCTTCCCTAATTTCAGGGTCTTTGGCTTGGCTTGGTAACAGTTTCTTTTCGGGTTCTTTCTCTATGCCTTGCTCTTTGTAGCTTCGCATATCAATACGGCTATCAATTTGATGTTTTTCTAAATGGCTGTTGCATAAATCCGCCCATCTTTGGCGTAGGTCTTTAATATCAATTTTTCGTTCCTGGTAACTCTTGCCTGTATTGTCTTTTTTAGCTCCGCCACGTTCAGGATTTTTGCTGTTATAGCGTTTGAAATATTGCTCTGGATCTCGTTCGATTCCATCTTGCAGACGTTCATTAAACATGAGATGCACGTGGGGCTGATCGTTGCCGTCCATTGCTTTAGGGTTATGAATCGCAAACTGATATGGATATTTTGAGCCGATCTCGGACTGAATGAACTCCTCAACCAGTTCTAGACGTTGTTTGGCATTCATCTCTCTAGGCAGGGCAATTTCATATTCTCGATAGGTACTGCCATTTTTGCGCTCGTAAAGGTCGGCTGCTTCCCAAAAGGTAATCGGATTATGTTCAGCCCATTTCGGCATATTCCCATAGGCACTATGTTCAAGGTCGGTTTCTGCCTGTTCTTGTTTCAGCTTTTTTTCTTCATCCCGATCAATATATTCGGCATGCGGTGCTGCTTTACCTGCCTTACCGACTTTGACACTTAAACGAGCAATCGCCATTAGGTCTTATCCTGTTCCTTTTTTCGGTTACGTTCTTTTTTAAACGCTCTTTGATCAAGTATCGAAGCCCACATCATAATGATGATAATTAGCGGTGCTGCGATCACGCCAAAACTAATATCTTTGATTTTTCCCAATACCTGTTTTAGTTGCATGCTGTTGCTCCTAGCTTTGGTACTTCTTTTTTTCATTCAATTTTCAATTGAACGAAAAAAAGAAGTTTCAGGGTTTTAGGGATGAAGTCCCTAACGTGCTTAGGTTTCTCAATGAAATTGAGAAACGTCTAAGCGCGCCATCAATTTTTTGATGGAAGTACAGGCGACAATCTCTAGAACGACTTTAACAAAATTGCGTACCTTGGACGTAATTATTTTGTTATCGTTCTTTGAGTATTGAGCCTGTGCTTTTGCGGTATATGAATTAAGGAATTGAATATGAATAATGATTGGCTGTCTGAAAAAATTACCTACATTTCTGCTTTAAAGAATCCCAGTGATGCACAAAAGCTTTTATTAGAATTAGCTCAAATCCAATACCGTACTCCCGACCAAGAGAAAAAATTGAATGCCTTGATCAAAGCTGAAAAAGCCATAGATCGAGCGAATAAACAGAAGATAGCAGTCAGAAAATTACTGAATGCAGAAAAGGAAGCTGAACGAAAAGCTCGTACACGTCATCTCATTCAATTAGGCGCACTTTTTGAAATTGCTAACCTTGATCAGCGTGACCCAGCCGAATTACTTGGAATTCTGCTTAAAACTGCTGAAATAGACCCAAATGATATGAAATGGCAAATTTGGAAGGATTTAGGATTAGAAGTTCTCAAACAACGTAAAAATAATTCAAATTAATTATAAGCTAAGCTAGATCAGCAATAAATTAAGTTATGATTTAACAAATCATTATGAGATTTCATAGGACAATTAATGAAAAAGTTTATCTTAGGACTCTGTCTATCTTTACCAATTCTCTCTCATGCAGCACCTAAATGGGAACTTGCTAATGTATTCATCACAAACAAAGATAAAGGTGAACCGTACCGGGTTTGTCGGAGAGTTTTTTATTTAAGTTAGGCCACCTGACCTAACGGGTTAATCTTATCATAGTACATTGCTTCAAAATCAAAAGGTGATACATAACCTAGTGCACTATGTACACGCTCTTTATTGAACCAATCTACCCAATTTAGTGTCGCAAGTTGGGCACTGTTGCAAATAGGCTGACATGATAAGCTAAATATCTTATTTATTTCGAGATACAGCAGATGAATCCCTTCCACGGTCGGCACTTTCAAGGTGAAATCATTCTTTGGGCTGTTCGTTGGTATTGTAAATATGGCATCAGCTATCGTGAACTTCAGGAAATGCTGGCCGAACGTGGAGTGAATGTTGATCACACCACAATTTATCGCTGGGTTCAGCGTTATGCTCCAGAAATGGAAAAACGTTTACGTTGGTATTGGCGTAATCCTACAGATCGACATTTATGGCATCTGGATGAAACTTACGTAAAAGTGAATGGCAAATGGGCATATCTATACCGTGCAGTTGACCAACGTGGCCATACTCTTGATTTCTATCTTTCTGCTAGACGAAATACCCATTCAGCTTATTGTTTTCTTGGAAAAATTTTAAATAATGTGAAGAAGTGGCAAATTCCACAAGTGATCAACACGGATAAAGCACCCACATATGGACGTGCTTTATCACGGTTAAAACGGGAAGGTAAATGTCCAC
>NZ_VOZP01000030.1:0-7788 GCF_013419735.1 Acinetobacter sp. YH12064
ATGAAAACAGAACTAGTTGTTAAAGATAACGCCTTAATCAATGCCAGTTATAACCTCGATCTAGTTGAACAGAGGTTAATTCTCCTAGCTATTGTTGAAGCAAGGGAATCGGGTAAAGGGATAAATGCTAATGATCCACTAACAGTTCATGCTGAAAGTTATATTAATCAGTTTGGTGTACATCGAAATACGGCTTATCAGGCGTTAAAAGATGCTTGCGATGACTTGTTTGCAAGACAATTCAGTTATCAGAGTCTTAGTGAAAAAGGTAACACTATTAATCACAAATCAAGATGGGTGAGCGAGGTGGCTTATATTGATAATGAAGCTGTCGTTAGACTTATTTTTGCCCCTGCTATTGTGCCTTTAATTACTAGGTTAGAAGAACAATTTACAAAGTATGAAATACAACAAATAAGTAATTTAACAAGTGCTTATGCTGTTCGTTTATATGAAATATTGATTGCATGGCGTAGTACTGGAAAAACGCCTCTCATAACTATGTATGATTTTAGACAAAAAATAGGTGTACTCGAGACTGAATACAAACGAATGTATGATTTTAAAAAATATGTTTTAGACATTGCATTAAAACAAGTAAATGAACATACCGATATTATTGTCAAAGTTGAACAGCATAAAACAGGTAGATCTATTACTGGTTTTTCATTTAGCTTTAAACAGAAAAAATCAGCCACGCATTCAGTCGAATCTAAAAGAGATCCGAATACATTAGACCTCTTTTCAAAAATAACAGATAAACAACGCCATCTATTCGCCAACAAGCTCTCAGAGCTTCCTGAGATGAGTAAATATTCACAAGGCACAGAAAGCTATCAGCAGTTTGCTGTACGTATAGCTGCCATGCTGCAAGATGCAGAGAAATTTAAGGAATTACTTCCTTTACTCAGAAAATTAGGATTTCAATGACATTGTTAATTGAAATTGTTAAGTTAACAGTCAGGTATTAACACAAGTTGAAAACTGGTTTACATAATGAAAAAACTGTCAGTTTCAGAGTTAGCTAAGCTTTATGGATATTCAAGACAAGCCATATATGCACATATAAACAAAGGAAATTTATCTAAAGGATCTGATGGATTAATTGACTTTTCAGAGGCCCTAAGAGTTTTTGGGGAACCACAAAAAAAAGAGGATACAGTCAATCAAAGTCAATCAATTAACAGTCAAAACTTGACAGAAGTTGACTTACTAAAACGTCAAGTTGACATACTGGAAAAACAATTAAATCAGGCAATACAGAGAGAAAATCAATCTTTAGAACGTGAATCGTTTTATCAAGAACAGATTGAAGCTATGCAGCGCTTACTAGAAGCACCAAAAGCCAATATGACTACCTTTACCGATCAGAGCTTTAAACAGGATATAGCAACGGATCCTCGGTCGGAACTAGCAACGAACTATGACGAATTGACTACTCCTCAGCAAGACAATAAGCGTATTCCTATCCCGGAGCATGTTGAACCAGAACAGAAGAAGAGAGGCTTCCTAAGCCGCTTTTTCCTTCCATATGGTTAGCCAAGACTCCAGTTTTTTGAAGAGCCAATTTCAGTGCAAGCACTTGAAATAATGACTCCTCAAAAAACCGGATGATGTTTATTAAAACTGAATAAAACCGTGGAACATCGCTCAATTAGTGATCGTGGAACATGAATAATCAATAAAAAGCCGTTCTGGTGCCCTATACTCCAGAACGGCTTACGTTAATATAATGATATTTAAAGAGAAATATCAAGCATTTCGTATAAGGTGTATTATGTTAATTTTAGAAAATCTTCACTACTATTATTTTAAAATAAGCCTTATATCCAAGCATAAAACAAGGTTGTCTAGACTTCTTTTAACAGTAAAGTTATCATAAAACTGAATTTTATTTTTTAGGTAAGTTTATGCATTCTATCCGCATTCGTTAAGACACAACTATTTGCATAGTGACACTATTTTATAATGGTGGGCTTTTGTTGTGTCTTTAAGAATATATGCGGATATATAAAGTAAAAGTATGCTTAATTTATAAGTATGCTTTTAGTGCATAGTTTCCAGTTATAACTTAATTGACTAGCTATTTGTCCACCCTGTGGATGAATAGCTTTTTTTTTGGGAGGACACTGTGATGCTAGCTTTTGTTTTCACCTAAATCCTGTTTGCTGCATAAAAAATTTCAAGAGCTAAACAGGAGTAAATAAAAATGAGTTTAATTATTAAAGCGAGAAACATACGCTTGGATTATGCTGGGCGTGATGTTTTGGATATTGATGAATTGGAAATTCACTCTTATGACCGTATTGGTCTTGTGGGTGATAACGGAGCAGGAAAGAGTAGTTTACTCAAAGTACTTAATGGCGAAATTGTTTTAGCCGAAGCGACATTACAGCGTTTTGGTGATTTTGCACATATCAGCCAACTGGGCGGAATCGAAATAGAAACGGTCGAAGACCGGGCAATGTTATCTCGCCTTGGTGTTTCCAATGTACAAAACGACACAATGAGTGGCGGAGAGGAAACTCGTGCAAAAATTGCTGCCGCATTTTCCCAACAAGTACATGGCATTCTAGCGGATGAACCAACCAGCCACCTTGATCTCAATGGAATAGATCTACTTATTGGTCAACTTAAAGCATTTGATGGAGCATTACTTGTTATCAGTCATGACCGATATTTTCTTGATATGGTTGTAGACAAGATATGGGAGTTAAAAGACGGTAAAATTACGGAATATTGGGGTGGTTACTCGGATTACTTGCGTCAAAAAGAAGAAGAGCGACAACACCAAGCCGTAGAATATGAGCTGATGATGAAGGAACGGGAGCGATTAGAATCTGCTGTGCAAGAAAAACGCCAGCAAGCTAATCGATTAGACAATAAGAAAAAAGGAGAAAAATCCAAAAACTCTACCGAAAGTGCTGGACGACTTGGGCATGCAAAAATGACTGGCACCAAGCAAAGAAAACTGTATCAGGCAGCTAAGAGTATGGAAAAGCGTTTGGCTGCATTAGAAGATATTCAAGCACCAGAGCATTTGCGTTCTATTCGTTTTCGTCAAAGTTCAGCCCTAGAACTGCACAATAAGTTCCCGATTACGGCAGATGGTCTGAGCTTAAAATTTGGTAGCCGTACTATCTTTGATGACGCTAACTTTATAATACCGCTTGGCGCTAAAGTCGCTATAACTGGATCGAATGGAACAGGGAAAACGTCCTTGTTAAAAATGATATCAGAACGTGCTGATGGATTAACCATATCTCCAAAAGCTGAAATTGGCTACTTTACACAAACAGGATATAAATTTAACACGCATAAATCTGTGCTCTCCTTTATGCAGGAAGAGTGCGAGTACACAGTTGCGGAAATTCGTGCAGTATTGGCTTCAATGGGGATCGGAGCGAATGATATTCAAAAAAACTTATCCGACTTATCGGGAGGTGAAATCATCAAACTGCTTTTATCCAAAATGCTTTTAGGAAAATATAATATTTTGCTTATGGATGAACCAGGAAACTATCTTGACCTAAAAAGTATTGCCGCATTAGAAACAATGATGAAGTCCTATGCAGGAACTATTATCTTCGTATCTCATGACAAGCAATTGGTCGATAATATTGCTGACATTATCTACGAGATCAAAGACCACAAAATCATCAAGACTTTTGAGAGAGATTGTTAATGATAGCCAATCTAATCCGAACATTAATTATTGAACTCTTTAAAGGAAATTAAAAATGACAATTCAAGATATTCAATCACTTGCTGAAGCACACGGCTTGTTGCTTACGGACAAAATGAATTTCAATGAAATGGGCATTGATTTTAAGGTCGTTTTTGCTCTTGATACAAAGGGGCAACAATGGTTGCTGCGTATTCCTCGTCGTGATGGCATGAGGGAACAAATCAAGAAAGAAAAACGCATTTTAGAATTGGTAAAAAAACATCTTTCTGTAGAGGTTCCTGATTGGAGAATTTCATCTACAGAATTAGTGGCTTATCCCATACTTAAAGATAATCCTGTTTTAAATTTGGATGCTGAAACCTATGAAATAATTTGGAATATGGACAAAGATAGCCCGAAATACATAACATCTTTGGCAAAAACCTTATTTGAAATCCATAGTATTCCTGAAAAAGAAGTTCGGGAAAATGATTTGAAAATTATGAAACCTTCAGATTTAAGACCTGAAATAGCAAACAATTTGCAGTTAGTAAAATCTGAAATTGGTATAAGTGAGCAATTGGAAACCCGCTACAGAAAATGGTTGGATAATGATGTTCTATGGGCAGATTTCACCCAATTTATACATGGCGATTTATATGCTGGGCATGTACTAGCTTCAAAGGATGGAGCTGTTTCAGGCGTTATTGATTGGTCAACAGCCCATATAGATGACCCAGCGATTGATTTTGCTGGGCATGTAACTTTGTTTGGAGAAGAAAGCCTCAAAACTCTAATCATCGAGTATGAAAAACTAGGGGGTAAAGTTTGGAATAAACTATATGAACAGACTTTAGAAAGAGCAGCGGCCTCTCCTTTGATGTATGGTTTATTTGCCTTAGAAACTCAAAATGAAAGCCTTATCGTTGGAGCAAAAGCTCAGTTGGGAGTTATATAATTTAAAAATATGATTGCTGAGAACTGCCTTGTTTTGAAACTTGGTTGGCTTTAATTAGTTTTTAGTATTCTTTATAGAAAATGCCTCGATCAAGGGGCATTTCTAACAATCATTTAACATAAAATTTCTTATGCGAAATTACATACCAACTTTAACCACATTGTGGACAGGTTGGATTTTAGAGATAAGAAAAACTTCTAGGGCATTTGCTAAATAAGCCGTATCACGCTCAAAGCCTATTGTAATGATGGATCCAGCATCTTTCAGTCTTGGATCTATCGCAATATATTCAGTTTTATCTTCATTCCATCGGCAATATTTCATTACCCTGGCGCTTAAGCCATTACCACGATAACGGCCAGCACCTCTAGAAGTCCCAACACCGATATAAGTCACTAAATCCCCTTTGACAAACGCATATACACCTTGTTTATCGTAATTAGGAATTTTTCCAAAATTAAAATGTACTGGTGACCATTCAGGAGGCTTTCCTAATAGGTCTACATTCCAGTGATGTTCGAAGAATAATTCTGTATTACGTATTAACTTATTAAGTGTTGGATCTTCCACTACTTATCCCTCAAAATTTATAAATTAAAAAGCTTTCGGTCACGCTCATCTGTTAAATACTTATCCATCTGAGCAATTAATTTAGCTCTGGCTTGTTCATCATCTTCAGTGATCTTTAGCATACAGGATCCAATTAAAATTTTGCGTCTGGTATCATCCTTTCGAGCTTGTTCTTTCTCTTTAGCACGTTCTCTTGCCAGTGCTGCCTGTCTTTGAGCCTTTAACTGCTTTAGCTTTTCTTCCTGTGCTTTGATTTTGCTGTCTAGTGTTTCAGTAACGCTCATTAATCCAATACCATCATCCTGGGAAACCATCCCTAACATAAGCGCACTTGAATATGCATTCAAGGTGCTATATGTATAGTAATGTTTTCCTCGAAGAGCGCACTTATGCAAACTTCGTTTGCAAGTACGATTGGGGTCTCCCCAATACCCCGACAACCGTATCCACGGTTGTACTTCACTACGTGAAAATTTAAAAGCGAAAATAGGCATGGCGATTTACCACTTTTCAGTCAAAACCGTAGCACGATCAGCAGGGCGTTCCGCTACTGCTGCGATTGCCTATCGGGCAGGTGAAAAGATCTATTGTGAACGTGAGGGCCGAGAACATGATTACAGCCGAAAAACAGGTGTGGAATATAAAGAAATTTATTTACCCGAAGGCGCACCAGAACATTTAAAAAACCGGGAAAGACTCTGGAACGAAGTTGAACAACGGGAAACCCGAAAAAACTCGACAGTTGCCCGAGAATTTGAAATCGCTTTTCCAAGTGAATTAAATCAGGAACAACGCCTGGCCATGCTCGAAGAGCTATGCGCCAGTATCGTGGACAGACACCAGGTAGCCGTCGATGCCTGTATTCATGCACCGCATACTGGATCTGGTAGTGATGAACGCAATTATCACGCGCATATCCTGATGAGCACACGCAAACTTACTCAGGAAGGCTTCACCGAGAAAACCCGGGAACTGGATCAGAAACACAGTGGAGAAATCGAACACTGGCGCGAACACTTTGCCGATATCTGCAATATGCACCTGGATCTGGCTGGATACACTGCCCGAGTCGACCACCGCAGCTACAAAGACCAGGAGAATGGTTTAGAAGCCACGCTGCACGAAGGGCCGAAAGTCACCGAACTGCGCCGAAAAGGGATTGAGACCGAAATCAGCCGAAGCAATGACGAAATCAAACAGAGAAATCAGGCTCAGCTGCAATACAGCAAAAATATGGATCTGCTGATTGCTGAAAATGAGATCAAACTCAGCACACTGAAAACAGAACAGCAGATCCAAATCAAAAATAGCGCTAAAACGCCACCAATTGACGAAAAAGCCCTGTTTGAGGAAAAACAGAGGGAAACCCTTGGCAAAGTGCTAAAACGCGAAATCAGCGCAAAAGACGCGAATCTAGACCTGGATTTCATGCAGCGTAATCTCAAACAAGCCGAAATAACCCTGACCAAGCACCACAAACATCAAAATGAGTTCAATCAGCAGCTTGCCCAGGAGATCGTGAAAAGCGGACTCAAGCAAAGTCATGACAAATTGCAAAGCCTGGTCGATCAACACAACGAATTAACTCAGAACAAACCCTTACTGTTTGGAAAAAAAGCCTGGGAAGCCCAACGTGATGCGATTTACCAGGAGCACAAAAAGCTGAAAGGTCAGCATGAACACCAGAAAAAACATGGTGTGAAGGATTTATTGGAAAATGACAAATTCAAAGAACATGCCTGGAAGCAGTACCAACAACAACATCCAGCCAAAGCCAAGCAATACCAGACTCTATACCCATCCTATCAAGTCATTAAAAAATGTGTGGATGAGATCAAAGCAGAACAACAGATGAAACTCAGACAGGAACAACAGCTCAAAGCACAGCAACATGCGCCTAAAATGAAATCTCGTGGCATGAGTCGCTAAACAGAGCGAGTGTCTACGAGCGAACTGAGAAAATTTGCCCATCCCTTTCCCTGATTACAAGCTCCCTATCCATCAATCACCTGCTTTACAGAGCATCCCGAATGGGTGCGAACTTTCCAAATTTGATTCCTAAACCGAGCGTAGCGAGAAAAAAAGCTCATGAGCGAAGCGAATTCCGAGCTGCTTTTGATCTTGCTTTTGCTTTTTCTCAAATTCACGAAAATATGAACCAAAAATTGCCCCGACGAATCGAGCGAAAGCGAGATTCAATAGAGTTTGAGCGAAGCGAAAACCAAGGGCAATTTTTTACTCCCTGGGCTTTTAATTATTTTTAAGCTTTTAAATGCTTTTAATTAAGCTGTAATCCTTTATTCATAATGGTTCTAGAGATATTAAAACGAGGTTTACCTTGCATTAAAACGAGGTTTACCTTGCATTAAAACGAGGTTTACCTTGCATTAAAACGAGGTTTACCTTGCATTAAGCGAGATAATTATATAACCTCGTCTTATTGAATTAAAAATATAATCTTTTCATATGAAAACAGAACTAGTTGTTAAAGATAACGCCTTAATCAATGCCAGTTATAACCTCGATCTAGTTGAACAGAGGTTAATTCTCCTAGCTATTGTTGAAGCAAGGGAATCGGGTAAAGGGATAAATG
>NZ_VOZP01000031.1:0-7401 GCF_013419735.1 Acinetobacter sp. YH12064
TTCCAAGATAGAGTTTTTAATAGTCAATACCTTAACAAATTGAACGCTGTACGTGAATAGAATTGTTTTATCAGGGTAGTTGTACTGTTTCATTCACGTAGAGATAGAAAATATTTTTTATTTAAAACAAGATATTAGGTAGTTATTAATGAGTACAAAGTTTAAATTATTTTTGCTAGCTTTTCCTATCTCAATATTGAGCCTTAATGCACATTCAAGAGGATTTGATATATATCCGAATCCATATTTTACAGATGCTTCCTTAGAAACAACCTTTGTAAATAAGTTAAGGAATACTAGTATTAAAGATATGAATAAAATGATAGAAGGTGAATGTAGGCAGTATAGAGATTATGTTAATTTATCAATACAAAATTGGGATTTAGCAAAATTTAAGCACAAATCCTTGAATGAAGCAGAGAGCTATTCAAATCAACTAATTAGCCAAATACCATATCAACAATCTCAGCAATATACTTTTCCTTTTGGGATAAGAACTTATGCTGAAAGTGAACAAATACTTAAAAATGCTGTATTACATAGAACAGAACCATTAAAAAAACAGCAATTAGTTGATGATATGTACTACACATGCATTCAGATGAATAGTCAAAAATACTTTATAATTTTGACATCAGATAGATATCTCACAAAAAATCAGAGCATCTTTCTACCTAAAAATGAATTACTAAAAAACTTTGACTCTAGCAACTCTATATTAAGGCTAGACTATGTACCATCTGATAAAGATAAACTCACTCCTCCAAATGTTGGTAAAAAAATTAACTTCACAGAAAAAGATTTGTTAGTTGCAAATAGTCTAATTGATAATGATATAGAAGTTAATTTCTCTATAGATACAGTTCGTTGGATTGACTATAAAAAAGCATCAAGAGATATGCAAAGTAGTTTTGAGAAGTTTATGAAAGAAGGAGGGAGAAATAAAAACTTCGCTTTAATAGCTTCTTTAGTCAAATACAAGAGTCTAGAAACTAACAATTTCAGGGATATAGAAGTTAGAGATCAAAATGCTTTTAGAAATATTTTTAATAATGATAAAAGCAAACAAGATGAAAAATTCAAAAATTTACTTAAAAACTTTAACTATTAAATATAGAGCCTGTAATCACTTCATTGAAAAGTCAGTGCTGTATTCAATAGCCACGCCCTACCGCATACACTAAAAAGAATACAATTATTGTATTCAAATACATTGTTTTCTATATATGAATACGGTATATTTCTAACATCTTAGATTTAAAAGAATACAATACTATGGCTAATGTTGGATATATAAGAGTAAGTACAGCAGATCAGAATACAGCTAGACAGTTAGATGGCTTACAGCTTGATAAAATATTTATTGAACACAAGAGCGGAAAGAATAAAGATAGAGAGCAATTAAAGGCATTAATTGATTATGTAAGGGATGGCGATACAGTTCACGTACATAGTATTGATAGATTGGCTCGTAACCTTGCAGACCTGAAAGAGCTAATTAGCTTGTTAAATGATAAAGGTGTATCAGTACACTTTCATAAAGAGGGAATGAAATTTAACGGTGATAAGTCTGATTCAATGACTAATTTATTATTCAATATACTAGGTAGCTTTGCAGAGTTTGAAAGAGAGCTAATGCTAGAACGTCAGAGAGAAGGAATTGCAAAAGCTAAGGAAGAAGGGAAGTATAAAGGACGTACCAAGTCTATTGATGATGATGCTATTAGATCGGCTATGTCTAAAGAGGGAGCTAGTTATAGAAAGGTTGCTAAAGAGCTAGGTGTATCATTATCTACAGTACAAAGAGCTATGAAAGGATAAGTAATATTATGGAAAAATTAAATAAACCTTTTGAGCCAATAACAACTCTTATAATTATTTATTTCGCTTTAGTAGCTGTATCTATAGCACTATATGCTCTTATACAAATATTTTTTAAATCTGATACAGCTACAGCATCTAGCCTTTTAGGTTGGACAGCAACTATGTTTGCAACTATAGCTCTACTATATACATTTAATAGTTGGAAAGATCAAAAAAGAAATGAAGAAATTGCTAAATTATCTAAAGAAACATACATTAATTTAAAAGATAGGTATGATTTAGTTTTAGATATCGCAAGTCATATAGATACAGTAAACTTGATAGATGATTATAAAATTAGCATAGATGATGCTAAAAAAATTAATAGACTTCTAAACATTGATTTAAACTTTAACTATGAACTATTAAAGATTAGAAAATACTGTAGTAAAAAAGAGATAATTGATAGTATTGATATTTATATAAAAGATTATAAATTAATTCAAACATATATTGGTGAATTGATATTTAAAGAATTAGGGTTTCAAGATGAAATCTCTAAATCAATCAATATTTCAAATGTTAGTGATTTTATGGAAAGCTATAAGACATTAACTGATTCATTATTTGAAGTTTCTGTTTTTAATTCATAAAAGCGTGTAGGCGCACTGTACCTCACATGTGAGTATATATACACGTACACGTGAGAGAGAAAGGGAGTCCAAATCTGGACTCTAATTTATACAGTTGAAAGCTGATAAACAATAAAGGCTATAGCTACAGAACATAGAAAGACTGTCATAGCTCTTTATACTTAAATGCTTGTAATAGCTTTACATCATCTACTAATGGCATATAGAGCTTTACATTGCTTAAATCAATACCATCAAAGCCAGGTAGAGAATCAAGAATATTTGATGTGATCTTGTCTAGCTTCTCTTTATTCTTTACTACTTTGTAGCCTTGTTCTAAATCTGCTTTTACCTTATTTGTTAGGTATTGCCATACAACTAAGTTTGATATTAGTTGATTGTATGTGCTGTTAATTAAGTGTTTGTTATAGTCGATCATTATTATTTATTTTCCTTTATTCTTATAGCTGTGCCAAATGTCTTAGCTCTGTTTACTAATTCTTTATCGTTCTGTTTAGCTAAATATGAGTAACGATATACTGCATCTGCAAATTCATTCTCATTCTTTAGATTATGCCCTGCACCTTTAATTGATTCATTCATAGGCTTGTGATGATTTAATCCAATCTTTGTATAGTCATCTACTATTTCATATTCAATACCATCTAAATTTGCTACTACTTTAATTAGATAACGTCTAAACATATCAGGGCTTATATTAGCCTGATCAATAATAATACCTAGCTCTAAATGTAATCCTTTCTGCTTTTCTGCATACTCAAAACTATAAATTAGACCATAGCTATATTTGTATTCTCTTAGCTTTCTTGTGAACTTTGCTAAGTCAAATGTGTCATTGTTATCTAATGCTAATGTGAAACGAAGTATAGTTGGTCTATTCATTTCATTTCTGCATCTGTTAAGTGTATGTAAGATTGATTGCATACTTTTCCTACTTAAATCATATTTAATGCCAGTTTTTGGATTGATTTGATTATTTACTGTGTATCCTAAATACTTGTTATTTGTTATTAATTTACTCATTGATTACTGTTTATTAATTAGTTTTATTCTTAATGTTTGTTAGATAGATAAAAGAGATATATATATAGATTATTAACTATTTACTATATATAGATTGATATATGTATCTATTAGATAGAGATATGATTATAGATATATACTCAGTTTATCCTGATTGCTTTTTAAATCCTGAAAGCCTTACTGTATAAGGGTTATAGAGATATATGATTAAAATATGTACAGCAAAAAAGCCCATAGTTCCGTAGATGGCTTGTCGTGATAGAGATCATGTATTGCTATGACTGCATTTCAGGTAGTCAGGAGATGAAAAGCTATTGTTTGATTATGTTTTTTAATTATGGGGTAGATTGTATCTTAAATTGACTAAAATGTCAATATGTGAAAGCTCTGCAACCCTTTACCCATATAGCTTATAGGCTTTTTATGATTTATTGTTTTTTGCTTATTAAACAAAGAATACTAATATTAAAAATAGACTTGTTTTATGGTTGTTTGAATACATACACCTACTGAGCTGAAAATTCAGTTGAGTGGAAATAGTATTAATTCCTAGAGATGTGAGCAAATTTGCTCGTATCTAATCAGTACCAAGTTCTATATGTTCTTTGATGATTGGTATAGATATTCCTATTCACCATTCAGATTTGAGGAGATGATTCAATTTTGAATGATGTATCCAAGTTTGGATGGATGTATTTAATTAGATACTAGATATTGTGGTTGTCAGGTCAGCATGACACAAGATACAGGTATGAATATAATTCTGTATGCTCATGGTTGCTCGTACATGAGCGTTTGGACACCTTGCCTATGCACTTGTACCACATCAAGCTAAGTGCGATGTAAACGCAAATGAGAGCCATATAGAGCTATACAGATAAATGATTAGTAATTGATTGGTTAATTCATTGTCCACCAATGGTGTATATTAAAATCTGTAAGCGTGAACTAGGTATTATTTGAAGTACCTTGTCAGATGGTAGGGGGATAAAGCTAATCTGCCCCCACCCCTAAATCCTGTCCTCAGTTTAAAGATAGGTACTCCGTATTAAGCAGGGGTTTTTATTTTAAAGCTCCGTTTCCTTTCCATTGAGAAGCAGATAGACATTACATAACTAATTTTAATGAAAGGTTTGTTCTACTGATCTAGTTGAATTTATAAATAAACAAAATTTGATTAAGGGTTTAGATATTTAAAAACAATAATATTTGAACGTATAAAACTAATATGCACACTAATACTTGTTTGATTGAATAGATTTAAAAACAAATAATGTAACTTGTATTCTTATTTTCCCTTTCTAATTTCTCTTTTCTCCACGCCCTCTGTTCTTCTCAATACCCTATTAAACTTCATGCAGTCGGTTGGATTCTGATAACTCTGTACGCTGTCAGATTCCTAGCACCTACAGAATACCTGTTATTGCGTACACAGCTATCAGATAGGTATAGATAGGATTCAAACATAGTCCTAGATGCTCACAGAATCGCTCAGATTGAACGATAGACACATTACCTATATCTATGTACCACTATGCTTTCTAGAAGCACCTTAGAGCGCAAATGAGAGCGTGTGGGCAAGTATAAAATCTTATACCCTGTCCAACCCACATCGAGGGATGGATAAATCATACCCGAATCCATGAGCTAAATTTGCTATGCAGATAATCAAAATAAAATTAAAAGTTTTGAAAAAGGAAGATTGGCTTTTTTGAAATAAAAAGAGCTTTGTAATGCTTTACTGTTTGCTGTATGCCTTTCTGTGTAAGGGTTATAGAGGGTATGTATGATATTATTCCCCCCTATGTGTGATATTATTCCCCTCTTGATAAGTACCAATAAGTGATATAAATCCCCCTATTAGTGATATTGATATACTGTTAAAACAGTGATAAAAGATTACTACTATAACAAAATGACAAATTCACCGTTCATAGTTGTGAGGGGATATGAGTAAGGATTCAAGACTTGTTGTTAAGGATAATAGTTTAATTGATGCTAGTTTTAACTTGTCATTGGTTGAACAACGGCTAATGTTAATGGCTATTGTTGAAGCTAGAGAGCTAGATAAACTAACACCTGACACACCTATTGAAGTTAAGGCTACAGCTTACAGAGATCAATATAAGACAGATAAGAGCGAAGCATATAAGCAGTTAGCAGATGCTACAAAACAATTATTTAATAGACAGTTTAGCTACCTTGATAAATACAAGGGAGAGGATTGTATAACCGTTGCTAGATGGGTAAATAGAGCTTCATATTTGAATGATAATGGTGCTGTTGTTCTATATATGAGTAGTGAAGTTATAAGCATGATAAGCAGATTAGAAGCTAACTTTACTCAATACCTTTTAGAGCAAGTCAGTGACTTTAAAAGTAAGTACAGTATTAGATTATATGAGTTGCTGATTAAATATAGAGATGTAGGCAATAGTAAAAAGTTTGAGATAGTAGAGCTTAGAAGTAAGCTAGGTTTAGAAGATAATGAATACAAGTTAAATGCTGTATTTAAAAGAGATGTTTTAGATAAAGCTATAAAAGAGATAGTTAACAAAACTGATATAAAGATCAAATATGAACAGTTTAAGGAAGGGAGAGTTATATCTCATATCTTGTTTAAAATAAGTAAGAAAAAAGATAAGAAGTCAAAGACTGGTAAGGATATGAATACTATTGATATGTTTGCTGATATGACAATTAAACAAGCTCTAATGTTCGGTGATAAGTTAAGTAGAGATATAGCTTTCCAAAATCATTACAAGGCTAATGTAGGAGAGAGCATAGAGGATTATTCAGAACGAATAGCTACAATGCTTATGGATGGATTCTATGTTAAAGAATGGATACAGTACCTAGAGAATGTAGGATTTGTTCCAACTAGATTATCCGAATAATCGACCTAACAGCCCTTTCTTTTCATGATTCTTATGTTCAATTAGCTTTTGATCTAGTTGCTGTTTAAGCCATGCTTCATTTGCTTTGACATACTCCAGTTGCTTTTCAAGTTGTTCAACCTGTGCCTTTAATTGTTCAACTTGTTGCTCTAATAGCTGTTCATTATTGTTTTTGGGTTGCTCAATTATTTGTTCAATTTTAGCAGTGCTGTTCAGTTGTTCAGTAATAGCCTGTTCTATGGCTTTCTTGTCTGTTTTGTTCCCAAATAGACGAATCATATCTTGTGCTGAAACAGTACCGTCACTGTTCTTTGTCATCTCGCCTTTCTTGATACGAGCATAAATTGTATTTCGACTGACTTTAAATAGTTTACTTGCTTGGTTAATTGATAGATTGCTCATACTTGTTCATTTTTGTTCTGTTCAATTGAACAATAATATACAGCATTTAGCATGTCAAAAACTGTTCAAAAAAAGAGAGCATATAGCTCCCCCTTTTCAACTTGTAGCGTTATGATTATTTCAAACGATCAGCCAGTTGATCTTCCATAGCTTTAAGTTTGTTCTTAAATTCTTTAATAGAGCTGATCAGTTTGTCATTGCTCAAATCTTTATAATCTTCTTTGCTTACTGTTGTTGAATCTGTACCACGCTTAACTACAACTTTACGAGATTTACGTTTAGCAGGGTATGTATATTCCTCTACAGCTTTTTTCTTAGCACCTGTTAAAGCTAATACCTCTACTGTACGAGCACGAGAAGCTAAACCTACTACTTTATTAGTTTTAGGTGATGTAAATAGAGTCTGTATTTGTTCAGGAGTTGCATCTTTTACTAATTCCATTACTACAGCTTTAGTTAAATTTCCTTTTGGTTTAGTGATAGTTGTCATATAAGATTCCAAGATAGAGTTTTTAATAGTCAATACCTTAACAAATTGAACGCTGTACGTGAATAGAATTGTTTTATCAGGGTAGTTGTACTGTTTCATTCACGTAGAGATAGAAAATATTTTTTATTTAAAA
>NZ_VOZP01000032.1:0-5541 GCF_013419735.1 Acinetobacter sp. YH12064
GATCGAAATTATTTTCATTGATTGATGGTAGAAATTACTCGAAGTTTATTTGAGCAAATTTTTGTCAGTAATTGATGAGCCAAGATTGGTACACTATATGTACTATTGATTTTAAACTGAAGAGTTTGATCATGGCTCAGATTGAACGCTGGCGGCAGGCTTAACACATGCAAGTCGAGCGGGAATAGGTAGCTTGCTACCGATTTCTAGCGGCGGACGGGTGAGTAATGCTTAGGAATCTGCCTATTAGTGGGGGACAACATTTCGAAAGGGATGCTAATACCGCATACGTCCTACGGGAGAAAGCAGGGGATCTTCGGACCTTGCGCTAATAGATGAGCCTAAGTCGGATTAGCTAGTTGGTGGGGTAAAGGCCTACCAAGGCGACGATCTGTAGCGGGTCTGAGAGGATGATCCGCCACACTGGGACTGAGACACGGCCCAGACTCCTACGGGAGGCAGCAGTGGGGAATATTGGACAATGGGGGGAACCCTGATCCAGCCATGCCGCGTGTGTGAAGAAGGCCTTTTGGTTGTAAAGCACTTTAAGCGAGGAGGAGGCTACTTTGGTTAATACCTAAAGATAGTGGACGTTACTCGCAGAATAAGCACCGGCTAACTCTGTGCCAGCAGCCGCGGTAATACAGAGGGTGCGAGCGTTAATCGGATTTACTGGGCGTAAAGCGTGCGTAGGCGGCTTTTTAAGTCGGATGTGAAATCCCCGAGCTTAACTTGGGAATTGCATTCGATACTGGGAAGCTAGAGTATGGGAGAGGATGGTAGAATTCCAGGTGTAGCGGTGAAATGCGTAGAGATCTGGAGGAATACCGATGGCGAAGGCAGCCATCTGGCCTAATACTGACGCTGAGGCACGAAAGCATGGGGAGCAAACAGGATTAGATACCCTGGTAGTCCATGCCGTAAACGATGTCTACTAGCCGTTGGGGCCTTTGAGGCTTTAGTGGCGCAGCTAACGCGATAAGTAGACCGCCTGGGGAGTACGGTCGCAAGACTAAAACTCAAATGAATTGACGGGGGCCCGCACAAGCGGTGGAGCATGTGGTTTAATTCGATGCAACGCGAAGAACCTTACCTGGTCTTGACATAGTAAGAACTTTCCAGAGATGGATTGGTGCCTTCGGGAACTTACATACAGGTGCTGCATGGCTGTCGTCAGCTCGTGTCGTGAGATGTTGGGTTAAGTCCCGCAACGAGCGCAACCCTTTTCCTTATTTGCCATCGGGTTAAGCCGGGAACTTTAAGGATACTGCCAGTGACAAACTGGAGGAAGGCGGGGACGACGTCAAGTCATCATGGCCCTTACGACCAGGGCTACACACGTGCTACAATGGTCGGTACAAAGGGTTGCTACTCCGCGAGGAGATGCTAATCTCAAAAAGCCGATCGTAGTCCGGATTGGAGTCTGCAACTCGACTCCATGAAGTCGGAATCGCTAGTAATCGCGGATCAGAATGCCGCGGTGAATACGTTCCCGGGCCTTGTACACACCGCCCGTCACACCATGGGAGTTTGTTGCACCAGAAGTAGGTAGTCTAACCGTAAGGAGGACGCTTACCACGGTGTGGCCGATGACTGGGGTGAAGTCGTAACAAGGTAGCCGTAGGGGAACCTGCGGCTGGATCACCTCCTTAACGAAAGATTGACGATTGGTAAGAATCCACAACAAGTTGTTCTTCATGACGATGTATCTGAGGGTCTGTAGCTCAGTTGGTTAGAGCACACGCTTGATAAGCGTGGGGTCACAAGTTCAAGTCTTGTCAGACCCACCACTACTGACGAAGTACGGAAAATCAGAGACATTGACTTATTGATAAGCTGGGGACTTAGCTTAGTTGGTAGAGCGCCTGCTTTGCACGCAGGAGGTCAGGAGTTCGACTCTCCTAGTCTCCACCATACATTCCTTCGGAATGTATAAAGAACGAAGCTAAAATAAACAATCAAACGATTGTTAGCTTAGTCCTTAAGCGATCAAGTGCTTAGGTTATAGAGCTTAGCAACAAAGTGGCGTATGATTCGCTTCATTGTTATTAATCTCTGTGATTTATCACAGTTTCCTGACCTGACGAAGGCTGGAAGAATCATTAACAGAATATATTTGAGTTGAAATAATTTGTTCATACTCGTTTGATTTAACCTAACAAGCAATTGTGAAAGTTGAATGAAATGAGTTACTAGCGAAATTAACTGAATCAAGCGTTTTGGTATATGAATCTAATTGAAGCTGTACAGTGATTAAATTCACGAAGCTCTAAACTGTAATGTTGGTTGATCTACTTGTAGGATCAAACGACTGTTTGGGGTTGTATAGTCAAGTAATTAAGTGCATGTGGTGGATGCCTTGGCAGTCAGAGGCGATGAAAGACGTAATAGCCTGCGATAAGCTCCGGGGAGGCGGCAAATATCCTGTGATCCGGAGATTTCTGAATGGGGAAACCCACCCGCTATAAGGCGGGTATCATAAACTGAATACATAGGTTTATGAGGCGAACGAGGGGAAGTGAAACATCTCAGTACCCTTAGGAAAAGAAATCAATTGAGATTCCCTCAGTAGCGGCGAGCGAACGGGGAAAAGCCCATTAAGTTATCTAAGCTTTAGTGGAACGCTCTGGGAAGTGCGACCATAGTAGGTGATAGTCCTGTACACGAAAGGGCTTAGATAATGATGTCGAGTAGGGCGAGGCACGTGAAACCTTGTCTGAATATGGGGGGACCATCCTCCAAGGCTAAATACTCCTGACTGACCGATAGTGAACCAGTACCGTGAGGGAAAGGCGAAAAGAACCCCTGTGAGGGGAGTGAAATAGATCCTGAAACCGCATGCATACAAGCAGTGGGAGCCGACTTGTTCGGTGACTGCGTACCTTTTGTATAATGGGTCAGCGACTTACATTCAGTAGCAAGGTTAACCGATTAGGGGAGCCGTAGAGAAATCGAGTCTTAATAGGGCGTTTAGTTGCTGGGTGTAGACCCGAAACCGGGTGATCTATCCATGAGCAGGTTGAAGGTTGGGTAACACTAACTGGAGGACCGAACCCACTGTCGTTGAAAAGCCAGGGGATGACTTGTGGATAGGGGTGAAAGGCTAATCAAACTCGGTGATAGCTGGTTCTCCCCGAAAGCTATTTAGGTAGCGCCTCGGACGAATACCATTGGGGGTAGAGCACTGTTTCGGCTAGGGGGTCATCCCGACTTACCAAACCGATGCAAACTCCGAATACCAATGAGTACTATCCGGGAGACAGACTGCGGGTGCTAACGTCCGTAGTCAAGAGGAAAACAATCCAGACCGCCAGCTAAGGCCCCAAAATTGTAGTTAAGTGGGAAACGATGTGGGAAGGCATAGACAGCTAGGAGGTTGGCTTAGAAGCAGCCACCCTTTAAAGAAAGCGTAATAGCTCACTAGTCGAGTCGGCCTGCGCGGAAGATGTAACGGGGCTAAAACTACATGCCGAAGCTGCGGATTTACACATTGGTGTAAGTGGTAGGGGAGCGTTCTGTAAGCCGATGAAGGTGGATTGAGAAGTCTGCTGGAGGTATCAGAAGTGCGAATGCTGACGTGAGTAACGACAAAACGGGTGAAAAACCCGTTCGCTGAAAGACCAAGGGTTCCAGTCCAACGTTAATCGGGGCTGGGTGAGTCGACCCCTAAGGCGAGGCCGAGAGGCGTAGTCGATGGGAAATTGGTTAATATTCCAATACTTCAGTGTAATGCGATGAGAGGACGGAGAAGGTTAAGTCAGCCTGGCGTTGGTTGTCCAGGTGAAAGGAAGTAGGCATGTATCTTAGGCAAATCCGGGGTACTCTATGCTGAGATCTGACAGCAAGCTGTACTTGTACAGTGAAGTGGCTGATACCATACTTCCAGGAAAAGTCTCTAAGCTTCAGTTACACTGGAATCGTACCCGAAACCGACACAGGTGGTCAGGTCGAGTAGACCAAAGCGCTTGAGAGAACTCTGCTGAAGGAACTAGGCAAAATGGTACCGTAACTTCGGGAGAAGGTACGCTGCTTTTGGTGATGGAACTTGCTTCCTGAGCTGAGAGCAGCCACAGAAACCAGGCCCCTGCAACTGTTTATTAAAAACATAGCACTCTGCAAACACGAAAGTGGACGTATAGGGTGTGATGCCTGCCCGGTGCTGGAAGGTTAATTGATGGGGTTAGCGTAAGCGAAGCTCTTGATCGAAGCCCCAGTAAACGGCGGCCGTAACTATAACGGTCCTAAGGTAGCGAAATTCCTTGTCGGGTAAGTTCCGACCTGCACGAATGGCATAATGATGGGGGCGCTGTCTCCAGCAGAGGCTCAGTGAAATCGAATTCGCCGTGAAGATGCGGTGTACCCGCGGCTAGACGGAAAGACCCCGTGAACCTTTACTGCAGCTTGACATTGAACTTTGATCTTACTTGTGTAGGATAGGTGGGAGGCTTTGAAACCGAGACGCTAGTTTCGGTGGAGCCAATCTTGAAATACCACCCTGGTAATATTGAGGTTCTAACTCTGCTCCATGATCTGGAGCGAGGACCATGTCTGGTGGGTAGTTTGACTGGGGCGGTCTCCTCCTAAAGAGTAACGGAGGAGTACGAAGGTGCGCTCAGCGTGGTCGGAAATCACGCGTAGAGTATAAAGGCAAAAGCGCGCTTAACTGCGAGACCCACAAGTCGAGCAGGTACGAAAGTAGGTCTTAGTGATCCGGTGGTTCTGTATGGAAGGGCCATCGCTCAACGGATAAAAGGTACTCTGGGGATAACAGGCTGATACCGCCCAAGAGTTCATATCGACGGCGGTGTTTGGCACCTCGATGTCGGCTCATCTCATCCTGGGGCTGAAGCAGGTCCCAAGGGTATGGCTGTTCGCCATTTAAAGAGGTACGCGAGCTGGGTTTAGAACGTCGTGAGACAGTTCGGTCCCTATCTACCGTGGGCGCTGGAAATTTGAGAGGATCTGCTCCTAGTACGAGAGGACCAGAGTGGACGAACCTCTGGTGTACCGGTTGTGACGCCAGTCGCATCGCCGGGTAGCTATGTTCGGAAGGGATAACCGCTGAAAGCATCTAAGCGGGAAGCCTACCTCAAGATAAGATTTCCCTTGGACTTTATGTCCACTAAAGAGCCGTTGAAGACTACGACGTTGATAGGTTGGATGTGGAAGTGCGGTGACGCATGAAGCTGACCAATACTAATTGCTCGTGAGGCTTGACTATACAACACCCAAACAGTTGTATATATAGCATCAATTGATTCACATATAATCAATCAAACTTGATTTAGTTGAAAAGCTAGATAAAATGAACACCTTAAATTAACTCAAGTACTTCTGTTAATAACTCATTTGGTAGAAAACTTAGCACGAAGAGCACTGCTCTGAGATTAGACTAAGTAAGTATCCATAAACAGTTGTGCTGGCGACAATAGCAAGAGTGAACCACCTGATCCCTTCCCGAACTCAGAAGTGAAACCTCTTAGCGCTGATGGTAGTGTGGGGTTACCCATGTGAGAGTAAGTCATCGCCAGCTCATTATTC
>NZ_VOZP01000033.1:0-5511 GCF_013419735.1 Acinetobacter sp. YH12064
CTAAATCAAAAGCTTGAATTAAATTAAAATTTAATATATCAAAAAAAGTGACAAAAAAAGTCACAAAAAAACATTTAATGTCGATTTTTGCTTAAATAAATTAAAAGCTATTCCTTATTTTATACACTGAAAAAAAAAAGCTAGTTCAAAATGTGGAGTTGAACTAGCTTTTTTTCAGTTTAAGTAGTAAAAAAAGTTATGTCTATATTTTTTTACTATTTGCTTTATCTTTAGCTAAATAATAGCCAAAAAGATATTATTAAGTTTTCCTAAAATTAACATAATACACCTTATACGAAATGTGTTGTTCTAATTTTCCTTAGAAATCAATGCTGTAGTTTCTAGTTGATAGCTCATCTTCCCCAAGGTGGGCTTTTTTTATGACTTTTCACGTTCCACGCCTATTCTTTGAGCAATGTTTCACAACTTTGATTAGCTCCAGTGAATAATTAAATCCTAGATATTAAAAACCGAGCGAGTGTCTACGAGCGATTGAGCATCATAAAAATTTCACCCTTGCCTTTTCTCTGATTACAAGCTCCCTTTTGCTTCATAACGAAAGATACAGAGCATCCCGAATGGGTGCGAACTTTGGAGCTTTTGCTTTTCAAAAAGTATGAGCGAAGCGAATACATTACAAATGCTTTTGCTTTTAGATTTCACAAACAGGATTAACTAAAAACTGCCCCACGAAGCGAGGAACGAGCTTCAATAGAGTACGAGCTTTAGCGAGTACATAGGGCAGTTTTAATAGTTTTTCCCTTTTTAATAGTTTTAATAGTTTTAATAGTTTTAGACAGCATGAAAGCCTTATATAGCAATACTCTTCAGCCTCATACAACGACAGATTTACCCTTATACAACGACAGATTTACCCTTATACAACGACAGATTTACCCTTATACAACGACAGATTTACCCTATATAACGACAATAAAAAACAATGTTGTTTTTTTAATTAACGCTTTTATAATATAGTGTCGTTTTATTGCAGAAAAATAATCCTTAAACCAAATGAAAAATGATCTAGTTATAAAAAGTAATACTCTTGTTGAAGCTTGCTTTAATCTCAGTTTGACTGAATATCGAATACTACATGTAGCCTTCACTGAATTAGCTGAATATGAAAGTGATAAAGGCTTATTCCACACACGAGAATTTAGAGTATATGCAAAAGATTACTCCAAGCTATTTAATACTGATGAATCCGATGCTTATAAGGTATTAAGGGATGCAAGTGAGCGATTATTTAACCGTTACTTCACGTATGATCGGGTCTATCAAAAACCCGATTTTATAGAATGTGTTAAATCGAGATGGGTACAAAAAATTAGTTATGCAGATACGCAGGGATATATTAAATTTCAGTTAGCCGATGATGTTTTTAGCATGATTGGACAACTGAAAGATTGTTTCACACGATATAGATTATCTAAAACAGCCCAATTAACGAGCGTTTATGCTATTCGCCTTTATGAAATGATGATTCAATGGCAAAGCACGAAAGTTGTTCCAGTAATAGAATTAAATACGTTAAGAGAACGCCTTGCTATTGAGGAGCATGAATATCCTAGAGTCTATGATTTTAAGAATCGTGTCTTAGACCCTGCTATTAAACAAATTAATAAATATACAGATATCACAGTAAGTTACGAACAACACAAGCAAGGACGTATCATTTCTGGGTTTTCATTTAAGTTTAAGCAAAAAAAAGACGATAAACCTAAAATTAATACTAAGCGTGACCCTAACACCCCTGACTTTTTTATAAAAATGACCGATGCACAACGCCATTTATTTGCCAATAAAATGTCAGAAATGCCTGAAATGAGTAAGTATTCAAAAGGTACAGAAAGCTACCAACAATTTGCTATTCGTATCGCTGACATGCTTTTAGAGCCTGAAAAATTTAGAGAACTTTACCCATTTTTAGAGAAAGCAGGATTTAAATCATGATGCAACTGGAGAACCTAACAGCCAATTTTCAAGGCGTTCAAATTGAGTATACCGACATCGTTAATTATGAAATTGCGAGGGAAAATATATGCGGTTATATTTTCCTATTATCCCGAATATCCCAGAATGCAGAACCCACTGAAAAAATGCAGATGGAAAGCAAAATAGAGGACTTAATTTACTATCGGGATAATTTGCAGATCGAGGATAAAGTAAATATCCAAAAAGTCTTCAATGAGCTAATTCCAGAGTATAAAGCCGAACAAGAAAAGCAAAGAGCTAAGAAAAATTAGGCTTTCTTCTTAACTTTACTTTTTTGCTTTGGCTTAACAGTAAATTGCTCTCCCAAAGCCTTGCCTTGTTTAAAAGTGACAATTTCCTTAGCTTCAATTTTAAGTTTTTCGCCAGTTTTAGGATTGTGTCCCATTCTTTCGGCACGCTGTTTTACTTCAAAAGTCCCAAAATCAACTAATCGAACATTTTTATCTTCAACTAGGGCTTCTGTAATGACTTCAAGAACAGAATTAAGAACAACTCTTGCTTCGTCTTGATTAATATTTAATTTAGGCGCTAATTTGGCAATTAAATCGGCTTTATTCATAGTTAATTTCCTCAATATTTGGTAAGTCAAAAAGCTGTCTATCTCTATCTTCTGTTAAATACTCGTTGAGTTCAGCGAGTATTTTTTCCTTGTTTGCTTCGTTGCTTTGCATTTTTTTAATTAAATAAGAACCGAGCAGAATTTTACGTCTGGTATCATCCTTTCGTTCCTGTTCTTTTTTCTTGGTACGTTCTCTTGCTTCAATAGCCTGTTTCTGTGCTTTTAACTGTTTCAGCTTCTCTAACTGAGCTTCAATTTTCTTTTCAATATTTTCAGTTGATTTTGTCATAACGGTTAATTTCGGGATATAGAAAACCACTCAAGCATAAGGCTCTATGAACTAGAGTTCAAGCGAGCTATATGCTATCGTGTTTTTCATGAAATGCGCACTTACGACTTGAATTTCATTCAAGTCATCGTTGCGTAAGGGGAATCCCCTTAACCCCAAAAAATTGCTACGCAATTTAAAAAGGCGAAATAAAAAATGGCGATTTATCATTGCTCAACAAAAACAGTGAATCGAAGTTCGGGACGAACTGCGGTTGCATCGTCTGCCTACCGTTCAGGGGAAAAACTCAAAGATGAACGAACAGGACTAACCCACGACTTTACGAGAAAGGACGGTGTCGCCCATAGCGAAATTGTGTCTAACCTTGATATAGAAATAGACCGTAGCGAATTGTGGAACTTGGCGGAACAGTCCGAAAACCGCAAAGATGCTCGAACCGCTAGAGAATGGGTGATTGCCCTGCCTGATGAACTGGATGCAGATCAGCGCAAGGACTTGGCAAAAGAGTTTGCCCAATCGCTTGTTGATCGTTATGGCGTGATTGCAGATTTAGCCATTCACGAACCCAGCAAAGGCGGAAATGATAAAAACCATCACGCCCATATCATGCTGACCACCCGAAAAGCTGAATTAGACCCTGACAATAAACTCACTTTGACGACAAAAACCGATATTGAGTTAAGTAATGCCAAACGCAAAAGCCTAAATATGGGAACAACCCAAGACGACATCAAACAGATTCGGGAAACATGGGCGGACTTAGCCAATCACGCACTGGAACGAGCAGGCTACCGAGAAAAAATAGACCACCGCAGCTATGCCGATCAGAACAATGGACTACAAGCCACCATTCATGAGGGGACTTCGGTCACTCAACTCCGTAGACAAGGCATAGACACCGAAATCAGCCGTTATAACGACCATGTGAAGCAACACAACGCCCAACAGCTCAAACAACAGCAACAGCGCACAGACAGCGTTTTACAGCACGGTTTAAACCGTGCCGAGCAAGGCTTCGAGCAATGGCAGAAAAACCAAGAAGCTAAACGCCTAGAACAAGAACGCCAAGCCGAAATACAACGACAGCAAAAACTAGAGCAACAGCAAGCCGAGCGAGCCAACCGTAAAGCATCACAAGACTTAGATCAGGGCGGAATGTACCGATGAGCAACCAAAACGACCTAGATGACCAGCTCTATATTTTACTGGCATCTATGAAAGAGTATCGAGAAGCCATAGCAGACGATAACAAGCGATTAGAAGCGTTTTACAAGGAAGTGGCTAGCGGAGTACTCAATAAGACCGAAAAACACCTAAAAAACGCCAATCAGAAGCAAATAGACGCACTCAACAACAGTATTCGGGAATTAAACAATGCAACCAATCAACTTGACTGGCGATTCATGGCAATCTACGCCAGTGCTTTTGTTAGCTTGCTGATCGTTTTCTTTTTAGCATTATTTTTATATGTGCCGAGCATGGACGAAATCAAACAGCGTAGAGCAGATGTTGCATGGCTAGAACAAAAATACAGCCTAGATATTAAAAATTGCAATGGGAAGTCTTGCGTTCGCATCATGAAAAATGACTGTCACGGAGCGAATAAGGATTATTGTGTGATAGACCCGAAATGATGATTAAATGATACTTTTCTCTATTTTTATGATTACCAAACTAATAAGCACAGTCTCAAAGTATCTAGCAATAGTCATCCAAAGATTTCGGAATGGCTATCCAATTGATGTAGCCCTAAAACATCGTCACTAAAAAGCCTATAGATCAAGACTAAATCAGGCTCTTAGCTAGTTTGAAAGTGATGATTTCAAAATATCAATTAGCACGTTTGGAGTAATTATCGAGTACTGTTTTTCTTACGCTAGAGTGTAAGATATTTTTATCACAAACAATAATGTTATTTGTGACAAAAAAAGAGGCCGAAACCTCTTTTTTAATTCTTAGAGAATTAATTACCGTCTTTTTATGGTGCTACAAAAGATTTTGGAAGGTAAGCGTCATCAGTAGTAGTAGCGGTGCCAGATCTAACAATTGAACCATTGTTCAACATAGACGCTGCAATTATTGTTGTTGCGACTTTTGGTGAAACACCAGCACTTGCGGCTTTAAATGTGTAAGTCATGATACAGCCAGAAGCGGTAGTATCACCAGCGCCAGTAGCAGCATCGCCACTAATCACTAGATTACCATATTTTCCTGAAATGGTGTTGTTTGCAGCAATTGCATCTGCGTTTGCACCTGCTGCTGCACAAGAACCTGCTTGTAAGTTATCTTGAATTTTAACTTTAGCACCTGACATCAAAGCAAATGCTTCCGAAGCCTGTGAGCGTGCGATATAGTTTTGATATGATGGAATTGCAATAGCAGCCAAAATACCAATAATAGCAACAACGATCATAAGTTCGATCAATGTAAAACCTTTTTGAGCGTTCATAACACTCTCCCCATAGATATATTAAATTAAAGATACGGCTAAAATCTAATTCTTTTTTATACAAGAACTATGCCATTAAAAATATTATACTAAATCAAAAGCTTGAATTAAATTAAAATTTAATATATCAAAAAAAGTGACAAAAAAAGTCACAAAAAAACATTTAATGTCGATTTTTGCTTAAATAAATTAAAAGCTATTCCTTATTTTATACAC
>NZ_VOZP01000003.1:0-294960 GCF_013419735.1 Acinetobacter sp. YH12064
AACCAGTAATTCAAATTATTTTTAAACTTATCAAATAAAACCCAACTCAATCAATTTAACCAAGTCATTGTTTTATCAGAAGTTTTAATCTTCATCACCGCCGATGGATGTGCATTCTACAGCATTTTTGATCCAACGCAACACCCTTTTCCATTTATTTTTATTTTTTCATTACGTTTGTTTATTTATTCTACTAAATTAAGTTTTTTTTTACTATTTTTTGAGCATAAAAGGGACAATATTTCCATATTTGTCCGTTAATTTATCTTTTTCATTCTTTTCTTGCCATTTTAAAGCTCGACAATCTACATATTCACAGTAGCCACCCTCTCCACACTCGATTTCGTCGTTGATTTTGATTTGATAGTTAAAGCTTCCTGCATAGCCCGCCCCTAGTCCAAATTTAAAATCTCCACGACTCTGCGCTTGTACATGTATTTTCATTTTGTCATTTTGGTAAATCCATTCAAATTCACGTGGCAAATACATTTTTTGCAAATTCGGTGTTTTAACCACAGGATAAACGCGCATGACTTTAAAGAACACGCCTTGATCCGCCATGAACACTTGCTGCTGATTTAAATCTCTTAGATATAAACGTGAACTCAAAATATTGTTATAACGGTCTCGCGTTTGCATAAAGATGATTTGACGCTGTCGGCTGAGGTTGATTACCTGGTGGGTATAAAACGCTAATGGTAAATATGGAAACTTGCGTATTTGTGCATAAGACAAAACCGCCAACTGATTTACATCATACATCTGGCCCTGAAATTTGATTTGCCCTTCACATTGGCACATCACCGACCAATATTCAGCAAGACCTAATCTCAACTTAATTAAACACGAAGAAATATCGGTAGTTTGCACGGACAAATATAAACTGAGTTCAGTATCTTCTCGATGGATTTGAAATACCGCTCCATCCCAACCAATCTGCTCTTTATCTCTAAATTTAAAGACGGTATCACTCAGACTACAGTCGTCTTTGATGGAATATGATTGTAATTGCCCAACCATATGACCGCTCACACTGGTCAATACTGTGGCTGTATTGAGTTCGTCTTGTTGAATGGACGCAGGATTTTGAAAAGCGGGAATCTGAGGCTGCCCAAGCCAACTCATAAAGTTAAGATAATGTAAGGGCGCAGGAAGATTCGGTAGACAAAGTCCATAATGGACTGAAGGATAAGGCGTATTCGGCGCATGTAAATTTATTTTTTTATGTTGTAAATCTGGAGCTTGATTCAATCGTCTTGATTGATCCAAGAAATCTTGAAATATCTGCATATCAAGCTCCTTTTCATTTTTATTTCATGTTTTATCTCATGCTTCAGCCTTTTTTGCCATTAAGGTTGTGACAAAGCCAGACAATGCATAAATTACTGAAATAATTAAAATACCCATTGGAATATTATACGTTACAGCAGCTAAAATGAAGACTATGATTGGCAACACCGCAAATGGAACACGGCGACGATCCACAGTTTTAAATGAATAGTATTTTACATTTGAGATCATCAATAGACCCACTGCAATAATCACTACCGCATTAAAAATCTGAATACCTGTTTCGCGTAAGTCGAAGACCGCAGGGATATCCATACCTACCCATACCAATGAAATAATCATAACGGCTGCGAGTGGACTTGCAACACCAATAAAATAACGTTTATCGACAACCCCAATTTGTACGTTAAAACGTGCCAAACGGAAGGCTGCACATGCGGTGTAAACAAAACATGCTGCCAGGCCAATACGGCCTAAGTCATTTAGACTCCAGCTATACATTAAAATGGCAGGTGCAACACCAAATGCTAGCAAGTCCGACAACGAGTCAAACTGTTCACCAAAAGGACTTTGTGCGCCGATAGCACGTGCGACACGTCCATCCAAACCATCAAATAATGCTGCAAGGAAAATGGCATAAATGGCTTGTTGAAACTCACCATTCATACTGGCAATTATTGAATAAAAGCCGGATAACAACGCTGCAGTTGTAATCAAGTTTGGCCACAGATAGATCCCACGACGTTTCACTTTATGCCCTTCATGGGTATGCTCCTCTTCTTCAACTTCAAATGTAATGCCATCAAATGCATTTTCATCCTTTGAAGAAATTTCCCGCTCAGGTTTATTTGTATTTGTCATTGTTCGATCCTAACTGTGACCTTTCTTTTTCAAGTTTAAAATTATTCGCCAACCAACCAACGTACGGCTGCATGACCACCATTTTCATTCATACGAAGATGTGGGAACAACCATTGTAATGCTTCGTCCGCATCTTCAGAGAATTTCCAAGGTGGGTTAATCACCAATAAACCACAACCATTTAGACCGACTGGAGTGTCATCTGGCCATACACAAATTTCGCAAACCAACTGACGACGAATGCCGGTTTTGTACATTTTCTTTTCAAAACGTTCAATCATCGCGCGGTCTTTAATTGGATACCATACCGCAAAAACGCCTGTCGGCCATTTTTTATAAGCAGCCACCAACAATTCTACAAGCTGTGGAAAATCTTTACGTTCTAATTCGTAAGGCGGGTCAATCATGACCAAACCACGTTTTTCTTTTGGTGGAATTACAGCCAGTAAACCTTCGTAAGCATCACGCTCATGCAAGCCTGCACGTTTATCAAAAATATTGTGGCGCAATTGTTGGAATACATCGCGCTGCATTTCAAAAATCGTTGCCTTATCAGTTTCACGCATGCCTTCAAGTGCGAACCACGGAGAGCCTGGATAAGCGCCTTTGCCAAAGTTTTCACGCATTTTTTCAACAACTTTTAAATATTGTTGAACTCCTTCAGGTGCATTACGTTTAATCGAATCATCAAGCTTAACTAAACGATGAATACCATTTAAAAACTCACCTGATTTCTGTGCTTCAGAGGTCGAAAGATCATATTTACCTGCACCACCATGTGTATCTACATAGCGATAAGGTTTATCTTTTGCATTCAGTCGACTTAATAACTGAAGCAGCAAAACGTGCTTCATCACGTCGGCAAAGTTGCCTGCATGGAAATGGTGACGGTAATTCATGTTTCTTTAATTCCTAATATCAACGGACATTTTAGCATGAAAAATAGTTTCATTCCGATGCTATTCTTGCTCTAGAATACGTCACCTTTTTTTCCACAACTTTATGGATCGTATATGGAAACAGCCTTTCTCCCAAAGTCTTGGCCGGTTGATCAAATCCTCGATGATTTAGATCAACACGGGTTTAGCATTATTGATGACGCTTATCCTGCTGAATATATACATGCACTTGTTGAAGAATGTATGTCAAATTTGAATAAATTTAGGGATGCAGCCGTACAAAATGGGGTCATCAGTAAAATTAGAAGTGATCATATTTTATGGATTAACGACACATTAGATGTCGCACAAGAACACGTTCAAGCCTTAGAACATTTATCAGAACAATTTAATCGCGCATTTTTTTCTGGCATTCACGAAGTCGAAGCACATTTTGCTTGTTATAACGCAGGTGAGTTTTATGCACTACACAAAGATAATCCTCAAGGCAAAAATGGACGTGTCATTTCAGCGGTTTATTATTTACATGAATATTGGCAAGCCGACTGGGGCGGTGAATTGCGCTTACAAGATAAGAATGATGTTTGGCATATTTTACAACCTAAACCGAATCGCATTGCGTTATTCCAAAGTGACCTATTACACGAGGTACTCGAAGCAAAACATCAACGTTTATCGATTACGGCTTGGCTACGTAATGACAACTCGATGTGGTAATTCGAGATTCCTCCTTTAAATCCCTTAAACTATCCTCATATATGAGTCATTCATAGATGAGGATGTACCCGATGCGTCAAAACAGTCATAAAATTATTCAGCGTATTGGCGAAACCGATCAATTATTTCTACAAGGCAACAGCCCTGAACTTGCCCTTGAGCGTGCAGACTTACGCCTGCAATTGGTTAATTTAAGTAAGAACCATCAAGAACAAGTGTATTTTCTGCAAGAAGCCATTGTTCTACTTGAGCAAAGCCGGATTGAATTTGAAGAAATGCCGATTGAGCTATACATCAATTTGTCTGTACATTTAGCCAAAGCTTATATGATATTTTTTGAAATTACCCAAGAGCAGCGCTATGCCCTGATTACCCAGCAGATTATGAAACCGATGTCCAAAGCTGAACATGGCGACATTTACTTCTACTTGGCCTATGCCTCTGCGGTAAAACAGGAACCTGCGTTAACCCGCCACTGGTTAAATAAATACTGCAAATCTCAAGAATTCAAACTGACCACATTACTTGAGCATCCTGCATTTAATCCATATCGCCAAGAAGATTGGTTTGCAGAGTTACGCCAAAGCAAACTGCACTAAATAAAAAAACACCTCTGAGGAGGTGTTTTTTTATTTCTGGAAAAATGAAATCTATGCCGGCTGCAGCTTATATGCATCCATATGCAACTGTTGATTCAGCTCATCAATCCATATAGCCCAATCATCATCTTGTACTAAATGACTGATTAGAAAATCACGCTGCGCTTTATTCCAAAACGGCGCATCATGTAAATTTTCACTTGCAGCAAGCTGATGCGTACGCACGTATAATTCGATCGCAGCTGGACTGCTAGCTAACCCCAATTGAGAAAACAATAAAGCTAAGGATGGTTTATTTTGATTGAGCATCTCGCCCTCCTTATCAACTAATCTGTCATTTATTATTTAATTAACTTATATGATGAAGCTAAAAAAACCTAGCGTTAAAACTAGGTTTGTTGTTTCAAATTGTATTTAGATTTTGCATGATCCGGAAAGCTTATATTCTGTATGCAATTGTTCATTTAAAATATCGACCACTATGGCCCAGTCATCATCTTTTTTCCAATGACTGATAATGAAGTCACGCTGTGACTTCGTCCAAAATGGCGCTTCATGCAATGGAACATCCATGGTGATTTGATGCGTTTCGATAAATTGATCAATGCCTTCCGGACTTGCATCTAACCCCAATTGTTCAAAAAATAGTTCCAACGTCGGTTGTTGATCAAACATTGCCGTTCTCCTCAAGCCAAAAACATTTCTTCCACTTCATAGTTATCTGTTTAATTGACTTTGTCAGTTGCAACTACATCTCAACGTGTTATTTTTTGTTCAAAACTTAAGCTTGGTATTTTTCGCAGGCCATAAAAAAGCACCCCAAATGGAGTGCTTTTTTTTATAATTTAATTTAAAAAATTAAATTATTTAACCATGTCAGCAACTGCTGCACGTTCTTCTTCAAGCTCGTTTAGAGTGACGTTGATACGTTCACGGCTGAATTCGTCGATTTCAAGACCTTGAACGATTTTGTATTCGCCATTTTCACAAGTTACAGGGAAACCGAACATTACGCCTTCAGGAATACCATAAGAACCGTCAGAAGGAATACCCATAGTTACCCATTTGCCGTTTGTGCCAAGAGCCCAATCGCGCATATGGTCGATTGCAGCGTTTGCAGCAGAAGCAGCAGAAGAAAGACCACGCGCTTCGATGATCGCAGCACCACGTTTACCAACAGTTGGAAGGAATACGTCTTTATTCCAAGCAGCATCGTTGATTTTGTCTTTTAAGCTTTCGCCGTTTACATTTGCAAAACGGTAGTCAGCATACATTGTTGGAGAGTGGTTACCCCAAACTGTCATGTTTTCGATGTCAGAAACTGCAACACCCGCTTTTTGAGCAAGTTGAGTTAACGCACGGTTGTGGTCAAGACGTAACATTGCTGTGAAGTTTTTCGCTGGAAGATCTGGAGCAGATTTCATTGCGATGTAAGCGTTAGTGTTTGCAGGGTTACCTACAACAAGAACTTTAACGTCACGGCTAGCAACTTCGTTAAGTGCTTGGCCTTGACCGATGAAGATTTCACCGTTTACTTTAAGAAGGTCAGCACGTTCCATACCAGGACCACGTGGACGTGAACCTACAAGAAGAGCGTAGTCAGCATCTTTGAATGCAACTTTAGGATCATCAGTACCGATCATACCTTCTAAAAGAGGGAATGCGCAGTCATCAAGTTCCATCATTACGCCTTTAAGCGCTTGTTGAGCTTTCTCAACTGGAATTTCTAATAATTGAAGGATAACTGGTTGGTCTTTACCCAACATTTCACCGCTTGCGATACGGAATAATAAGCTATAACCGATTTGACCAGCTGCGCCAGTAACGGCAACACGAACTGCTTGCTTCATGTAATTATCTCCAATTGAGGAAGGTCATAATGATTAAATAGCTGTTCTATCTAATCTTAATAATCATAAACGGCAAAGATTGTACTCCAATCTTTTGACGCTTGCATGTAAAAGAGAATGCTTTTCAACAAAAGTATGATAGGAAATATAAATAAAATGCCGAAAAAAGCTTAGAAAGAACCTTTAATTATGAAAGTTGCAGGACAATTTCCGACAATAGTCGTAGGGCAACTTTTATACTGACCATTGTTTTTATAGCAAATTTTAATCTCAGTCAGTAGGCTGCCACCACGGGTTTGCATACAGTTAAATGCAATACTTTGGGATACCAATCCGCTGTTCATACGCAACATTTTATTACGCAAGACATTGGCTTGAATGGATTGGGTTTCTTGGCTAGTCAATTCATCTGGAATTTTTAGCTTATCTGCATGATTAATAATGGTTCTGAAATACTGGCTGGCATTCATTGGGACACAGCCGCCGGTAGTGTGCCAAAGCGCCACGCGAGCATTTTCATCAGGCATAATCCGTGCAACCACTTTGGCTTGCAACGGAGAAAGTTTAGCTGAACTATTGGTGGTGCAATCACGGGTAGAAGTTTCTGGATATAGGCCCGTGATATTGAGTGAATACCCTTCCAGACATTTACGTTTTTTACTTTTTAAAGGATCATAGGCGCAAACAGCTGGCACCATTTGTACATCCATCACATAGCCATTAACCACGGGTGCTGCCGAAAGCACAGACATACCAAAACCTGCACCAATGCCGATGAGCAGTGATGTCAGTATTCGATAAACAGGTCTAATGTTCAATTCGGCATTCATTATTTACCCATATTGCGCCTTAAAACAGGCGCATTGCTTTAATGCTTATTGCGCATTCCGTAATGGAATCATTTGCATTCGTTTTTCAATCGATTGCGGCCCCTGACCCAATAAAAGGCCGTAATGGGTTGCATTGGTCATCACATGTTTTACATAGTCTCGAGTTTCCGTTAATGGAATCGATTCCGTATATTGGTCCGCTGCAATCGCTTGATACTCAGGCTGCCAGCGTCGAGCACGATTTGGACCCGCATTGTAGCCTGCAGTCGCTAATACTGGACTATTACTCAATTGACGTTGAATCATTGATAAATAGAAAGTGCCATAACGGATATTGGTATTCATATCCGTTAATGCAGCGGGGTTATAACTCTCCCCCATCTGACGAGCCACCAATTTTGCGGTGTCTGGCATAATTTGCATTAAACCACCGGCACCGACATGTGAACGTGCGCTAGTGACAAACCGACTTTCTTGACGAATCAAGCCATAAGCCCATGCAGGGTCAATCCCTGCATTACGACTATGACTCACCACATAATTTTGATGCGGCATAGCATAACGTAAAGCATAATTGTGCTGTTTAGTGGTTCGATCTGCCGCATAAATCGCCCGATCATACCACCCCATATCGGTTGCACGTTTAGCTGCGGCAAGAATCATGCCATCATCATGCTTTAAATAGGCTTGACGCACCGCCCAGTTCCATTCACGGTTAATATAGCTGTCAGATGCATTAATATTGCGCAATGCAAAGGCACGACGGAAGTGAATATCCTGACTGAGACGCTGCGCATCTTGTGACGAAGGCTGCACATTTGACGGAATATTGTTATAAGACTGACCAATTTTGTCACGTGCTAACAAATTATGGTAATCATCGCCAACGGCAAGCTTGCGATAAATTTCTTTTGCCGCACGTTTAGATGAGGCATCTCCACGTTGTTCAGAGGCGCGTGCTAACCAATATTGCCAACGGTCTTCCTGCTTTTGCGAAACGCTCATCGCATCAATTGCACGAATGACACTTTCCCATGCGCCAAAACGAATGGCTTGTCGCGCATAAATCTCGGCTTCTTCTGCACTAAAAGGCAGTCCATAACTCAAATCAAGATAATTTAGAACTTCACGGTTGAAATTATTTTTCATTACCGTTGTACCACCGATATACCCGACACTACGGTATAGGGCTTTTTGTACATCGGCTGGTGTGCCTTCTGCTGCACGTTTCACCGAAGAAATCGCGCCATTTAAGTCGCTATCGGCCAAGCGACCCATCGCATAAATCAGGTATGCATGATCTTCAGCTGTGGCTTTGGGTGCAGACCATAAATAATTCAGTGGATTGGCTTGAATGGTGTTGAGTTGCGATAAATTAATATTCACGCCAATGGTTTGCGCAGTCGCAATCGCTTGTCCTGACTGACCCGCTCTTAACTGTCCCCACATCCGTTGATGGCGGTCATCTTGAGTCATTAAAGGACTCGACAGCATCATACGGCCCAAGCCCGTACACGAGTCAGGTTGTGAGTTTGTGGTCAACCATACATCTTTAAATTCTGCGTAAACCAGAGGGTCGCCCGACTTTGCGCGGACTTGAGCCATGGCACATGTTTCAGCACGGTCAGCATTAGTCACATATTGCAAGACAGGCTGTGCTGTAGCGAAATCAGCTTGTTTGACTTTTTCTTCAACATAATCTGCGGCTAATTTTTCTGCCATTGCCGAGTTTGGATAGCGCTGTGCAAAATTAATTATGGCACTTGCAGGTTGTGAAGCCAAATTGTTATTCAGTAACCAATATTCTGGATAATAACCCAAAACGTCATTTTGCATGGATGATTGGTATTGTTGTAATAAACTAATATTGCCTGCATTCGCAGCACGTAAAGCATCGTTAAACTGCTCATCTGCGGCTTGGGCAAACGCAGAAATTCCGGAGAGCCCGACACTCAAAGCAAGTAATTTAGCGTAATTTTTCTGTTTAAAATTATGTTTTAACATCCACTTGCCTTCTTTCATGTCATTCTGCTCAGTTACAGCACATCGAACTTTGTTTAGGAATTAGTTTAATAATTCTAAACTCTGCATTGTGTTCTGTTATGTAACCTTATGATTAGCCAATATTAATTTTCAAACATTTTTGCTTCATAAATCAATATGGCAGAGTTGTCATTTTAAGCTGTAAGTTTCTAGTAAATTACTGCTAAAATATTGCCCATTCTTAAAATCCCCTTTTTGACCTCCGCAGCTGCACAATTCAATTGATTGAATTGTCTGTCAGCCACGTATGGTTATTGATTTTCATAAAATTCCTTTAGGAGCCTACATGACGGTTCAAACCTTCATCCCCAATAGTGCCCAAGCTGCCCCAGATAACACTGTTACCCAGCCACAGCACACCCCAGCTCAAGATGGAACAGTGAAAAAACTGTACATCGAAACGCAAGGGTGTCAGATGAATGAGTATGACAGTCAACGTATGGGCGACCTTTTAGGTGATTCTCACGGCTATGTGCTGACAAGCGATCCAAAAGAAGCGGATATTCTCCTGATGAATACCTGCTCTATCCGTGAAAAAGCACAAGAAAAAGTATTTTCTGAGTTAGGCCGCTGGCGCAAACTGAAAGAAAAGAATCCTGATCTTGTGATTGGTGTCGGTGGTTGTGTGGCATCTCAGGAAGGTGACAACATTCAAAAACGCGCACCGTATGTAGATATGGTGTTTGGTCCACAAACCTTACACCGTTTACCGCAAATGCTGGATCAACATACTGAGCAAGTGGTCAAACCAAAAAAAGAAAAAATTCAGTTGGTGGATATTTCATTCCCTGATATTGAAAAATTCGACTTTTTACCTGAACCGCGTGTAGAAGGGTTTAAAGCCTTTGTCTCGATTATGGAAGGCTGTTCTAAATACTGTTCATTCTGCGTAGTTCCTTATACCCGTGGTGAAGAGGTTTCTCGCCCACTCGATGACGTATTGGCTGAAATTGCCACTTTAGCTGAAAAAGGCGTACGTGAAATTTCATTACTCGGCCAAAACGTGAATGGCTACCGTGGTGAAACTTTTGAAGGGGAAATCTGTACCTTTGCAGACTTATTACGTTTAGTTGCTGAGATTCCAGGGATTGGTCGTATTCGTTACACCACATCGCACCCGCTTGAATTTAATGATGACTTGATTCAATGCTACCGTGACTTACCGCAAATGGTTTCTCACTTGCATCTACCAGTTCAAAGTGGTTCGAATGACGTGCTACAAGCCATGAAACGTAACCACACGATTGATGTATATATCGATAAAATTGCTAAATTACGTCAAGTTCGCCCTGATATGCATTTATCTAGCGACTTTATTATTGGCTTCCCGGGTGAGACTGACGAAAACTTCGAAGAAACTTATCAATTTATCCAAGATATGGACTTCGATCATTCATACAGTTTCATCTACTCAAAACGTCCGGGTACTCCTGCCTCAGAACTTGAAGACACAACCCCTGAAGATGTGAAAAAAGAACGTCTTGCAAAAGTTCAACAATGGATTAAACAATCCAGTATCGATAAAACTGATGCAATGCTTGGGACCATTCAACGTGTCTTGATTGAGTCTGTTTCAGACAAAGATCCGAACTTGCTGATTGGTACTGCAGACAATACACGTTTGGTTAGCTTTATCGGTGATCCTGCATGGGTAGGGCGTTTTGCAGAGATTGAAGTGACCGATATTAAAACTTTGAAGTTTGTTTACGGTGAACTCTTGAATCTTGAGCCTGACGTGGCGTAATGTAAGCTTAATCGTCAGACCAATTTAAAGGAATTCTCTTGACTGCAGCGATTCGACGTACTGTAACTTTTGCTGGTATTCCACTTGACCGTTTACAAAGCATGCTCGGTGCCTATAACGGTCATCTCAAACAAATTGAACAACGTTTAGATGTCAAAATTTCTCATCGTGCAGATGCTTTTTTTATCGATGGGGAAATCGATGCGGTAGAGAGAGCCGAAAGTCTCCTTCACCGTCTTTATGAAGAGTCCGAAACCAATCTACAGATTAGTGCGGACATTTTACACATGATGATTCAAGGCAGTCAGACTGACCGCGAAATTCAGGAAGATTTTTCTGAAAATGAGCATACCGGTTTAGACAATGTTTATCTACAAACCCGTAAAGGTCGGATCAATCCACGTGGTGCCAATCAAAAACGCTATGTACAGCGTATTTTACAAAGCGATATTTCATTTGGTATCGGCCCAGCGGGTACAGGTAAAACTTATCTCGCGGTCGCCGCTGCTGTAGATATGCTAGAACGTAACGAAATTCAACGCATTTTATTGGTTCGCCCTGCGGTTGAAGCCGGTGAAAAATTGGGTTTTTTACCCGGTGATTTGAGCCAAAAAATTGACCCTTACTTACGTCCGCTATACGACGCTTTGTATGAAATGCTCGGTTTTGAAAAAGTCGCTAAACTAATTGAACGTCAAGTGATTGAAGTTGCACCACTCGCCTACATGCGTGGTCGTACCTTAAATCATTCTTTTGTGATTTTAGATGAAGCACAAAACACCACCCCTGAACAAATGAAAATGTTCCTCACCCGTTTAGGTTTTGGTTCTCGTGCAGTAATCACGGGCGACATTACACAGGTCGATTTACCTCGTGGTCAACAATCTGGTTTGGCACATGCCTTACGTGTGATTGAAAAAATCAAAGAAATTCATATTACTCGCTTCCACTCTCGTGATGTGGTACGTCATCAATTGGTTCAAAAAATTGTTGAAGCCTATGAGGGATGGGACAGCGAACAACATCGCCTTACAGCTGAACAACGTGCAGAACGTAAAGCACGTCAGGAAGCCTTGGTGGCGGACAATGATGCTAAAGCTGATGGGCAGCATCAAGACGAAAACATTTAAGGATTCATTTTGAAACTTAATCTCTCCTTGCAGCAAAATTTTCAGTCACCTGAATTGGTGGTGAAACGTGCGCATATCAAAAAAGTCGTGGAAACGGCTTTACGTCATATCGATACACAAAGTGATTGTGAGATCGGTATTGCATGTGTGGACAATGACGAAAGCCACAAATTGAACTTGGAATATCGTGGTAAAGACAAACCGACTAATGTGTTGTCTTTTCCAAGCGATCTCCCCGATGAAATGGCTGCAGTTTTAGACTCATTTCCGATTGGCGACTTGGTGATTTGTATTCCTGTGGTTCTTCGTGAAGCACAAGAACAAAGCAAAGCACCCCTGACCCACTTTACGCATATGCTGGTACACGGTACGTTGCACCTCATGGGCTATGACCATGAAACCTCTGATGAAGATGCTGAAGAAATGGAAGCGTTGGAAATCGAGATTTTAGCCAAATTGGGTTTTGATAACCCTTATCTGGAAAGAGATTAAGAACCAAAAAAGCGAGCTCCGGCTCGCTTTTTTTATCGTCATAAAAAACAAGGAAGGAAAGATATGCAATATGTCGTGATTTTTAAAGCACGCATTCGTACGCTTGATGAGCTGTATTTTTCGACTGCACAGCAGCTTAGAGACAAAGCCTTGACACACTTTAACTGTCAACATTTTGAAGCGCTGACAGAGGGTGAGCATGAAATCGCCCTTTCCTACTGGAATACATTAGAAGACATTCGAGCTTGGCAACAAGATGCACAACATCTGGTCGCGCAGCAATTGGGGAAAAACCAATGGTATGCGAGTTTTAGCGTCGAAATCTGCGAAGTTTTGCGACGCAATCACAACTGATTAACGCACCTCAAACTCTGCTTCTGCAGGATCGAAGCGCCAAGTACGCACAATACGAAGTTCTGAGATGTCTTTCATTTTGGCATCAAACAAACCAAAAGGTGCCGCCTTACGCACAGAGGTTTTTGCTGCTTCATCCAATAAACTTGAACCTGAACTTTCGATCAAACGAATGGCACGAATCCCGCCATTACTGTTCAAAATAACCATTAAACGTACTTCACCGCGTAGCTGTTGCTGTTTTGCCGCTTCAGGATAATAACGGTTGCCATAAAACTCGACTTTTTCGCGGAATTTTTCCATATAAGCCGCAGAAACATCTTGCTTGGCTTGAATACCATCAATGGTTTTAATTTTTTGCTGACGGCTAAAGTTTTGCTGACGTTGTAAATATTGGGCTTCGATACTCGCCACCATCGCAGCCTTGGCCTGAAACTGACTATTCAACTCCTCAACGGCTTTTTTACGACTGTTTTCTTCAGCTTGTTTTTGCCAACTCAAAGTTGTCATCAACACTTTATCTTCAAAGCTGAGTTCTTTCTTTTGTTGCAGTTGTTCTAAAGCTTCACTTTTTTGCTCACCGGCTTTTTGTTCGATCATCGGTGCAGGCATGTCACTCGACATACGATGTGACTCACGGAATGTCCCTGAGCCCTGCTGATCGGCTTGTGCTAAAAAGTCTGCATGTTCAATTTTTTCCGTCGTAGAACGTAAAGAAACTGCAATTTCTTTGGTGTTATAATCCGCCTCTTGGGGCATGGAAAATTGCATGGTTAAAAAAGCCAAATGCAACACAGCAGCAAACGCCAATGCAGTTGCAAATATGGGATCTTTCCACCACTCTTTCATCAAGGGCATGAACGTTATTTTTTTCAGCATCACATTAAACCGACAATTTGCCGCATTCCCCAAACTGCTTAAAACAGTATAAAATAAAACTCGTATTCATTTTTTGATGAAAACGAGAAATCCATCAACACATAGATAATGCACAATTAAAATCATGAAAATGGTGCAATTTATTTTGCTAAACTGCAAGATCAAAACCTTGTGTTTTTATAGAAATCGACAAGATAAACATCGTTAAAAAACATAATTTGTCAGGATGCACTTCTTATGCAAACGCTAGTTTCCAATATCGCTAAACGTATACGCCAAGTGTACCAAAAAGCTGAAGGATTTATTGAAGATGAGCGTGAATTCCCAATGTCTCAAGTGTTTTTAAATGCGACATTTCAGCGCTTTGTGACCGATAATGTGAAAATGCTCAAAGACTTGCATGCTGACCTGCATGATGACTGGCTTCGACTGTATGCCACATTGGATTATAACGGGCTGATCATAACACTCTCTGTTGATTTAAAACTGGTACAGATGGAACTCAACAAACAAACCCAATTGATCGTATTTGAACAAATTAGTGATACACAAGTGATTGAAGCGAAGTATCCAAATGTTCTGTATAAGATGGGCGTGCGCATGGCGTTATGGTTCTATCAAAAAGTACTCAACCAAGATCCATTGGGTATGATTTTGGAAAAGCTCAATGTGATCAAAGTTAAAGATGATTTACTGTATTTAGACCTGAATCGCTGGCTCGGTAAAAGTCGATCGATTATCGACACATTGGGCAAAGTCCATGTCAACCATGCTGTTTTACGTGAGGCCGAATTGGTGGTGATTGGTAATGTTAATTTAACCGCATTGTTCACCAAGATGTCGCAAGAACGGATAGAAGACTGGGATGACTCAAATTTAAAAGACGATGAAGTCACGCCAATTAAGCAAAAGGAAAGCTAGACTTATCCTGTACTTAGATATCTTGAGCCTATAAAACGCTACACAACATATACATTAGGCACGGATTTGCGACGAGATTCTCCACAATCCAGCCGCATAATAAACATATCAGGTGGTTTAGCCCACCACACTTCTATTGAATAGGAAAACCATACTTATGGCACATTCAGTTTTGAAAAATTTAGGTCTTGTTGCTGGGGTATCGACTACACTGCTTTTGACTGGTTTCTCAAGTCAGTCATTTGCCATGAGTCCATTCCAAGCCAACTACCAATTTAACTACAACGGCAAAAACTTGGGTTCTGCAACACGTACCCTAAAACAATCTGGGAATAACTGGACCTATGTTTTCGCAGCAAAAGCTGGTGCGATGGCCTCTGCAACTGAAACCAGTCGTTTTAGTTTAAATGGCAGCCAAATTCACTCGAACAGCTTTAGCCGCAGCAGCAAAATTTTGGTGCACAACAACACCATGAATATTAATTTTAATGCTGGCGCAAAAACCATTAACACCAAAAAAGATGATAAAGCGCGTTCATTTGCGTGGAAATCAGGTGTGTTAGATGAACTCAATGCTGAATTGCAAATTCGTGAAGATTTAAAAAATGGTGGTTTGAAATCGAATTACTACATTGCCGATGCCAAAGAGGTTGAAGCTCGTAAGTTCGTGAAACAAGGCACTGAAAAAGTGAAAACCACTTATGGAACTTTTGACACCGTTAAAGTGGTGATGCGTCATGACAAACCAGGCCGTCAAACGACTTTCTGGTTAGCACCAAAACTAGATTATCTACCTGTCAAAGTTTCCCACCAAGACAATAAAACCTCTTACGGTTTATTGTTAACGGGCTATAAAGGTGCAACAAATTAATTGATTTGATCAATTTCGCTTGCATTTTTCACGGTGCTTTTTAAAATACGCTTTTGCTTTAAAAAGCACCTGCCCCTCGAGGATTCTCCCGTGCACGCTCTGGAACAGAAAATCTTAGCTGAAGGTATCGTTCTCTCTGAAGAAGTTCTGAAAGTCGATTCTTTCCTGAACCACCAAATTGACCCTGTGATGATGCAGCAAATTGGTCAAGAATTTGCCCGTCTTTTTAAAGATGCTGGCATCACAAAAATCATTACGATTGAAGCATCAGGTATTGCACCTGCAGTAATGGCTGGTCTTGAACTTGGTGTTCCTGTGATTTTTGCACGTAAATATCAATCTTTAACCTTAAAAGATGATTTGTATCGCTCAAAAGTGTTTTCTTTCACAAAACAAACTGAAAGCACTATCGCGATTTCTAAAAAGCACATCAATGCTGAAGATAAAGTTTTAGTGATTGATGACTTTTTGGCCAATGGTCAAGCTGCTTTAGGTCTTGCAGATCTTATTCATCAAGCAAGTGCTGAAGTATTGGGTATCGGTATCGTGATTGAAAAATCATTCCAACCTGGTCGTGATATTTTGCTTGAAAAAGGCTATCGCGTTGAATCATTGGCACGTGTAAAATCACTGGCGAATGGTACAGTTGAATTTGTTCGTGACTAAGTTTGCGTTCAAAAGAAAAAAAGAACACATCAGGTGTTCTTTTTTTTTTGCTAAAAATTTGCGATTAAGGTGACATACAGCGCACTTTTTAACGCCTTAGTTACAAGCAGACAAAACATCGGTGTGCAAAACTCGATAAAATTCAGGAAAATCGTCACATTTGATCGAATGGGTCAACTACTCATCTGTCAAATTACATTATGCTGCACCATAAATTCGGCCACTTTATTTTTTAAGGCTATGGAAAGTTATGAATACAGAAGATCAAAACATGGAACCGACAATTAAATGTCCAAAATGTGGATCAACCCATATTGAAAAGCGTAACCATGAACAAAACTTACAAAAAATTGGTGGGGTCTTACTCAGTGGTGCAGGAACTGCTGCAGGGACTGTCGGTGGTGCGGCATCTGGCGCATCTATTGGTGCTGCGATTGGTGGCGTGACTGCTGGCCCACTTGGCGTGATTATGGGCGGAACCATCGGGACTTTTGTTGGTGCAATTAGCGTCGGTATCACAGGCGGTTTTCTCGGACACCGTTTTGGTAAAAAAGCCGGCGTGATCGTCGATCAAAATATTTTTCTCGACTACCAATGTTTAGATTGCAAACAGCGCTTTGAAATTGAGCAACAGCCTGAAGACGCTGCAAATACTTCGGATCAAGACTAATTTCGAAATTAAAAAAGAGCGCATCAGCGCTCTTTTTTTATAGGTTATTGTTTTTCTAATATGTATTTCTAGTCTATTGAAATGCTATTCGAAAACCATGGCGAATCAATTATTTTGAAACATCAGTTAAAGATTTTGAGTCCACTTTAATTTGATCTTGTTTCGCTAAAAATTCTTTTTCTTCGGCTTTTTCTCTTGCCGGAAATCCATACTGTATAAACTGGCATTGCCGTACACAAGGAAGATGCAGCCAATACGGAACACAGGAAAGTCATTAGAAAATTAACAATAGACATCACACACCCTAAAGAAGAAATTTAAATACAAATCATGTAATCAAAAAATAAAAATAACGCGCCCAAAGACAGAGCAATATTCGACTCGAAACCATCACTGAGCAGGCTGTATTTAAAAACTTTCAATATATTGTTGATATCATTTATTTTTAATATTTCAGGAATAGTTCGACAGATTTATTTTTATATTTTGGTCGGTATACAACGACATAAATAAAAAGACGTCACACGTAAATAAAGCAAGAAAAGTGCAATATTTAAGCCTTTTCTTGCCCGTTCGCTACAAAGTTAGCGCAACTTCCTAGAGCAAGTAAGTATCAAATCAACTTTTTGACGACTTCGCCTAGGCGTTTACCCAGCTCTTCACACAAGTTACGCTCATCTTGACTCAATGACTGATCATGGCGTGGACCACTGACATGGCTTGCACCATAAGGTGTACCACCCGTTTTGGTATTCGATAATGCAGGATGGGCATTACTTAAACCCATAACCATCATTCCGTGATGAAACAAAGGTGGCAGCATGGTCAGCAAAGTACTTTCCTGTCCCCCATGCATTGAACCTGAACTGGTAAACACACAGGCAGGTTTACCATGTAATGCGCCATTGAGCCAAAGCGCTGTGGTTTGATCCCAGAAATATTTCATTTCCGACGCCATATTACCAAAACGTGTTGGCGAACCAAGGGCTAAACCTGAGCAATGCGCTAAGTCATCTAAGCTACAGTAAATATCGCCTTCGGCAGGAATACTGGGCTGCACGTCAGTCACCACAGCGGATAAATTTGGAACGGTTCGTATTTTTACCGCCATTCCAGACGCTTCAATTCCATTGGCAATCAAATGTGCCATCTCACGTGTTGAACCATATTTGCTGTAATACAGCACTAGTACATAAGCTTGCGTCATTTTTATAAATTCAATGAAAAAAGAAAACTATACGGTATTTTTCCTATTTTTTGGTTAAGCTAAGTGATGAAAATTGCATAAACATGACTAAAATAACTCGAGACTTGAACGAATGATCGAAGCATTTTTAAAAAAACTTCCCTTTTACGACAAGAAATGGTTTCAGTTTGTTTTATTTGTCATTCGACGTTTTGAAGCCGATCGCTGCCGTGAACAAGCAGGATCATTAACCTATACCACCTTGTTTGCAGTGGTACCCATGTTGACCGTATTCTTGGTCATCATCTCCTCAATTAAAGCTTTAGAACCTGCTCGTCAACAGCTTCAACAATTGATTTATAGTAATTTCCTACCGAAAACGACAATTGCTTTTGATAAAGCACTGAATGCATTCACCGATAAATCCAGTAACCTGACTGTTATTGGTGTACTGTTTTTATTCATTACCACAGTTATGATGCTGACCAGCATTGAGACAGTATTTAACCGAATTTGGCGGGTGCGTGAGACACGTGGCGGCATTATTGGCTTTATGCGCTATTGGACTATTATCTCATTAGGCCCAATCTTACTGGGTAGCGCATTTGTTGTGTCATCTACCTTGGCCTCTATGAATGTCCTCAGCAATAATTTTGCCGGCTATGAACTGGATGGGGCTTTTCTGCTGTGGATCTTGTCTTTTTCATTGACCATTTTAGGTTTTTTCATTCTGTATTGGACGATTCCCAACCGCAGTGTGCCGATTAAGGCGGCGTTGATCGCGGGTGTCTTTAGTGCCGTGGTATTTGAATTACTCAAAAACCTCTTTGGTTTTGTCATGTCAAATTTCACCAGTTATCAAATCGTTTACGGTGCTTTTGCTGCAGTGCCAATTTTCCTGCTTTGGATATTCCTTTCATGGAATATCGTACTGATTGGGGTAGAAATTAGTTATGCACTGACAGCTTTCAATTCGGGCAACGACCAAAAACGTCATCCTGTTATTATGTTGATGGATTTGCTTGAATTATTTTATAAAAAGCAAAAACTCGGTCAGAGCGTGACAGAAAAAGAAGCGCTTGAGGTTTTAGGGCGTGATGAAATCGGCCGCCTGCCAAGCTATATTTTATTGTTTGAAGAGCAACACCTGATTAAACGTACAGATGATGATCATTATGTTTTAGTTCGTAATTTAACCCAAGTGGACTTTTGGAGTTTTTACAGTAAGCTGCCCTATCCGCTCCCTAAACGGCAAGATTTAGGTCGCGTCGATCCAGATGATGTTTGGATGGAAAAAATTGGGCTGCAACTGGTCGAATCGGATGATTATCTCGCGGCCAAACTCTCGATTCCACTTGCGACTATTTTTGAAAAAAAATAAGCGTAAATAAAAAAAGGAGAGCCGTAGCTCTCCTTTTTTATTTATACATGATCTTAGGTCGCTGTGCGCTGACGTCCCATCAATTTAGACAACCACCGATGCAAGGTTACCGTCATCACTCCGACCATTACTAAGGCCGTCCCCAAGATAAAATTCAGTTCAATCGTTTCGTTTAAGATCAATACGCCAAAGACCAGTCCAAAGATTGGGGTAAGGAATGAAAAAACGCCCAGACCATTGGCCAGATATTTACTTAACAGCCAAAACCAAAGCATCAGGCTAAAAAATGAAATAATGAGCACATGAAAAATCATACTGCTGATGGACAACACCGTCCAATGTACAGTCATTTGTCCTGTCAGCCACGCCACGGGTAATAAAAATACACAACCACCAACCAACTGATAAAACAAGGTCTGAGTCGGAGGTGCATCAGAGAGTTTGGTGAGTCTTAATGAAATGGTGGTCAAGGCCCACATCACCCCAGAAAGTAATGCCATCGCATCACCCAACAGGGCTTGAGTGTTGACTGTAGTACTACTTTCACGTCCCATAAACGACAGTACTATTCCTGAAAAGGCAATAAAAATACCGACCCATTGGATCGCTGTAAGCTTTTCTTCAGGCAACTTCCAATGTAAACCTAGTGCCACGAATATCGGTGCGGTATAGAGCAAGACAACGGTATGTGATGCAGAGGTATAGTGCAGGGATTCTGCCACTAAAATAAATTCGGCTGAAAATAAAAACGCCAACCAGATACCCGGCAGCAAGTATTCTCGAGTATATAAATGTGTCCCCGGCTTAAGACGAATCAGTGGAAAGACCAACAGCGCAGCCAAACCCGATCGGATGGCAATTTGCATGATCGGCGCAATATCAACCGCGGCCAATTTCAAAATGACCTGTTGAATCCCTAAAATCATGCACAAAATAATCATCAAACCAGAAGCTTTTGCATCTAGCGCCTTACGCTGTTCCACACTATTTACTCGACAATACGATAAGCAACACTATAGAACTGTCAGAAATAAAATATATACTTCAAAATAGACAAGTGATCTTCTTATTCAGGCAAAATTTTTCATGCGTCATAAAGCTCGTGCAGATCATACGCAGTTGCAACAACTTCCCACCAACGATGAAATTCAAGCAGCACTGTGGATCAGTTTTCGTGACGATCCTGCACTGTCTGTTTATCCCGTTCATGGACATGCTTGGGGCGAGTTTGTCTATGCCTTTAATGGCGTAATGGAAGTGAACATCAACCAGATAGACTATATTACCCCACCACCTTATGGCATTTGGCTTCCCCCACACTTAGAACATAGTGGTTTAAATCGTACTGCAGTTTCACATGGCACCTTATATGTACATGAATCTCTATGCACCCACTTGCCGAAACAACCGGGGATTTTACTCAGCTCACCTTTAGTTACAGCGATATTCAGCCATTTGCGTCTGTTGCATCAACAAGCCGATCTCATGGAAAATACGGCCGAGTATCAACGCTTACTCCATGTGATCTTAGATCAACTGCATCAAGCCAAACTGGTCAGTAGTTATTTACCGCATTCGGATCACCCTGCCCTCAAACAGCTGCTTGATTATTTACATCAACATCCTGCAGATCAGAGCGCGCTTGAGCAATTGGCACAGCGGATAAATATGACGGAACGTACTCTTGCGCGTTATTGTCAAAAAGAACTTGGGATGTCCCTGCATGAATGGCGACAACGTCTCAAAGTCATGAAAGCCATGTCCATGCTCAACGCAGGCCAAACCGTCGAAAATATTGCCTTAGAACTTGGCTATGCCAATGCCTCAGCGTTTATAAATATGTTTAAAAAATGGATGCTTTGCACCCCAGATCAGTTTAGGAAATCCGCTTTAAAGCCCTAAATGTGTTTAAATTTAGCTATAAGTGTCTCTATAAAGTGATTCAACAATCCGTTAAGATCAAAAAATCCACGAAGAATGATAAAGACTCCATTTCGAATGAATAAAAAAACCATTTTAGCGCTGTGTTTATCTGCCGTATTTTTAATGGCTTGTAGTTCCAAAGAACAGCGTGAATTTAAATCCGCGCTCAAAATAGCTCAAAGTGGTGATGCGACTGCGCCAATGAAAGTGGGTGATTTATACCTCAGTGGAACGGGAACAGAACAAAATATCGAACAAAGTGTACATTGGTACAAAGCTGCTGCGGATCAAGGCATTACGGACGCATTCGCATGGTTGATGACTCAAGCCTATCAAGGCAACCCACATGCAGATCAAGTGATTCGAAAGATGCAGCAAGATGGCAATATTTTCCTTGCACACTGGGTGCTAGACCTTGCAAAAAAGACTCATGATCCTGCTGCTGAATATACCGTTGGTTGGATGTACGACACGGGAAAAGGCTTAATTCAAGATAAGCACCAAGCGCAAATTTGGTATGAAAAAGCTGCCAACCAAAAGAATGTCGAAGCGATCAAAGTCTTGGGAAATCAACATTATTTTTCTGAACATCCTACGTCTACACCCGACAAAGCAGCTGAATATTTAAGCTATGCCGCAGAACAAGGGCAAGATGCTGACGCGGCGATGAAAATGGCACATTATTATCATTATGATATTCGAGATGGTGAAAAAGCGCGACAATGGTATGCCAAAGCAGGTGCATTGGGAGACACCGACTCACAGCATATGGCCGAGACCTATGAAACATGGAAAGACACCGGCCCTTTACAACCGAATGAGCCACCGCAATCAAGCAGCACTGAATAGATCAATCAAAAAAAGGCTGCATTAAGCAGCCTTTTTTGTATTTCGTTCACAGATTATTTGACAAAAGTTGTCCAAACAAAATCCTGATTTTTGCCTTTCAGGGTCATTTTCAACTGCTCACCTGACTGTAGTGCCGCAACACCCGCAGGCGTACCCGTCATGACCACATCACCCACTTCAAGACTAAATACTTGGCTAATATCGGCCAGTAATGTACCCACATCAAAAATCAGCAATGCAGTATCACCGTTCTGACGCAGTTCATCATTGACATGCAAGGTGTAATGCACATTTTTCCAATCTTGAACCACCTCTTGGACATCGACCCAATCCGCAAGGATACAAGAACCATCATAAGCTTTGGCACGTTCCCACGGCTGACCTTTTTTCTTTAAGTCATCTTGTAGATCACGCAAAGTCAGATCTAGGCCCAAAGTCAAAGCTCCAACTGCTTCTAAGGCTTTGAGAGGATCAGTTTCAGCCGATAAAGGACGATCAATACGTAAACTTAATTCGCATTCATAGTGACAACTGCCCCATGCAGGATTCCATGAGATGCCTTGGTCTAATGCGGTTAATGCACTTGGCGGCTTCATAAAAAGTACAGGACGGTCAGGAATTGCATTGCCTAATTCTTTGGCATGATCTGCATAACTACGACCGACGCAAACAATTTTAGATGGACGTGACTGCATACTACTCCCTCTTTTGTTATGAATAGATTGTCTTAGTGTTGAAAAGTATTGCTAAAAGTCGCTTGGTCCGCAGTATTTTTAAATGCACTTTTCGGCACAATAATCACGGTTTTATTTTTCAGTTCAAGCATATAGGTCAATTTGCCTTCAGCAAAATTGGCCACTTCAGCATAATGAAAGACATTCTTACGACCATTGGCATGAATTTCTGCATAGTCTTGAAATAAATCAATACCTTGTTCACTTTTGCCTAATTGGTATTTTACAAACTGGCGTTTAAACATCATCGGTAAAAACCAATAACGCATGATGCCTTGAAGGAGTAAAAAGAAAGCACCCAGACCAACATAGTAGGCACCGACACCATTTACACCTAGGTAAAAACCCCAGATGATAATCCCAAGGCTAATGGCTGGCGTTAAAAAACGCGTAAATTGCTTTTTGCCAAAAGTTGCTAGTGCAAAACCATCCTGTGATTCTTCTAGATTTAAAAAATAGCGCAGCGATAATGCAGGTAGATTCTCAGACATAAGCGTATGAATATTTAAAAATGAATTGCGCTAAATACTACACCACAATTCAAACTTGCTTCATGCTTTTTAATGGTCGGTTGTAACACTTCACTACTTCCCTTCCCTCTAGAAATACGTTAAAAACAGCAACAAATAAAAGATTGCATACGCAGGATGTGACATGCAGATAACAAAAATAATCATGGTACTGGTGTTTCTGAGTGGACTGAGCATATCGACCAGTTGGGCCAAATTCGTTCAATGGCAACCCCAAATTCCTAGTAGTTTGGACTTGTTTAATGGCAATGCCAAAGCCTTGGCCAATCTTGCTGGTGATCACATCGTGATTTTTGCGCATCCCTCACAACAGATTAGTTTGCCCACGATGAAAGGAGGCCAAAAAGTCGTTGGTAAATTTCAAAGTGCCGCTGTGGTTGTCCCAACCAACAGCAAAAATGTGGCGAGATTACTCAGTAATTATCCAAACTATGCCGGCTTATTTCCCACGCTAAAATCTGCTGAGGTTTTGCAACAGCAAGGTTCAACCAGCCAAGTTGAATATCGCATCCATATTCCAACACCAATTCCGGTTTTAAACTTTAAAGAAACCGTGGTGATGCAGCACCAAATTGATCACAACAGCATTAATAGTTTGGTTCTGCAAGCACCAGTGCCCTTTGGTGCAGGAAAAATTGAATGGTTTGAGATCGATGCACAACACACATTGATTAGTGTGACCCAATGGGGCGATTTAAATCAGCCTAAAGGTTTTTTGTTTAGCAAAATATTAAATGCCTTACCCGATGCCAAATTAGGGATTCCTGCGGGAACCAATGGTTTTTTACTGGAATCATTACAGCGCCGATTTAAAGCCTTTAGTAGTGAAACTCTCGCTGCAAATCAATTGCCTGAACTCAAATTAAATGCCTCCCAACTCGACAAAGTCACCCAATTAAGTCAAAGCTCGAAAGAACCTGTGTCCTTTATTTTGGCAGCGCAGCGCGTTCCCTTTGGGCAAAATTATGAATTGATGCGCTTTAGCACCAGTTTTCAATATTATGCACAAGAGCCTTCGAGCTTACAGCGCTGGATTAATGTGTCTTCGTTCAAGCACTTATTTCCAAGACAAGTTAAACATATGCAAGTGCAGAAAATTAATCCGCACCTCATGGATGCCGACTATAAAATTTCGGTGGGTTTAGGCGTGATCAATATTCCCTTTGATTTTAAAATGCGTTTTAACTACCCAGACTTACTGCAAAATCAATATACCGCAACCGGTGGAGACCTAAAGTTTGTCCGAGGTGCAATGCATATTCGCCCCTTACAACAAGGATCGTTATTACAATTGACCAGTGCGGTGAAGATTGATGACAAAGCACCGTTTTTACTTCGCGCCATGCGCAGTATGCCGTATCACGACATGTTGCCGGCTTTAGGCGGAAATACGGTCTTTGCACTCAAAGTTAAACAGAAGTTAAATTAGAACCTTGATTGATGAGCTGAATTTATTGGTTTTAGCTATATTTTAGACACAAAAAAACCGCAACATGTGCGGTTTTTTCAATCTTGATCAAGTTGGTGCGCTCAGAGAGATTCGAACTCCCGACCCCTTAGTTCGTAGCCAAGTGCTCTATCCAGCTGAGCTATGAGCGCGACGTCTTGATGAGGCTCATTATACGTGATTTTTATTTTTTGTTAAGAGCTTTTTCATATAAATTTAACCAAACGCACAGCAAATAAACAATTACCCTTTAAACACGCTAAAAATCAGCTAGATTTACTTTTTTAATGGCTTTTGCATCACAAGTTTGGAATTTAAACTTAGCAATACTCATGTATAAATGCTCAAGATAGATAACAAATCTATCGACATCATTGAGTCACTGCTTTAACTCACTCAATTCTTTTTTAAACTTAGATTTAAAAAAATTGCATCACTATGAATATCTGAAAAAAGGGTTATCTATAGAAGATAAGCAAAATTGAAATTTACTGATGGGTTGTCTTATGACAAAAGATTTTTTTTATACAATCCAAGCAAAAGACAAAAGACAAAAGACAAAAGACAAAAGACAAAAGACAAAAGACAAAAGACAAAAGACAAAAGACAAAAGACAGCTATATCAAAGCGATAAATCACAAGCACAAAAAAACCGCAACATGTGCGGTAATTTGTTCAAGTTGGTGCGCTCAGAGAGATTCGAACTCCCGACCCCTTAGTTCGTAGCCAAGTGCTCTATCCAGCTGAGCTATGAGCGCGTAACTTGTGTCGTCTTAAAAGACTACGTTTTCAGATTTACTTATTGGTGCGCTCAGAGAGATTCGAACTCCCGACCCCTTAGTTCGTAGCCAAGTGCTCTATCCAGCTGAGCTATGAGCGCGACATAAGTAAATCGTGGCGGTGAGAGAGGGATTCGAACCCTCGATACAGTTGCCCGTATGCATCCTTAGCAGGGATGTGGTTTCAGCCACTCACCCATCTCACCGTAACGTGCCGCCATAATACAAAGATCATGATACGACTGCAAGCACAGTCGTTATATTTTTTTCATTTTTTTACTCAATTAGATATTTTTTAAACGATTTTCAAAAAATTAGCGCAAAATTAGTTCAGCACGCGCTGCTATCCCCTACTTTTCAGCTTTAGACATTATAAAATATCGGCATAAAACACTTTATTGCAATCAATTGCGTGCAGTATCTGCTTGCATGACTTATGCTAATCCTAATCTTCTGATTTGAAGCCAAATACATATGAAAAACTGGGTCGACCCTGAAGCAAAAGCTGAAGCCGAACGTTATGACAATCCAATTCCAAGCCGTACTCTAATTCAAGAGACGATTGAACAACTGAAAACTGCAATGTCGCATGCCGATCTTGTAGAACATTTTGAAATTGCCGATCAAAAAAGTATTGATGCACTGAGTCATCGTCTGATTGCGATGGTTCGAGATGGTCAGTTGATGAAAGATGGATTTAAGTTCCAGCTTGCAGCTGAGCAACCGACTCATGAAGCAACGGTTTATATCAACTCAAAAGGTTTAGGCACAGCCAATATTAGCGGTGAAGATGACCTTTTACTTCCTGAGCGTGAGTTACGTCAGGTGTTTAATGGTGCCCGTGTTAAAGTCCGCCAAACTTCGGTAGACCGTAAAGGCAAAGCATGGGGCTTTATTACTGAAGTTCTACAGCATCGTGTCAAAGAAATTATTGGTAAAGTGTCTGAGTATGAAGGTGAATATTTTATTCAGCCGGCAAATCCCAATGCACACCAACCGATTACGTTAGAAAGAGAATTAATCGAGCATGCCAAAGTCAAACTCGGTGACTCTGTACGTATTGCGATTGACAGCTACCCAACCAAAGAAGAATTTGCGACAGGTCATATTGTTCAGTCGATGGCTGATAAAGCAGACACTGAAATTATTATTCCACAAACCATTTTAGAGTTTGGTTTACCTTACGAATTCCCTGAAGCGGTACAACAAGAAGCCGACAGCTTTAAAGAACCATCAGAACAAGACCGTGAAGGTCGTGTCGATTTACGTGATTTAGCACTTGTCACCATTGATGGTGAAGATGCACGCGACTTCGATGATGCCGTGTATGCGGAAAAACGTCCGGGTGGTGGTTATCGCGTTGTGGTGGCAATTGCCGATGTCAGCCATTATGTACGTCCGGGTAAACCGCTCGATGACGAAGCTCAAGAGCGCGGTACATCGGTGTACTTCCCTCATTTTGTATTGCCGATGTTGCCTGAGGCACTGTCGAATGGTTTATGTTCTTTGAACCCACACGTAGACCGTTTATGTATGGTCTGTGATTTAAACTTATCTCGCGCAGGTCGTGTTACTAAGTTTGAATTCTACCCAGGTGTGATGCATTCAAAAGCTCGTTTGACCTATACCCAAGTTGCCGAATATTTTGAGGGTAATAGTCAAGCCATTCCTGAAGACCGTGATGTGCGTAAATCGGTCAATACCTTATTCCAGTTGTATCAAGTGTTGAAAGGCTTACGTGCTGAACGCCACGCGATGGAATTTGAAACCGTTGAAACCTATATGACCTTTGATGAGCTAGGCGGTATTAACGAAATCCTACCGCGTAGCCGTAATGATGCACACAAACTGATTGAAGAATGTATGTTGTTGGCAAACGTTGCAGCGGCAGAGTATGCTTTAAAGAATGAAATTCCGATGCTGTACCGTGTGCATGAGCCACCTGAGTTCTCACGTATTCAAAAGGTTCGTGATTTTGTGAAGTTATTGGGGCTGCCATTCCCTGAACAGCCGACTCAAGCTGACTATCAAGCCGTAATCGATGCCACCAAAGACCGTATTGATGCTCCAAGTATTCATGCCGTTTTACTCCGTTCAATGATGCAAGCTTATTATGGCGCGAACAATGCTGGTCACTTTGGCTTGGCTTATGAAGCGTATACGCATTTCACATCTCCAATCCGTCGTTATCCAGACTTGTTACTTCACCGTGCCATCAAAGCACAATTAAAGAAAAAACCTTACCCAATTTCTGGCGCTTCGCTGGATGATGCTGGTGAACACTTCTCTGCGACTGAGCGCCGTGCAGATGAAGCATCACGTTCTGTCACTACATGGTTGAAGTGCCATTACATGCAGCAACATTTGGGTGAAGAGTTTGTCGGCACTATCAGTGCGACTGCTGAATTTGGCCTGTTTGTAACGCTCAAAGACTTATATGTTGATGGCATGATCCACGTCAGCCAATTGGGTGATGACTTCTTTGTCTATGACCAACCAAGTCAGAGCTTAATTGGTCAATCTCGCGGTCAAGTTTTCAGTCTAGGCGATGAAGTGAAAATTAAAGTCGCTGGTGTAAACCTAGAAGAGCGCAAAATTGACTTTGAATTGATTCAACAATTGAGCCATGCAGGTCGTGCTATTCGAGCGCGTGCCCCTCGTGTTGCAAAGCCTACAGCCAAAGAAGAAGTCTTTTCAGAGCGTAAAACCAACGCTGCTGAAGATGGAGAACAACCCATACGACGCAAAAAATCGAAATCTAAGCCCAGTTCATTCGGTAAAAAGCCTGCTAAAAAATCTGCAAGCAAATCTGAAGCGAAGGCTAATGATAAAGTGAAGAAAAAATCTAAACCGAAAAAGAAAAAATCCAATGCTAAATCAGCTGCGGATTAAGGTTGAAAGAAAAGAGCGCTTCGGCGCTCTTTTTGATTCTTCAGGTCAGTGAAGACTTCTCGACCTCTGCAGAAGATGAATAATTCCTGATTTAGTCTTGATTTAACCTGCAACAAACCCTACATCTATAAATAACTCAGGATTTATATGAAGTAGAAAATATGACTTTAGAAAAGGCAACTTTGCCCGTTCCTCAATTTGATCAAATTACCTTAGATCAACTCAAAGAAAAAATTCAAAATGCGATTCAACACGGTCAACAATTTCTAAATGAACTGACGGTTGTTCCAGATTCGGTACAAAAACAACTGAATACGTTAGAACAGGTCGATGACCTTGAAAATAATATGAGTGAAGCTTGGGGTGTGCTCTCGCATCTAAATGCTGTGATGAATAATGCTGAAACTCGTGAACTCTATCAATCTTTATTACCTGGCCTGAGTGAGTACTATACGCAGCTAGGTCAACATACAGTGTTGTATCAAACGTATCAGCATGTACATGACAACAGTGTATTCGACACGCTTCCTGCAGCACAGCAAAGCGCGATTAAACTTGCGTTACGAGATTTTAAACTTTCAGGTGTGGCCTTAGAAGGTGAAGCGAAAAAACGTTATGCAGAAATCTCTGCACGACTTTCACAGTTATCATCAGACTTTTCCAATCACGTATTGGATGCCACCCAAGCCTACTTCAAACCTTTAACTGAAGCGCAGCTCAAAGGACTACCTCAAGGCAGTATTGAACTTCTGAAACAATATGGTCAGCAACGCGAACTCAAACAGGCTGTAGCCACACTCGACTTCCCGTCTTATATTGCCATTATGACCTATGCAGAAGACCGCGAAGTACGTGAAGCACTCTATAAAGCCTATACCACACGTGCTTCTGATCAGGCAGACGCTGCTGAATTTGACAATACAGCGGTCATGGAAGAAATATTGAAGCTACGTCTGGAAATGGCTAGCCTGCTTGGTTTTAACAATTACGCCGAATTGTCCTTGGCAAGCAAAATGGCACCCGATGTGGCAACTGTAGATCAGTTCCTGATTGAACTGGCAGAACATGCGCGTGTACCAGCAGAGAAAGAAATCGCTGAACTGAAAGCCATTGCAGCGCAAGACGGTATCACTGAGTTACAACCGTGGGATGCCACTTTCTACTCAGAAAAACTCAAAGTTCAACAGTTTAATTTGTCACAAGAAGACCTGAAGCCCTACTTCCCTGCACCTAAGATTATTCAAGGCTTGTTCAGCATTGTAAATCGTCTCTATGGCATCAATGTGATCGAGCGCGAAGCGCCTGTTTGGCATCCCGATGCACGTTACTTTGAACTTGAAGATCAAGGCAACGTGATTGGCGGTTTCTACTTTGACCTGTATGCACGAAGTGGGAAACGTGGCGGCGCATGGATGAGCGGCTTCCGTTCACGCATGCAAACTGAAAATGGTCTACAAAAACCAATTTGCTACATGGTCTGCAACTTTACCCCACCTGTCAGTGAGCAAGCTGCTTTACTTACCCATGATGAAGTAACGACGTTGTTCCACGAATTTGGTCATGGCTTACATCACATGCTCACTGAAGTCGATAATATTGCTGTGGCTGGTACCCATGGCGTGGCGTGGGATGCAGTAGAGCTACCAAGTCAATTCATGGAATTTTGGACTTGGGATCAAGAAAGTTTAGATTTACTCAGTGAACATATCGAATCAAAACAAACTTTACCAGCCGATCTGCTAAAAGCACTGCAAGATGCACGTTTCTTCCAGTCTGGGATGCAAACTTTACGTCAAATTGAATTTGCCATGTTTGACTTAAATATCCATAAGGCCAACCCTGCTTTGGACGCTACAGGCATCCAAAAAACCTTAGATGATATTCGTCAAAAATATGCAGTTGCACCCACCACTTCATACAACCGTTTCCAACATGGTTTCAGTCATATCTTCGCAGGTGGTTACGCTGCTGGTTATTATTCATACAAATGGGCAGAGGTTTTGGCAAGTGATGCCTTCGACCGATTCGAAAATGAAGGAATTTTTAATACTTCGACTGGCAAGTCGTTTAGACAATTTATTCTAGCAGTTGGCGGAAAAGATACGGCACTTGACGCATTTATCAATTTCCGCGGACGCGAGCCAAAAATAGATGCTTTGCTGCGTCATCAAGGTTGGACGAACGCATCTAAAAACGCTTAAACTAGGGACCTTAGTTAGATTCAAGGTAAGTATGATGACCATTAAACGACGCTTCATTGCAGGTGCAAAATGTCCAAAATGCCAAGCGATGGACCGGGTTGTCATGCTGACCTCTGGCGAAGACGAATGGATCGAATGCATTGATTGTGGTTACAGTGAAAATCGACCGACTCATGTCGATCAACCTGAACAACCCGCCGTGCCAGACGATATCGGTGTGATCCAATTTAAGCCACGTCAGCCTAAATAAAAATTAAGGTCAAGCAATGACAGAAGATCAAAGAAATAATCCAAAACTGTTAGTTGGAATCATTGGGGGCTTAACGTTATTGATTGCTATCTTTTTTGCATATCAATGGTTAAGCAGCAGTACGGCAGATAAATCTGAACTTCAAGAAGAAATGGTCGCTGCACCAGCTAAACCGCCTGTTGCAGTCCCTGTCCAATCTGAAACTGAAGCATCAGTCACTACCGCAGAGACTGACACCATTAAATTGGTCGAAGAAGACATTTTAGATGCAGCTGTGCCTGAAAATGCCTCTTTAGCCAAAGAGGAAATTGCCAAATTAAATGACATTCAACAACAATTGAATGATCAGGAGCAAAGCTTAAAACAGCAACATTCAGATGCAGATGAGCTGATTAAACTGAAAGAAGAACAAATTAAATTACTCGAAGCACAGTTAGCACAACAAGCAAAATAACCGACTTCTGCTACACCATGCGTACTTATAGGCTAGAATATCATCAGATTTTCTAGCCTTTTTGTTATGTCCACTACTACACCACAAAATATCCCCAAAGCAATTGGCTTTCTCATGCTATCAGCGCTGCTTTTTTCCATTATGGGGGTTTGTATACGCTACGCATCCCACACAGTAGATAATGCCACCATCGTATTTTTTCGCAATGCGGTTGGCTTATTGATCTTTCTACCTTTGATCCTACAAAAGGGCAGCACATTTTTTAGAACTGAAAAATTGTGGATGCATACATGGCGTTCAATTGTAGGCTTGGTGGCAATGTATGGCTTTTTTTATGCCATTGCCCACTTAAAACTCTCCAATGCCATGGTCTTCACCTATTCCTCGCCGATCTTCATCCCCTTAATTGCATGGTTATTTTTAAAAGAAAAAATGACCCTGAGTATGCTCATTGCCGCAGTCATTGGTTTAATCGGCGTGCTCTTCGTCGCAAAGCCCGATGCAGGAATGTTCAATCAGTTATCACTGATCGGACTAACCGCAAGCTTCTTGGCAGCCATGGCATTTGTCACTGTCCGTGCCCTTACAGCAACTGAACCACCTGAACGCATCGTGTTTTATTTCTGCTTTTTTGGCACACTCATTTCCATGATCCCGATGTTCTGGCTTTGGCGTCCTTATAGTTTCAAGGAGTTTGCTTTTCTGATTACAGCGGGGCTTTTGGCCAATATCAGTCAAATTTTTATGTCCAATGCCTATAAGCTTGCACCCGCAGGTCAAATTGGCCCCGTGAACTATATCGCGATTATTTTTGCGGGTATTTGGGGCTTTGCACTGTGGCAAGAATTGCCAGATATTTACAGCCTATTCGGTTTTGCTTTTATATTTTTAGCGATTTTGCTATGTAGTCCGTTCCTACAAAATAAGTTTAAAAAGTCATAAATATCCATTCATTTACCTTCAAACGCACAGCCCCTTATTCAATAAAAAAAGCACCCGAAGGTGCTTTTTTAATGGCTCACTGCGAACTTATTGGTACCAACCAAACAGTTTCAGAATATAAGGAGCATAAGTCACGATCACCAAAGCTGGGAACAATACAAGGATCGGTAAAATCCAACGTTCATAGCGATAATAGAAATTGGTGTATTGGGCTTTTGCTTCTGCATCTGCTGCCCGCACCTCCTCATCCCCGACGGAGAGTCGTGTCAACAAGTGATTCAGCGCTACAGGTGGCGAAACATAACCGAGCTCAAAGGCAACCAAAACGATCATCCAGAAGTGAATCGGATGAATACCATTTTCATAAGCTACTGGTGCAATCGTTGCTGCAACCAAAATCACTGCCCCGAATGGATCTGTCGTCATACCAATAATCGCCAACAACAATGCGATAAAGGCCAATGAAATATAGATATTGCCCAAATGCGTTGGTAATAATTCAACGATTTCTGTACGTTCAATCAAACCGCCGACACTTGCCGACAAGGCCATTAAGATAATTAATGCGCCAATGTGTCCAACCGTTTCTGAAGAGGCAAACCAAATTGAACTACCGAAACCACGACGGTTAGCCCCATGTCCACCATGTTCACGCATGAACTCAGAACTTTGCTCATGTTGTAAGCTGAGTTGTTCATGTGCATCTACAGTTTGCGAAGTAAAACGATCTGCAAACCAACGATCAAACATAATGTAAACAATCAGAATAATCGGTAGAACCACAGGTGCGGTGAATTCATCCATTTGCGTATCTAAACCGTACTTGTAGAAAGCAATGACAAGCAAGGTCAGTACGATATACGGAATCACAGGAATGAATGCTTTGAGCATGCCCGGAATAGCCACTTTCGGCGATGCCACACGGAAACGTGTTTCTGCCAAGAACAGTGAAATACCCAAGAACAAGAATGCTGTGAGCCAGAACACATAGATACCGTGATCAAATAGTTCATCTGAGGTGACATGGCGGCTATCAAGCATCGAGATCAAGATAATCAATAGACACGGACGAATGACCACACCTAAGGAACCTGACATTGCAGATACAGCGAGTGCGAACTGTCGACGAGAGCCAGAGTTCCACACTTCTTTATAAATAATTGCACCGGCTGCCACAACGAAAATCCCTGAAGCACCGGTATAAGCAGTTGGAATCGCCGCAGCAATCAGAATTAACCACGTCAAAGTCTCAGGTGCTAAGTTCCATGGACGTAAAATTCCTAAGAACAAATCCATCACGCGCGTTTGGGTCAATAACATCCCGGCCCAAATAAACAATGCAAGGTTTAGGAAAATCCCAGAGAATTCAACCAATTGTCCAAGGTAAATCCCCTGACCCATTGGATAGTCCATAAAGAAGGTAAACGCCACACCCGTAATAATCGCCATAAAGGCATACAGCGGTACACTCAATAGTGCAAAACCAATATTCCCCGGCCCCGGCTCTTTCGCAGCAGGTGGTTTAAAAAATTGATAAATACTGATGAGGGTGACAATACCAAACAGGGCTAGCCACAACCAATATACAGCCAATGTCTCCGTGGTCGATTTTACCCCAGAATTCAGGACTGAATTAAACTGACTATACACCGAGAAAGTTAATAGACCATTACCAATCGCCATGAATAAAGCATAGACTTTATAATCCAAGCGTGTTGTTGGCGCACGTAGACCAATATGATGGAACTTCACTGAAGCAGTAATGGCAGACACCAAGACCATCAGTAAAAGAATCAATACACGGTTTTCGGAACCAAATTTAAAGATGCCAAAGAATGTCGTTTCAATCGCACGATAAGTACGAATACTTGGATGCTCATCTAAATAAGCTTTTGCTTTGTCATAAAATTGGAATTTTTCTTCACATTGCTGTACACCTGCCATGACCGATGCACGTACATCGGATTCAGATGCTGTACCAAAAATGTCAGCAAATTCGTCAGCCGCATTGGCTTTCATTTGCGTTTGCACCATTTTTTCTACATCTGGGTGGCGGTCACAATCTGGCTTGGTCGGTTCTGCACGTAAAAATGAATACTGCATCCCAATGCTTTCATTACCATACAAACGCTCACCAGTACGCAGAAGCTGACCATGAATCATCTCCCCTGTCCCGATAATCAATGTAAGCAGAAGCAAGATCAACACGACTAGAGTCGAAATCCATTCTGTCCAGACATACCTTAACAGCCCGACGATGCCGGATCTGTTTTGTGTATCATTTTGCATGAGTCTTCCTATTTTTTATTTTGGAGCCTAGCGGGGCTAAGCATCCTTTTCCTTATCGGCTCGAGAAGTTCCTTTCCCTGACCTAACTGTTTTATTATTACGTTTAAATTTGCATCAATATTCAAAACATTAAAATGACAATATGTATTTTCTTTTCGGTTTTTTTTGTCAACCCAATCACCTAAAGTGCGTTAGCGATCCCAGAAATAATTACCAATAAGATAAAACACGGCGATGACAATGCCCCAAATCACCCCCAATAAATGAGCTTCGACTAAAACGGGGCTTCCTATTAATTCTGCCGTTCCGGTGTTCCCCACGGTATTTTCCCAGACCAATTTTGCCAAAATCAGCAAGAGAACAAAGGCTGCAAAATTTCGCTCCCGCTTATACATTAAATGTACGCAAGCGACTCCAACATAAGCGCCATGCAAGACACCAGATAATCCTGCATAGACTTCAATATCGGGAAGGAAAAAATAGAAACTTAGACTGATTAAAGGGGATAAAATCAATAAGATGGCAACAAAGTGCCATATTGAAACTCTTGGAAAAATAAACGGTAAGCAGATAAAGGCCAACATATTTAAAGCAAAATGAATCCAACCAACATGAACCCAATGGGCCGTCCATAAGCGCCAAAAGTCATGAAATAAATCATCTTGCCAGTAGATAAAATAGTCTTTAAATACCTGTAGCGAGGCACAGATCGAAACGAATACGGCAAGAAAGACAATTTTCGGAATTAAAAATTGTGTTTTCATTTTCGCTCCTCCTGTACCTCACATTTGGACTACATGCTTTATTAATTTGTTGCAGCACCACTGGTTTCAGCATCGCCACTAAACAAATCATCGAGTTCTGAACTATTGGCACTTTCATCCCAGAAATGTTCCATACCATCATCACCGGTACGAACGCCTGTATGTTCAGTCCAATAACGATCTGAAATCCCTTTCACCATGCTTTCAGCCATACTATCGATAAGCTTAAATTGCGGGTTAACAGGTTTTTCATCACTACGCGCTTGTGCAAAGGTACGTAGTGCATCACGGATTTTCGCATCATCGCCACTGGCTTGTGCAGCTACCGCATATAACGCATGAGACAGTCTCACGCCTTTTTGCTCACCAATTTGCGCGGATTGTTTTAAGGTTTGGTATGGATCAGGTTTTCCATCTCCAGCACCCGGCAATAACGTCCAGATCACAGCGCGGGTTGCATTTGGTGCGCCCCAGAATTTTTCATTATTCAGACACACCATACCGCGTTCAACAATCGCAGCAATGTCTTTCGGAACGTTTACCGCCCCACCTGAGTTAATATCATTGGTCATGGCCTGTAAGCCACTTAACATTCCCAACATATACACTGTTTGGTCAATGTCGCTGTTCATTTTTGGACAGCCTTCACCTAGACTTTTCTTATACTTCTTTTCAAAACGATCTTGAAATAATTGATAGCCGGTATATTGACGCTGTGCAGCAAGTGCCGCCCAACGCTTTTGCTCAACACGAGCATCCTGTGCTTCGGATACTTGGTTAGCTTTAGATGCACGTAAATAGCGTAACTCTGCATCTAAGGCTTTTTGTTCTGCACAAATCCCTGCTGCTGAATACATCAACACAGCCACACGTGTTGGGTCTGCGCCCATATCTTTGGTGGCCATAATGGCTGGAGTTAATGAATTACCTGAATTACACACCATTTCAGCATCTTCCATGGCTAAAATTGGTGGCACAATATGTTTTTCGGTAAATCCGAGTGCAACATTAGCACCGGTTTTTACAACCTGCGAACAACCCGCGAATAATGTACTTGTTATTGCTACAACTGCCACACCCTGGCATATTTTTTGGACGCTCGACATTTTCCTGTCCTCTATAATTGTGTTTATGTCCATCACGACAAACATATCAGAAGCAAAAAATGAATAAAAGAGTATTTGCTCTAATTTGAACGACACACTGTGCCACGAATCACGCTGAATGCAATTGACTGATTTTTTAGAAAGACTAAATTTTAGGCAAAAAAAAGTAGCATAGCGACGGTTCGGCACATGCTACTTATTAACTGTGAAAGCGTTTGACTGCTTATTTTTGAGTTAACTGTTCCTTCAGCACTGTTCCTAGTCGTCCTATAACAATTGCTAACACAATCGCTATTACCAGAAACATCCAAGTTGGCATCATCATGATGATTTCCTTTAACGGCTGTTGGTAAGGCTAATATATAGGCAGAGAATCACCGCACATCTTAAAATTGTCAGACAATTTAAATATTTTGCCAATAAAATCCAATCCTGTCAGACAAGATTATTTTACCTACAAGATAAGATAATGAATTATTTGCATTTTATTGAATTTTAAAAAATAAGGCTGTCTAACAATTAGATCATTTTGGCCAATACTTTGAGTGATTTCCACTGTTTCAATGACAATTGATCGCGCCAAATAATCACCGGTTTTGCACGCGCATGCATAAAATACACCACGATATACATTTGATGATCCAAAATATGGCTTATTTGAACGCGTTGCACCGGACGGTTCAGTCGTTGCAAAGACCAATCAGTTCCATCCAAATATTCTAGACTGGTGACGTGTAAATGCTTACGGAAAAACAGAACATAAACCACTAGCCCGATGAGAAAAAATATCCCCCAAAGCATGGGTGTTAGTAACTGATAAAGCAGCGTCATCAATACCGCAAAAATAAAAAACTGAAACGCATGCGATAAAAAACTGCGTTTCAGTTTGAATTGCCGATTATCCATGAACGTAATGTTTTAATTTTTGAATAAACGTTTTTAATTCAGGACGTGGCGGTTCACTAACTTCCATAAACCAATCCAACAAATCTGGATCTTCTGCAGCAACGAGTTCTGCAAACATGTCTTTTTCAGCTGCATCTGCTTGTAAATAGTAATTTTTGACGTAGGGATCAAAATAAACATCAATCTCTTTTAAACCACGACGTGCACGGTAGATCACTTTACGCTCTTCTAAGCTGATTTCATCAGTCATTGTCTTCCCCAATCGTTGAACCCGTCTAGTGTAACTCATCCTCCCCATTGAAGTGGAGTGTTTTCAAAGATTGACCGAATCCTTCATCGCAATTCTTGCTTTTGAATGTTCTGCACATTGTAGTCACACGCTGCATCTTATAAGTTGAGACAAAGCCATAAAAATGAATAGGATATTCAAAATGCAATCTGGAGCGATTCGCCCACTCAACAACATGCTGCCACGTCAATTATTTAATGCAGAACATGATGCATTTCGTGAAACAGTACGAAAATTTTATGAAAAAGAAGTTGTGCCCAATATCAAAAAATATGAAAAACAACAACATGTTGACCGTGACTTATGGAATAAAGCCGGTGCCATGGGCTTGCTTTGCCCGACCATGCCCGAAGCTTATGGCGGCTATGGTGTAGACCGACTCTATAGCATGATTCTGATTGAAGAGCAGGCCTATGCCATGGACTCCTCTACTGGCTTTTCACTGCATTCCGACATCGTGGCCAATTATATTCATAACTTTGGCAATGAAGAACAAAAGCTGCATTGGCTGCCGAAAATGGCTTCTGGCGAAACCGTGACTGCCATTGCAATGACCGAACCGGGCACAGGTTCAGACCTACAAGCCGTACGCACAACTGCTACAGAAGATGGTGATGACTATATTATTAATGGGTCAAAAATTTTTATCACCAATGGCTATTTATGTGACATGGCGATTGTGGTCTGTAAGACAGGCAATAGTGAAAAAGGCTCAGCTAATTTATCGCTAATTATCGTCGAGGCAGATCGCGTCGGTTTTAGTAAAGGCAAACCTTTAAACAAAATTGGCATGAAAGGTCAGGATACCTGTGAACTGTTCTTTGATAATGTCCGCGTCCCTAAAAGCAACTTACTCGGCATGCAAGGTATGGGCTTTATGATGCTGATGAAGGAATTGGCTTGGGAGCGCATGTTGGTTGCGATTATTTGCCAAGCCGGTGCAGAAGCAGCCTTTGCGCACACAGTTCAATACACCAAAGAACGTAAGGCATTTGGCAAGACCGTATCAAGTTTCCAAAACACCCGTTTTAAATTGGCAGAACTACGTACTGAGATCGATTTTTGTCGAGCTTATCTAGATCGCTGTATGGAACTACAACTTGAGGAACAGCTCGGTATTGACGCTGCAGCCGCTGCTAAATACAAAATTTCAGAAATGTTTTCCAAAGTTGTGGATGAATGTCTGCAGTTGCATGGTGGCTATGGCTATATGCTTGAATATCCAATTGCACGGGCTTATATCGACAATCGAGCCAATCGTATTTATGCAGGTACCAATGAAATTATGAAAGAGCTGATTTCCCGCTCTTTATAACAACAAAGCCCATCATCTGATGGGCTTTTTTCATTCTTTCGATATCAACTTAAATCATTCACAAAATCACAGATCAGTGCAGTGACCAAAGCAGGTTGCTCTTTGTGCGGCATGTGATGAAGCCCTTCCAAAATCTCTAGTTCAGCATCACCTTGTATACCCGAAAAAAGTTTCTGAGCTTGTGCTGTCGTCCCGTATTCATCCAGTTCTCCATGGATGATCAAGCTTGGACACTGTACTTTTCCAACATATTGCTCGAGGTTCCATTGACTAAAACTCGGTGAGAGCCAAGTTTCAGTCCAAGCATCCAAAACCCATTGGGCTTTATCCCCATGATATTTAGCCAAGCGTTCAAGCTGTCCCTGCTGCGCAAACCCTGTTTTAGCTTCACGTATACCCGATAATGTGAGTTCTTCTACTTCATACTGTGCTGATATGGTAATCAGACCTCGACATTGTTCAGTATATTCACTGGCAATAACCACAGACATTCCTCCGCCAACACTATGCCCCATCACGATAAACTGTTGAATAAAATAATGTTGAAGAAGCGCCTTAAAGCCCTGCTGTGCTTCGGCATAGACAAAATCAGTACTTAATGCATCAGGGCTCGCTGATGATTTCCCGAAGCCCAAGCGATCATACGCTATTACCGTTCTGCTAGACTCAGCAGCCAATTGCGCAGGAAAATCACGCCACAAATCCACACTGCCTAGAGAATCATGCATCAATATAATCGGAGCCAAAGTTGCATGATTATCTGCTGTTTCAGGCTGCCAAGCTTTAATATATAGCTCATAATCATTTAATTTTATAAATTCTGAATGTTCTTGAATATTCACATTAACCCTGTGTACATTTCCTTATTTTCAACATGATATATTTTTCAACAAATAATACGCATCAAATAAAACCCTAAAGTCACACATCTAAAGTAAAAAAAAAGGAGCATCATGCTCCTTTTTTATGTAATAGACTTAAGAAACTAATCTGGGTTTAGCAGCCACTTGATCAGACTTTTTTTCAAATTTCAGCACTCCATCTTCAAATGAAGCATGCTTTAATTCTTTACGATCTGCCAAATAGTTATTGCTGACTTTCCACGGTGCATGTTTACCCTGTTTTGGCATCACATCTGCTGCACGTGCAATATAGCCTGACGTCAAACTTCCCATTACGGTATCTTCTAACAACTCGGTCGCATCGCCTTGTGGAATCACTTGGTTATAACCATTTTGATCCATATAGTTAATCAATTTACAGATGTATTCAGAAGCAATATCGACTTTTAAAGTCCATGAAGCATTAATATAGCCAATAATCATCGCCATATTGGGTACATCACTGACCATCACACCACGATATAACATATGTTTTGAGGTATTCAGTGGCTGTCCATCGATTGTGGCACTAATGCCGCCTAAAATTTGAATGTTGAGACCTGTAGCAGAAATTACTACATCTGCATCAAGATGTTTACCTGATTTCAATTGAATGCCATTTTCAGTAAAACTTTCAATTTGATCGGTTTCAACAGATGCACGGCCATCGCGTAAAATTTTAAACAAATCACCATCTGGCACCACACAAAGGCGCTGATCCCAAGGATTGTAATCTGGGGTAAAGTGCTTCATATCTACTTTACCTTTCAACTGCAACTCAATTGATTTTAATAAAAATTTACGGAGTAATTTAGGTTGCTTTTGTGCAACAGCATAAACAGCCCGTTGGACACCGATATTTCGTGCACGGGTAAGTTTATAAGCAACATCTTCAGGTAATACTTTACGCATTTTGTCGTAAATGATGTCAATAGAAGGTACTGAGGCAATATAGGTTGGAGAACGCTGTAGCATAGTCACATGCCCTGCACCGCCTTTTGCCATAGCTGGTACCAGTGTAATCGCTGTTGCGCCACTACCAATAATCACCACTTTTTTGCCTGCATAATTAAAATTTTCAGGCCAATGTTGTGGATGAATGAAGGTACCTTTAAAGTTTTCCTGCCCTTTAAACTCAGGTTGGAACCCTTGGTCATAATTATAATAACCTGTACAGCCAAAGACGAAATTTGCAACCCAAGTTTGTTGTTTCTTCTTCGCATCTTCAATAACAACAGACCATTTACGAGTCAGTGAGTCGTAATTTGCACTCACAACACGATGTTGAAAATGAATTTTTTCTTTGATTTTATATTCATCAATCACTTCAGATAGGTAGCCTTTAATCGAAGGCCCGTCTGCAAGCACACTAGATTTTTTCCACGGCTTAAAATTAAAGCCAAAAGTTGACATGTCCGAATCAGAACGAATACCCGGATATTTAAATAGATCCCATGTTCCACCGAAACTTTCACGACGTTCAATAATTTCAAATGAACGATTTGGACAATTTTTTGAAAGATGCGCAGCCAAACCTACACCGGAAATCCCTGCACCTACAATGAGAATATCAACTTGTTTTTCCATGTTGTTCTTTTAACCTATCTTAGATTTATATTTATTAAATCACATTTTTGACAATGCACAATGTCAAGTTTAAGCAAAAGGCGTTTTATTTTTATCTTTTAAGGACAAATTGAATTATTGTCTAACAATATACAGCCAATACAAAATTTCAGACATTAAAAAAGGTCGGTTAAAAACCGACCTTTTTTAGAACAACGTACGCTGCTCTTCACGAAATTAGTTAACTTCGCGATCTACTAGCTCAACGTAAGCCATCGGTGCAGCATCACCTGCACGGAAGCCCGCTTTAAGAACACGTAGATAACCGCCGTTACGTTCTTTGTAACGAGGGCCAAGAACGGTAAATAATTTACCAACAGTTGCAGCTGAACGAGTACGAGCAAACGCTAAACGACGGTTTGCTACAGAATCGACTTTAGCTAAAGTGATTAAAGGCTCAGCAACACGACGTAATTCTTTTGCTTTAGGAACAGTAGTTTTAATTAACTCGTGTTCGAACAAAGAATTAGCCATGTTTTGGAACATCGCTTTACGATGACTGCTTGTACGGCCTAATTTCACACCACTATTACGATGACGCATGGTGATAGTCCTACTTAATTAACGGCTACGATAAGCAAAGCGATCGTCCATGCGGAGGCTAGCCGGTGGCCAGTTCTCTAAACGCATGCCCAATTGCAAGCCTTTCGATGCCAGAACATCTTTAATCTCAGTCAACGATTTTTTACCTAAGTTAGGAGTTTTAAGCAACTCAACTTCAGTACGTTGAACAAGATCGCCAATGTAGTAAATATTTTCTGCTTTCAAACAGTTAGCAGAACGAACAGTAAGCTCTAGATCATCTACTGGACGAAGCAAAATCGGATCAACTTCTTCACGAGGCTCTTGAGCAACTGGTGCTTGATCTTTCTGAAGATCAACAAAAATTGCAATTTGTTGTTGCAAGATTGTTGCCGCTTTGCGGATAGCTTCTTCAGGATCAACAGTACCGTTGGTTTCAAGATCAATGATCAGTTTATCAAGGTCAGTACGTTGTTCTACACGAGCGTTTTCCACTGTGTAAGACACACGTTTGATTGGGCTGTAAGAAGCATCTAATTGCAAACGACCCACTGGGCGAGTTTCGCCCTCAGGGAAGCGTGAATCAGAAGTCTCATAACCACGACCTTGAGAAACTTTCAGGCGCATTTTTAATGAGCCAGAAGCACTTAAAGTACCGATCAAATGTTCAGGGTTAACCACTTCAACATTGTGTGGTAAACGAAGGTCAGCGGCTGTAACGTCGCCAGGACCTTGTTTTTCCAATGTCAGATAAGCTTCATTTTGATCGAACAGCTTAATAGACAATCCTTTTAGGTTCAGCAAGAGCTCGACGATGTCCTGCTGCAAGCCTTCCAAAGTACTGTACTCGTGCTCGACACCTTCAATCTCTACTTCAACCACGGCTGCGCCAGGTAAAGAAGACAAAAGGATACGACGTAAAGCATTACCAAGAGTATGACCAAAGCCACGCTCTAATGGTTCTAGAATAACTTTTGCCGAGGTCCCGCTTGCCGCTTCGACCTTAATCGCTTGCGGAGTTAGAAACTCATTTGCAGTACGCGTCATTATTGCTACCTCAAGGATTATTTAGAATACAATTCTACAATCAAGCTTTCGTTGATTTCAGCAGGTAAATCAGAGCGATCTGGTGCAGCTTTGAATGTACCTTCCAATTTAGAATGATCAATTTCAATCCAAGATGGAATGCCACGTTGAGTCGCTAACTCAACTGCGTTTTTGATACGCAATTGTTGTTTAGCGCCTTCGTGAACTGCAACAACGTCACCAGCTTTAACTTGGATAGACGCGATATTAACACGACGACCATTTAAAGTGATTGAACGGTGAGATACAAGCTGACGAGCTTCTGCACGTGTAGAACCAAAACCCATGCGATAAACAACGTTATCTAGACGGCTTTCAAGAAGTTTCAACAAGTTTTCACCTGTTGCGCCTTTAACACGAGCAGCTTCTTTGTAGTAGTTACTAAATTGACGCTCTAAAACACCGTACATACGACGTACTTTTTGTTTTTCACGTAATTGTAGTGAGTACTCAGATTGTTTGCCGCCACGAGCGCCACCATGTTGGCCAGGTGCTTTAGCAGCTTTTTTTGTTTTGACGTCAAATGGTTTAACGCCAGATTTTAATTGCAGGTCTGTCCCTTCGCGGCGAGAGAGTTTGCATTTTGGACCAATATAACGAGCCATGAATGTTTCTCCTTACACGCGACGTTTTTTAGGTGGACGGCAACCGTTGTGCGGGATTGGCGTCACATCGGTAATGCTGTTAATTTTATAACCCACTGCACCTAAAGCACGAACCGCAGATTCACGACCTGGACCAGGACCTTTTACAAGGACGTCCAAGTTTTTCAAACCGTAATCTAAAGCAGCTTTACCAGCAACCTCAGCAGCTACCTGAGCAGCAAACGGAGTTGATTTACGTGATCCACGGAAGCCTTGTCCACCAGAGGTAGCCCAAGCCAGTGCATTACCTTGACGATCGGTAATAGTCACAATGGTGTTATTAAAAGAAGCGTGAATGTGTGCAACACCTTCAGAGACGGTACGAGTGACCTTCTTGCGTGTGCGAGTATCTTTAGCCATCTTTTAGCTTCCAGAAATCTTATTTCTTAATAGGTTTGCGCGGACCTTTACGGGTACGTGCGTTAGTTTTGGTGCGTTGACCACGGACAGGCAAGCTGCGACGATGACGAAGACCGCGGTAGCAGCCTAAATCCATTAAACGTTTAATGTTCATGGAAATTTCGCGACGTAAATCACCTTCGGTAGGAACCTTAGTAACTTCTGCACGAATCGCATCAAGCTGAGCGTCATCTAATTCACGAATTTTAGTTGTTGGTGCAATACCAGCAGCAGCTAAGATAGCTTTTGCAGTGTGGCGACCAATACCAAAAATGTACGTTAGAGAGATAACAGCATGCTTGTTATCCGGAATGTTTACACCGGCAATACGAGCCATTCAATTTTCTCCAAAAAGGCAGTTAAGATAATCAACCGCCCGACAAAATCTTTGAGGGGCGGATAATAACCTAATTAGCCTACTGAAATCAACAGGTCTTGATCAGATTAACCTTGACGCTGCTTATGACGAGGTTCTGCGCTGCAAATTACGCGAATAACCCCATTACGACGGATAACTTTACAGCTACCACAAATTTTCTTTACAGAAGCTTGAACTTTCATAATGAAACCTCTAAGTGCGCTTATCCTTTCGGATGAGCAGTCGTTTTACGCATTAACGATTGATTGTCATATTGATGCGATGTGAGATGAGCTTGAAGCTGAGCCATAAAGTCCATCACCACCACCACTACGATCAGTAAAGACGTACCACCTAAGCTAAATGGAATACCAAATGAACTTTGTAGAATCATCGGCATTAAACAGATGATTGTGATATAAACCGCGCCAATAAAAGTCAAACGATTCAAAATATGATCTAAATAGCGTGCAGTTTGCTCACCAGGACGAATACCCGGTACATAAGCACCACTACGTTTTAAATTCTCTGACACTTCTTTCGGGCTAAATACTAGCGCAGTATAGAAGTAACAGAAGAAGATAATTAATGCGCCAAATAGCACCAAATACATCGGTTGACCCGGCGACAATACGAGTGCCAAATCTTGTAGGCCACGTTTAATCACGCCAGCATTTGGATCTGCGCTGCCTACCCATTGCCCTAAGCTCGCTGGGAACAATAGCAATGAACTTGCAAAAATTGCAGGAATCACACCCGCCATATTAATTTTTAATGGCAAATGTGTTTGCTGAGCGGTAAATACACGACGACCTTGTTGTTTTTGAGCATAGTTTACCGGAATACGACGCTGCGCCTTCTCAATAAACACAATTGCTGCTAACACTGCAACAGATAGCAATGCAAAAATTGCAAGACCAATTAAGCTTGATTGGCCATTATCTACTGAGGTTAAAGATTGCAGAACCAAGTTCGGCAAACCAGCAACAATACCAGCGAAGATGATCATGGAAATACCATTCCCCACTCCACGCTCTGTAATTTGCTCACCTAACCACATCAGGAACATTGTACCTGCAACCAGAGAAGTTACAGCAGGAACGTAAAAAGCAAGTCCACTAGTCAAAGTAATATTTTGACTAATCAGACCTGCACACATCCCAACAGCTTGCACAAGTGCAAGAAACAATGTGCCTTGTCGCGTATATTGATTGATCTTACGCTTACCTTGTTCGCCTTCTTTCTTTAAAGCTTCCAGCGAAGGAACAACCGTAGACATTAACTGCACGATAATCGATGCAGAGATATACGGCATAATCCCAAGAGCAAGAATTGACATACGCTCTAATGCACCACCTGAAAACATGTTAAACAAACCAAGGATCGTACCTTGGTTTGCATTAAACAGATTCTCTAGTGCGGCATTGTTAATGCCCGGTACTGGAATATGTGCTCCCAGTCGAAAAACCAACAACGCCCCGATGAGGAACATCATACGGCGGATAATTTCACGATATTTCACATGAAAAGGCTGGCCTTTCATCATGTTAACATGACCTGTCGAACTAGGAGTCATAGACACTGGGGATTACTCCTCGACTTTACCGCCAGCAGCTTCAACAGCAGCTTTAGCGCCTTTAGTCAATGCAACACCTTGAACAGTGAACGCACGAGTAATTTCACCAGAAAGTACGATACGTGCACGTAACATATCTTTACGCACAACGTTAGCAGCTTTTAAAGTTTCAAGAGACACGATGTCGCCTTCAACTTTAGCGAGTTCTGATAAACGTACTTCAGCAGTTTTCAAAGCCATTTGGCTAGTGAAACCGAATTTAGGTAAACGACGATATAACGCAGTTTGACCACCTTCGAAACCAGGACGTGTACCACCGCTCTTACGTGAGTTTTGACCTTTGACACCACGGCCACCAGTCTTACCAACGCCAGAACCAATACCACGGCCTAAACGTAGGTTGTCACGCTTAGCACCTTCTGCAGGTGCAATTGTATTTAAACGCAGAGTCATGGCTTATTCCTCTACACTAACCATATAGTAAACTTGGTTGATCATACCACGGTTAGAAGGCGTATCTTGCACTTCAACTGTATGACCAATACGACGCAGACCTAAACCTTTAAGGCTAAGCTTGTGATTTTTCAAGCGATGCGATGAAGATTTAGTCTGGGTAACTTTAATCGTTTTCATGATTGATTACCCTTGAATTTGTGCTACTGATAAACCACGTTTCGCAGCAACTTTCTCAGGAGAAGTCATATCACGCAAACCGTTAAAAGTTGCGTTTACTACGTTAGCAGCGTTAGTAGAACCATAACACTTAGTTAATACGTTACGTACACCTACAGCTTCTAAAACTGCACGCATAGCGCCACCAGCAATTACACCAGTACCTTCAGAAGCAGGTTGCATGTAAACGCGGCTTGCACCGTGACGAGCATTGATAGGGTGCTGAACAGTACCGTCAACAAGGTCAACAGTAATCATGTTGCGACGAGCAGCTTCAAGTGCTTTAGAAATAGCAGCTGGAACTTCACGTGCTTTACCACGACCAAAACCTACGCGACCATTACCATCACCCACAACAGTTAATGCTGTGAAAGAGAAGATACGACCACCCTTAACAACTTTGGCTACACGATCAACGGCAACCAGCTTTTCAACAAGACCTTCGTTTTGTTCAACTTTAGCCATGATTAGAACTCCAAGCCGTTTTCACGAGCAGCATCAGCCAAGGCTTTGATACGACCATGATATTTGAAACCAGAACGGTCAAATGCAACTTTAGTTACACCAGCCGCTTTAGCACGTTCTGCAATTAAAGCACCAACTTTCTGAGCCGATTCAACGTTACCAGTAGTACCAGCACGTAGAGTAGCGTCTAAAGTAGAAGCTTGCGCTAATACTTTGCCACCATCTGCAGAGATAACTTGAGCATAGATGTGACGCGGAGTGCGGTTTACACACAAACGAGTCGCACCCAATGCACGGATGTGCAAGCGTGTGCTTTTCGCACGACGCAAACGGGATTGTTTCTTTTCGTTCATAAGAACCTCGCGCCTTATTTCTTCTTAGCTTCTTTACGAAGTACAACTTCGTCAGAATAACGAACACCTTTACCTTTATAAGGCTCTGGCGGACGGTAACCACGGATTTCTGCAGCAACTTGACCTAATTTAGCTTTATCAGCTGATTTAAGTACAATTTCAGTTGCAGTAGGAGTTTCTGCAGTTACACCTTCAGGAAGGTTGTAGTCGATCGGGTGAGAGAAACCAAGGTTAAGGTTAACAATGTTACCTTTAACCGCAGCTTTATAACCAACACCGATAAGCTGTAACTTACGTTCGAAACCTTCGTTAACACCTTTTACAAGGTTGTTAAGCACAGCGCGAGCAGTACCAGCCTGCATCCAAGCATCTTTAGATTCAGCTTTAGGAGCAATAACTAGAGTACCGTCTTCCTGTTTTAGCTCGACCAGCGCATGCAGGTTGAAAGACAATGTACCTTTGCTGCCTTTCACTTCGACCTGCCGGCCGTTCTGAGTAACTGTAACACCGTTAGGTACAGTTACTGGGGCTTTAGCCACACGAGACATGAGGAATCACCTATTAAGAAACAAAAGCAATAACTTCACCACCGATACCTGCAGCACGTGCAGCGCGATCAGTCATGATGCCTTTGCTTGTAGAAACAATTGCAATACCTAAACCTTGCTTAACGCTAGGAAGTGCATCTTTACCGCGATATTGACGTAGACCAGGACGGCTTACGCGTTTCACAGTATCGATAACTGGTTTGCCTTCGAAATATTTTAAAGTAATCGTTAAAGTCGCTTTGCCTTCATTGTCAGCAACAGCTACATCAGCGATATAACCTTCTTGTTGAAGTACGTTAGCAATCGCAACTTTCAACTTTGAGTTTGGCATAGAAACAGTTTGTTTCTTTGCCATTTGTGCGTTACGAACACGTGTTAGCATGTCGGCAACGGTATCTTGCATACTCATTTATAGTGCTCCTTACCAGCTTGCCTTAACAACGCCCGGTACATCACCTTGCATTACTGTTTCACGTAATTTGTTACGGCTTAAACCGAACTTACGGAAGTAACCATGAGGACGACCAGTTAAACCACAACGGTTACGTAGACGTACTGGAGACGCATTACGTGGTAATGCTTGAAATTTCATCATCGCTTCGAAACGTTCTTCGTCTGATGCATTTACGTTTGCGATAATTGCTTTTAATTCAGCACGTTTCGCAGCGTATTTAGCAACAGTAGCTTCGCGTTTCAATTCGCGATTAATCATACCTTTCTTAGCCATATCGACCTCTTATTTGAACGGGAAGCCGAATGCACGCATAAGCGCACGGCCTTCGTCATCGGTGCGAGCAGTCGTAGTGATGGTAATGTCCATACCACGAATACGATCAATCTTATCAAAATCGATTTCAGGGAACATGATTTGTTCCTTAAGACCCATTGAGTAGTTACCACGACCATCAAATGATTTCGCAGAGAAACCACGGAAGTCACGGATACGAGGGATCGCGATAGAGATCAAACGGTCTAAGAATTCGTACATACGTTCGCCACGTAAAGTAACTTTACAGCCGATCGGCCAACCATCACGGATTTTGAAACCAGCGATAGATTTACGAGCTAAAGTAAGTACTGGTTTTTGACCAGCAATTGCTTGCATATCAGAAAGAGCGCCATCTAACAATTTCTTGTCAGCTGATGCAGCACCAACACCCATGTTGATGGTAATTTTTGTAATGCGAGGGATATCCATCACATTCTTAACGCCCAATGTTTCTTTTAATTGAGCCTTAAGTTCGTCGTTGTAACGCGTTTTAAGTCTGGCCATTGCCTAGTCAACCTATTACTTCGCTACCGCCACTGATTCACCATTAGATTTGAATACGCGAGTTTTCACGCCGTCAATCACTTGGTAACCAACACGGTCAGCCTTTTGGGTTGTAGCATTAAAAATTGCCACGTTAGAGATATGAAGCTCAGCTTCTTGAGTTACGATGCCGCCTTCAGCGCCAGTAGCTCGGTTAGGCTTTTGATGCTTCGTTACCAAGTTAAGGCCTTCAACCTTAACACGGTCATTTGAAACAGACAAAACAGTACCTTGTTTGCCTTTTTCTTTACCTGCGATCACAATTACTTGATCGCCCTTTTTAATCTTAGCCATGAGTGCCTCTTATAGAACTTCAGGAGCCAATGAAATAATTTTCATGAACTGTTCAGTACGAAGTTCACGAGTCACTGGTCCGAAAATACGAGTTGCAATCGGCGCTTTGTTGTTGTTCAAAATAACAGCTGCGTTATCGTCGAAACGAATAACTGAACCATCTGCACGACGGATGCCGAATTTTGTACGTACAACTACAGCATTCATCACGTCACCTTTTTTAACACGTGCGCGTGGAATAGCTTCTTTTACAGTAACTTTAATAATGTCGCCAACAGAAGCATAACGACGATGTGAACCACCAAGTACTTTAATACATTGTACGCGGCGAGCACCACTGTTGTCTGCTACGTCGAGCATACTTTCGGTTTGAATCATTGCCCTACTCCAAAACCGAGCATCACCGGTCGCAATTTCGAAAGGCTCAAAGAGTACTCGAAATTGACCGATGATGCAAGAACGTTTAATTACTCAGCAGCAGCTTCAACAACTTCAACTAAAGTCCAAGACTTAGTTTTAGACATTGGGCGGCTTTCTTTGATGCTTACTACGTCGCCAACTTTAGCAACATTGTTTTCATCATGAGCGTGTAATTTAGTTGAACGGCGGATTAATTTGCCATACAACGGGTGTTGAACGCGGCGTTCGATAAGAACAACGATAGACTTGTCCATCTTGTCGCTAACTACTTTACCGGTTAACGTGCGAACTGTTTGTTCACTCATTGTCCGTTCCCCTGTTTTTCGGTAAGGAGGGTCTTAATACGAGCAATTGTCTTACGAGTAAGCGCAACTTCGTGCGATTTACCCAATTGACCAGTTGCTTTCGCCATACGAAGACGGAATTGGTTAAGCTGTTGCTCATCAAGCAAAGCTGTCAACTCTTCTACCGACTTTTCACGTAGATCATTAGTTTTCATTACATTACCGTCCGAGTCACGATAGTGGTTTTAAACGGAAGTTTTGCAGCAGCAAGCGTAAACGCTTCGCGAGCAAGTTCTTCGTTAACACCATCAATTTCGTACAAGACTTTACCTGGTTTGATTTGGCAAACCCAGTATTCCACAGAACCTTTACCTTTACCCATACGAACTTCTAATGGTTTTTCAGTAATTGGTTTGTCTGGGAAAACACGGATAAAGATCTTACCACCACGTTTAATACGACGGCTGATTGTACGACGCGCTGCTTCAATTTGACGTGCTGTCATTTGACCACGTTCAACTGATTTAAGTGCAATAGTACCAAAAGATACTGAGCTACCGCGATGTGCTAGACCAGTGTTACGGCCTTTTTGCACTTTACGGAATTTAGTACGTTTAGGTTGTAACATGGATTATTCTCCTTTTTCAGCAGAACGATCATTGCGACGACCACGACGCTCTTGACCTTCACCACGACCACGGCCACGTTTAGCTGGACGTTCTTCAGCTGGAGCTGGGTTCATGACTTGTTTCATGCCGCCCAAGATCTCACCACGGAAGATCCATACTTTAACGCCGATCGTACCGTAAGTAGTCTCAGCACGCATAGTAGCATAGTCGATGTCAGCACGAAGAGTATGAAGAGGTACACGACCTTCACGATACCATTCAGTACGAGCAATCTCAGCACCACCTAGACGGCCTGAAACTTCTACTTTGATACCTTTAGCACCAGCACGCATAGAGTTTTGAACCGCACGCTTCATAGCACGACGGAACATTACACGTTTTTCTAATTGAGAAGCGATTGCCTCAGCAACTAAACGAGCGTCTAAATCTGGGCGATCGATTTCGTTGATACTTACTTGCGCAGGAACACCCATAATGGCTGTTAATTCGCGTTGTAATTTCTCAATGTCTTCGCCTTTTTTACCGATCACGATACCAGGACGTGCAGTGCTAATAGTTACTTTAGCTGCGCCTGTAGGGCGTTCGATAAGAATATTGCTCACCATCGCATTCTTAAGTTTTTTAGTTAAAAACTCACGAACTTGAAGATCTTTTAGCAAATATTCAGCATATTGTTTCGGATTCGCATACCAGTTAGCGTTATGACGTTTCACAACACCTAGGCGGATACCGATTGGATGAACCTTCTGACCCATATCAAACCCCTACCTTAACGGTAATGTGACAAGTACGCTTAGTAATACGATCTGCACGGCCTTTAGCACGTGGCAAAATACGTTTCAGGCTCATGCCTTCATCAACGTAGATCGTAGAAACTTTAAGGTCGTCTACATCTAAACTGTTATTGTGTTCAGCGTTTGCAATCGCAGATTCCAATGCTTTTTTAACTAAAACTGCAGCTTTTTTGTTGCTGAAGTTTAAGATATTTAAAGCATGCGCAACAGATTTGCCGCGAATTAGGTCTGCAACCAAACGTGCTTTTTGTGCCGAGATAGCGGCACCGCGTAATTTAGCAGTTACTTCCATCATAGCACCTATTAACGTTTAGACTTCTTGTCAACACCGTGACCACGATAGGTACGAGTTGGCGCGAATTCACCTAATTTATGACCAACCATATGCTCAGATACAATCACTGGAACATGGTTACGGCCATTGTGTACAGAAATTGTTAGACCAACAAAATCCGGTAAGATCATCGAACGACGCGACCAAGTTTTGATCGGCTTACGGTTATTAGCCGCGATAGCCGCTTCAACCTTAGCGAACAAGTGCGCATCGACGAATGGGCCTTTTTTCAGAGAACGAGGCATTGTCAGATTCCTTTACTTGTTACTTAACGCGACGGTCGCGAATGATCATCTTAGTCGTACGCTTGTTGGTACGTGTTTTGTACCCTTTAGCTTTTTGACCCCATGGACTTACAGGTTGAATACCTTTGTTACGTCCTTCACCACCACCATGTGGATGGTCTACTGGGTTCATCGCCATACCACGTACGGTAGGACGAACGCCACGCCAGCGTGATGCACCTGCTTTACCAAGTGAACGAAGGTTGCTTTCTGAGTTAGAAACTTCACCTAACACAGCACGGCATTCAACGTGTACTTTACGCATTTCGCCTGAACGAAGACGAATGATAGCGTAAGAACCGTCACGACCCAACAATTGAGCAGATGTACCAGCAGAACGTACTAATTGTGCGCCTTTACCGATTTTAAGCTCGATGTTGTGAAGAGTAGAACCGATAGGCATGTTGCGAAGTGGCAAGCAGTTACCTGGACGGATTGGAGCATCGTTACCAGACTGAACTTGATCACCAGCGCGAAGGCCTTTAGGTGCAATAATATAGCGACGTTCACCGTCAGCATATTTCAATAAAGCAATATGAGCTGTACGGTTTGGATCGTATTCAATACGCTCAACTACAGCTGGGATGCTGTCTTTGTTACGTTTGAAGTCTACGATACGGTAGTGCTGTTTATGACCACCACCAACGTGACGAGTTGTAATGTGACCGTTGTTATTACGACCGCCAGTACGTTTTTTAGCTTCAACCAACGGAGCATATGGCGCGCCTTTGTGAAGGTGGTTATGTACCACTTTCTCTACAAAGCGACGTCCTGGAGACGTTGGCTTACATTTTTGAATCGGCATAATTTTCGTCCTTATTCCGCTGCGTTTTCAGCGGTATCGCCCAAGTCAGCCATTTCAACATCTTGGCCAGCTTTCAGGGTGACGTATGCTTTTTTAACATCAGAACGACGTCCTAATGTTTTACCAAAGCGTTTAGTCTTACCTTTAGTGATCGTTGTGTTAACTTTAACAACTTGAACACCAAATAGTTGCTCAACGGCTTTTTTGATTTCAAGTTTGTTTGCATCTAGTGCAACTTTGAACACTTGAACACCAGCAGTTTCGCCTAAAACTTGTGCTTTTTCTGAGAATACAGGTCCTTGTAGGACTTGATAGATACGTTCGTTGTTCATCCGAGTTCTACCTCAATTTTCTTAGCAGCAGCAACAGACATAACAACTTTATCGAACGCGATCAAGCTAACAGGATCGATTGCAGCAGCATCAACCACATCAACGTGTGGAATGTTGCGAGCAGCAAGATACAAGTTCTCATCAACAGCATCTGTAACGATTAATGCACGAGGTGCATTCAAGTCGTTAAGTTTTGCAAGCAATTCTTTAGTTTTTGGAGCTGCAACAGCAATCTCTTCAACTAAAACAAGGCGATCTTGACGAACAAGCTCAGCCAGGATGCATTGCATAGCACCGCGATACATTTTACGGTTTACTTTTTGAGACCAATCTTGTGGACGAGCAGCAAAAGTTTTACCACCGCCAACCCAGATTGGGCTACGAATAGAACCAGCACGAGCGCGGCCAGTACCTTTTTGACGGAAAGGTTTTTTACCACCGCCAGAAACGTCAGCACGTGATTTTTGCGCTTTAGAACCTTGACGACCACCAGCTAAGTAAGCTGTAACAACTTGGTGTACAAGAGCTTCGTTAAAATCACGACCAAACGCAACTTCAGATAACTCAACAGCAGAGCCGGAAACAGTATTTAAATTCACGTTATTTCCCCTCAGGCCTTGATAGTAGGACGAACAGTAACGTCGCCACCAGTAGCACCAGGAACCGCGCCTTTAACAACTAGAACTGAACGTTCTGCGTCGATAGCAACGATTTCAAGACCCTGTGTAGTTACACGTTCAGCACCTAAGTGACCAGGCATTTTTTTGCCTTTGAACACGCGACCAGGAGTCTGGTTTTGACCTGTAGAACCGATAACACGGTGAGATACAGAGTTACCATGTGTAGCGTCTTGAGTACGGAAGTTCCAACGCTTAACACCACCTTGGAAACCTTTACCTTTAGATGTACCAGTAACGTCAACGATTTGACCCACTGTGAACACATCTACACCGATAGTTCCGCCAACTTCACGACCTTCAAGATCAGCTTCTGTAGCGCGAAATTCTTGAACTAGACGACCAGCAGCAACACCAGCTTTCGCAAAGTGACCTTTCTGAGCATTAGTTACGCGAGATTCGCGACGTTCACCAGTAGTGATTTGAATCGCTTGATAACCATCAGTTTCAAGCGTTTTGATTTGTGTGATGCGGTTAGGATCAACCTCAATCACTGTTACAGGTACAGAAACACCAGCATCTGTAAAGATACGTGTCATACCGCACTTGCGACCGACTAAACCAATAGCCATGTGCATAAACCTCTAAAAAAGCGGCCTAATTAACTTAGAGCGTTAATTAACCGAAAGCCTTAACCCAAAGCGATCTGAACATCAACACCAGCTGCAAGATCTAACTTCATCAATGCATCAACAGTTTTATCTGTAGGTTGAACGATGTCGATCAAACGTTTGTAAGTGCGGATCTCGTATTGGTCACGCGCATCTTTGTTAACGTGTGGTGATGTTAAAACGTTAAAACGTTCGATACGTGTAGGCATCGGGATTGGACCACAAACTTGTGCACCAGTACGTTTTGCTGTTTCTACGATTTCTTGAGCTGATTGATCAATTAAACGGTGATCAAAAGACTTAAGACGGATACGAATTCTCTGGTTAGACATACCAGTTAACTCCAAGCCAAATATATAAAGAATCACCCTTGACGCATCTCACCCCACTTTAAAAGAGGCAAGTGTCAAGAGCAGTGAAATATCACTAAGGTCACGATCGATGCCGTGACTGTCACGATGTTAACTACTTTATTCGTAGCTAACCCCCTTCATCAAAGGGTCGCCCATTATAGCTATTGTTTAATGCATAAGCAAATCCCTTTTGCTGTTTTTCTTATATTTTTCATTTTTTATGCAAGATCAATTGCTTAACTTTTAATCAACAGGCATTTTTTCTTAATACATACTCTATTGCTTGGTTTAGTATTTGATTTCCCTCAATAAATTTGTTTTTTGCGCTTTTCCGCAGATCATGTACTGGCTGTACATGTGTTCCTGAAAAAAATGCCAACTCTTCATCATTTTCCAAAAATAAATCGAGTACTTCAGGGGTAATTTCAGGATGAAATTGAAAGCCCAAAACATTTTGTCCAATTTGATACATTTGATTACGACATGCATCATTTTCCGCCAGTAATACCGCTCCTTTGGGAATTTCAAATGTTTCACTGTGCCACTGCATGACTTTAAACTCTTCAGGTAGTTTGAAACAGCCATGCGGTACGTTAGCGACCTTACGGATGGTCGTCCAACCCAATTCTTGTTGTGCATTTCGACTCACCGCACCACCCAAAGCATTAGCAATCAATTGCCCACCTAAACAAAGGCCGATTGCGGGTTTACCGATGGCTAAATAGCGTCGCAGCCAACGTTTTTCTATTTTTAACCATGGGAAATTTGCCTCATCATTTACGCTCATGGTTCCACCCATAATGATAAGTAAATCGACATCTTCAACATGCGGCAAAGCCTCGAGATCTAAGGCTTGATCGACAGGTAATGCAAAGAATTCTGTGGCCGTAATTTTGGCCTGATGCTGTTTTAAAAATTCATAACAACTGCCGAACCCTTCGCCAGCAATATGCTGAAAATAATGTACTTTTAAATGCGACTTCATGCGCTAAACCTATTGTTGTTGCTCTGATATCGGTTTTGCAAGAATGAAGCCAACTTTGCTTTTCACTTAATTTTCTATACAAAAGCATCGTAAATCCATGCGTTTTAGTCGTATTCTTTTGAACATTCATTATTATTTTGATCATTTCAGAGCGCCACGTGAAAAAGAATCCTCAAACCGAACTCATTCATGCACCAAGAAAGGCACCGCAATACATCAATAGTGTTCAACCTCCCCTGTTTCGTGCATCCACTATAATTTTCGAAAATACAGATGCGCTATTTAATCGCCATTGGACTGATGATTATGACTATAGCTATGGCACACATGGTACCCCCACAACATTCACCCTAGGTGATCAGCTTGCTCAGATTGAAGGTGGCTTGTATCACTTACTCGCACCAAGCGGTTTATCTGCAATTAATTTGGTCAATTCATGTTTTTTAAGTCAAGGGGATGAAGTGTGGGTCGCAGATAATATCTATGGCCCAAATATGGACCATTTACGCAATTTAGAAACCCGCTATGGCATCGTGGTCAAGGTTTATAACCCTATTGATGTCGATTCATTTAGCCCTTCAGCGCAAGCCAAGCTTATCTGGTTAGAAGCGGCGGGTTCTGTCACTTTAGAGTTTCCAGATTTAGTCGGCTTGGTCAAAAAAGCTCAAGCGCAGAACATTCTCACTGCACTGGACAATACGTGGGGCGCTGGACTTGCCTTTAATGCTTTTGATTTTAGTGCTGAGCACCTGGGTGTCGATATCAGTGTGCATGCCTTGACCAAATACCCAAGTGGCGGCGGGGATATTTTGATGGGTTCAGTAATTACACGAGATAAAAAGCTTCATCACAAACTGTTTCGTGCGCACGCCATTCAAGGCATTAGTATCTCTGGTGATGACGCCGCGCAAGTACAACGCAGTCTGGCTTCTATGCGCCTGCGCTATGAACACCAGTCACAAAGTGCTTTAACTTTATTAAATTGGCTAAAACAGCAACCAGCCTTTGTACAGGTTTTACATCCTGCTGATGAAGCTTCCGCAGGACATCAGTATTGGAAAGAAATTTGTACAGAACAACACAGTGCCGGCTTGGTCAGCGTGGTATTTAATGAAAAATATAGCTTGCAAGATGTACGCCGTTTTTGCGATGCGCTGAAACTATTTAAACTCGGTTTTAGCTGGGGTGGCCCAGTCAGTTTAGTCATGTTATATAACTTAAAAGATATGCGTGTACTCGAACATTCACATATTCAAACCGGCTTACTGGTTCGCTTTTGTATAGGACTAGAACATCCTGCAGATTTAATACAAGATATAGAAAATGCACTACAACATTTAAATAAACAGCAACTCGAATAAATACAGGAACATCTATGGGTACACCAATTATTATTGGCAAAAAAACACAAGACACCACACAGGATGTGGTGCTTCATTCACAATTTGCAAACCGCCATGGTTTGATTGCTGGGGCCACAGGTACTGGTAAGACTGTGACGTTGAAGGTGTTGGCAGAAAGTTTTTCTCGGCTGGGTGTACCTGTATTTTTAGCCGATGCCAAAGGGGATGTTTCTAGCCTTGCCAAAGCAGGTGAAAGCAATCCTAAGTTTGACGAACGAATTAAAAGTTTAAATATCGAGAGCATTCCTTTTGCTGCCTCCCCTGTGGTGTTTTGGGATTTGTTTGGTGAACAAGGACATCCTATTCGCACCACCATTTCTGAAATTGGTCCACTTCTCCTTGCCCGAATTCTCAACTTAAATGACACGCAAGAAGGTGTGCTATCTGCGGTCTTTCGTATTGCCGATGATCAGGGCTTATTGCTCATCGACTTTAAAGACTTAAAAGCCATGATCAGCTACGTCAGTGAACATGCAGCAGAATTTAAAAATGAATATGGCAATTTATCACCTGCAAGCTTAGGTGCAATTCAACGTAATTTGCTCGCATTGGCAGATCAAGGTGGTGACAAGTTTTTTGGTGAGCCTGCGCTCAATATCATGGATTTCATTCAAACGGATGAGCAAGGTCGTGGCAACATCAACCTGCTCGCAGCCGACAAGTTAATGAATACCCCTAAGCTCTATGCGACTTTCTTACTTTGGATGCTGTCAGAACTATTTGAACAATTGCCCGAAGTTGGAGATATGGATAAACCCAAACTGGTGTTCTTCTTCGATGAAGCACATTTATTATTTGATAATGCCAGCCCTGCTTTACAAGAAAAGATTGAACAAGTGGTTCGTCTGATTCGCTCTAAAGGGGTCGGCATTTACTTTATAACGCAAAATCCACTTGACCTACCTGAGAGTGTTTTAGGACAACTGGGTAACCGTGTTCAACATGCCCTACGTGCATTTACCCCCAAAGATCAGAAAGCGGTCAAGACGGCAGCAGATACTTTTCGAGCCAATCCTGCGTTTAAAGTCGATCAAGTAATTACGGAACTGGCTGTAGGTGAAGCATTAATTAGCTGTTTAGATGAACAAGGCACACCACAAATCGTTGAACGTGCTTGGGTGATGCCACCCTACTCATCATTTAGCCCAATTGCTGTAGAAGAACGCAAAGCACTCATGACAAATAGCGTTGTTGCAGGCGTGTATGACACCGAAGCAGACCGTGAAAGTGCCTATGAACTTTTACAAAATAAAGTGGCGGAGCGCCAACAACAAGCCGTCCAAGCGGAACAAGATAAAATACAAGCCAAAGAACAAGAAGCGTTAGCCAAACAACAAGCCAAAGAAGCAGATGCACTCGCCAAACAGCAAGCACGTGAACAAGAACGACTTGCACGCGAACAACAAAAAGAAGCTGAGCGTTCAGCCAAACAACGTGAAAAACTGATTCAAGACACGGTAGGAACTTTTGCAAAAAGTGCTGCACGCAGCTTGGGTGGGTCGACAGGTCAGAAAATCGTACGCGGTTTGCTAGGTTCACTGTTTGGTAAAAAATAATTCGCCATTACGATTATCTATGCTGAATTTATGGGATATTTTAATATCCCATATTTTTTTTATGGTTTTTACTAAAACATGTATTGCGCGGATGTATTTAAAAATGTATTTTAAATACATCTTATAAATAACAGCCATGAGAGATCAGCTATGACTCCGCAGCAAATTGACCTAGTAAAAGCTACTGTTCCTGTTCTACGTGAAAATGGTGTCGCGCTGACTGGTTACTTCTATAATCGTATGTTGGGCAATAACCCTCACCTCAAAGAAACCTTTAACATGGGACATCAGCGCAGCGGTGCTCAGGCACAAGCTTTGGCGGGTGCTGTATTGGCTTATGCTGAAAATATTGAGGACCCATCTGTACTTTTACCAGTTGTAGAATTAATTGCGCATAAACATGTGAGTCTTAACATTCAAGCTCCAGACTATAATATTGTCGGCGAAAATTTGCTGCACTCGATCAGTGAAGTATTAAGCATTTCAATGGAAGATCCACTGATTGCAGCTTGGGCAGCAGCATATGGACAATTGGCAGACTTGTTTATCAGCACTGAAAAAGCGATTTATGAGCAACATCAGCAAACTAAAGGCAGTTGGTTAGGTTGGCGTAATTTCAAAATCGCGAAAAAAGTGGCTGAAAGTGATGAAATCACCTCATTCTACCTTGAGCCTTCTGATGGTGGTGATTTACCAAAATATGAAGCAGGTCAGTACATCTCTGTACGTGTATTGGTCGATGAGCTGGGTCTAAAACAACCACGTCAATATACACTGTCTACCAGCCCACAAGACAACTACTTACGTATCTCTGTAAAACGTGAAGATCAGAAAGGTGACTTGGTTCCAGGTTGGGTATCAAATACACTGCATGGCTTGGAGATCGGTTCAGAAATCGAAGTGTCTGCACCAACAGGTAATTTCTTCCTGATTGATTCACAAAAACGCAATGTCTTTATCAGTGGTGGTGTAGGTCTAACACCAATGATTGCGATGCTGAATCAGTTGGTGACTTTAGACATGCCACAACCTGTAACCTTTATCCATGCCTGCCGTAGCAAACAAGTGCATGCAATGCATAAACACATTCAGGATTTGGAAGCAAAATACCCACGTCTTAGCACTTTTACAGCGTATGAGTTCCCTCATGCTAATGATAAATTAGGTGAAGATTATGATGCTGCTGGTCGTCTAGACTTAGGCAGCATGGATACTGCACTGTTACCGATCAATGCGGATTATTACCTTTGCGGTCCAATGCCATTTATGGCTGAACAACAGAAAGCTTTAATTGCTCGTGGTATTCCTGCTAGCAATATTCACAGCGAAGCTTTCGGCACTGGTGGTGTAAAACACTAACTAAGCTATTCACCTGAAATACAAAGGGTTAGTTTAGTTATGCTAGACTAGCCCTTATTTATTTCTCTCAGACTCACAGTATTATCATGCAACTCAATAAATTCACCGATTATGCATTACGCATTTTGCTCTATATCGCACGCCCTCGTGATGTGCCTTATAACATTGCTGAAATTGCAGAAGACCTGCTTGTTTCGCGTAATCACTTGGTGAAAATTGTGCATTTTATGGCAAAACAAAACTGGTTAATCACCAGCCGCGGCAAAGGTGGCGGCATTCGCTTAAACCCTGAAGCACTTGACGCTCAGCTCGGTCAAATCGTACGAATTCTGCAAGGCCATCACCAGATAGTAGAATGCAATGACCCACCCTGCGTACTACGCAGTCAGTGTGGTTTAAAAAGCCTCTTAGACCAAGCTTTAGAACAGTTTTATCAAAGTCTCGATCAGTACAAACTTGCCGATGTTTTACAACCAAGCAGCGCATCTAAATTTACAACACAATCTCCAATTCAAATGATCAATCTCTAATTTCACTTTGCCTGCGACAAAATTCGCTTGCCTGCCCGACTTCCTTTATAATGCGTGTTGTTAAATCAGTTATTGAAGTTGGGTTATGCATCAGCACAGAGGAAAATCACGAAACAGTAAAGCGGCCAATGCGCCGAAGCAAAAGATTACTTATGAGAAAAAAGTAGACTCTGCGATTACTGAATATGCTGTGCGCTCGCTCAACTGGCTACGCAAAGCTGAGTTCTTAATGAGTGCGCCTAAACTCAACCTCTGCGTTGAAGATACCGGCTATGAAATTGCCTTTGCTGGCCGCTCTAATGCGGGTAAGTCGAGTGCCATTAATGCGCTCACTAACCAAAAACAATTGGCACGTGCGTCGAAAAAACCGGGTCGTACCCAAATGATCAACTTTTTCAGTTTAGGAAATCCTGATCAGCGTTTGGTCGACTTACCGGGTTATGGTTATGCCGCTGTACCTGAAGCAATGAAAATCGTGTGGCAAAAAGAGCTAGAAAACTATCTGATACACCGTGAAAGTTTACAAGGTCTTGTGCTGTTGATGGATATCCGTCATCCACTACAACACTTTGACGTCATGATGTTGGAATGGGCACATTCACGTAAATTGTTCGTACATGTACTGCTCACCAAATCAGATAAATTAAACCGTGGCCCAGCCTCTAAAGCACTACAAGAAGTGAAAGCGGCATTGAAAAAAATGAAGCTGAACTTCTCTATCCAATTGTTCTCATCATTGAATAAACAAGGTTTAGAAGAGTTAGCGAGTGTCATGGCGGGTCGTCTAAACTTCACTCTAGAGCAATCCACAGAGTTTGATCTCGACAGCATACCTGAAGCATCGGAAGATGATATTGAAATCGATGTGGACGCGGAAGCATTCAATGACTTCCACACTACATCTGAAGATTTACCCCAAGCTGAAGACAAAAAATCAGACCACTAATCCATTATTTTTAAAGTCAGCGCAAGGATGATTGTCTGACAAAAAGTATCATCTGAAGATAATGAAATGTCCTGTATTGCTAATCACAATGCAGGATTTTTTTTGGATACTGAATACATCAGATGTGCACTCGATCACATAAAAACAAGGATAGGTCATGAAATTACTCTCCCGCTTGAGAAACACAAAACTTGGATCATCAATCGAATATAAAATTAAGCCACGCAAAGTGAAATTTGAGTGGCAAGATACTCAAGTTGACTGGGTGCCTAACCAACCTTTTGTCAGCTATTTTATTAATGAAATTAATATGATCTTACCGGCTGGTGAGTTTTGGTTTTGCCGTCTGTATAACAAAGTATTGCCACAAATTAGAGATGAAAAACTAGCAGAGGACGTTAAAGCATTTATCCGCCAAGAAGCCATGCATGCTCAGGCACATAACTCTGCTAATAAAGAATACTTATCTCAGCGCAATATCAGTATTCAACGCAACCTTGAGATCATGGACTTTCTCTTTGGCAAACTGCTTGCGGACCAACCTCTAGGGCTCAACGTACCTAAAGCTTTGGATCATCAATGGGATCTCTTTCGTTTAGGGGTAATTGCAACAGTTGAGCACATGACCTGTGTACTAGGCAAATATGCTTTATATAATAAAGAGTGGGAACACCTCGGTGCTGATCCGAATATGCTCGATCTAGTAAAATGGCATGGTGCAGAAGAAATAGAGCATCGTACCGTGGCCTTTGATTTGTATCGTCACCTTGGTGGGGGCTATATTTCTCGCTATTATCAAAGTGTGATTGTGATTGCTGCCGTACTTGGTCTATGGGTCGATGGTGCTGCACATATCATGCAGCAAGACTCGCGCTATGCATCGATTAAACCTGCCGTATATAAACCGTGGATTTGGCGTGAATGGGCGCGTATCGCGCAAAAAGACAATCGCTTATTGCCACATCCGCTTTGGTTAGTGTCGCAGCAATTGGGGTATTTAATGCCTTGGTACGATCCTGTGCATGAAGCGAAAACTGAAGATGCGATTGCTTACCTCGACAACTCTCCTGCTGCAAAGCGTGCCGCACTGAAAGTTGCTTAAAACACCATTTAAAATCTGTATTAAGCAGGGTTCGCCCTGCTTTTCTTTGTGCTCACATCCATTACGCTCCATTTTTTTTATTGCGCAATCAACACACTCAAGATGGATAGGATCATAAGTTCGATGTTTAAAGTACAGTTATTCCGAACTCCCTATTCTCTTTAAAATGCATTTATATTCAGCCTCATCCTAAAATAAAAATACATCGTTCAGGAGCATCTCCATGCACGCTCACATCTCCGTCATTACACTGGCCGTGAATGATTTACATGCTGCATTTGCGTTTTATCAGGAGGGTTTAGGTCTAAATAGCGCAGGGATTATTGGGACTGAATTTGAACATGGCGCTGTGGCATTTTTTGATTTACAACACGGTTTAAAGCTCGCACTCTGGCCGCAAGATAGCCTTAGTCATGACACAGACATCAATACATCAGTATTTTGTCCAACTCAAATGTCTCTTGGTCATAACGTCAACAGTCCCGCAGCCGTCGATCAAATCATGCACCAAGCCCAACGCGCAGGTGCAAAAACAATTAACCCCGCACAGCCCACGTTTTACGGTGGTTATACAGGCTATTTTCAAGACTTAGATGGGCATCTGTGGGAGATCGTCTACAACCCACATTTTAGTTCTTTATCTGCTTAATTCGACAACGCAGGTTCATCTACATCTCGCGTATGACGATCAACCACCACGCTAATCATCATATCACCCTGTACATTCACCACAGTCCGTACCGTATCTAAGAGTCGATCTATCGGCAGCAATATCGCAATCGCTTCTGCAGGGAGTCCGACTGATTGTAAAACCATAATCATCGTCACCATTCCAGCGCTTGGAATACCCGGCGCGCCGAGTGACGCAATCATGGCGGTTGCACAGACAATTAACTGCTGACCCAAGGTTAAATCTAAGCCCATCAAGTTGGCAATAAACAAGGCAGCAGCAGCTTCATACAGCGCTGTACCATCCATATTCAACTGTGTGCCCAATGGAATCACAAAACCTGCTGTTTGAGGACGTACGCCTAAATTTTCCTGCGCACATTTCATCGACAGTGGCATCGTTGCTGAACTTGAACTAGTTGCAAAAGCAGTGATTAAGGCAGCTCGTGTTCCTCTAAAAAATGTCAGTGGGCTCATTTTCCCAAAAATCCATAGCAGCAGAGGTAACACCACTGCCCCATGGAAAATCGTCGTGCCCGTGACCACCGCAGCAAACTCCGCGAGGCGACTCAACACCGAAATATCTTCGGTAGCAATCAATTTAGCCAATAATGCAAAAATACCAATCGGTGCAAGCGTCATCACCCAGCCGATGATCATCATCATGATGTCGAAAAATTGCTGACTGAGCTTTCTCACACTTCGGAACTTTTCACCGCCTTTGACCAAGGCCACACCGAGAAATAGTGAAAACACCACGACTGCGAGTACGTTGCCATCACTAAAGGCTTTAAACGGATTAATCAGTGTATTTTGAATAAAATTGGTAAAGAATGAACCTGCTGTGAGGGTGTCAGGGCTCTGATGCTGTTGCATTGCATCTTGGAACATGACGATGTCCACGCCCTGCCCGACTTTAAAAATATGCGCGCATGCTAGACCCAAGATCAGTGCCAAAGTTGTGGTAGTGACACAGCACGCTAAGGTAATTTTCCACGTTCGACTCAGCTGACCACCCGCTTGTAAATTCGATACCCCCACCACAATCGAACTAAAGATCAACGGAACCAAGATCATTTTCAGCAAGCCAATAAAAATACTACTGGCAATCCCCAAGCCATACAGGCTGGCAGACAAAAACTGCGTCTCTGGAAACTGAATTAATAAAAAGCCAAATGCCACACCCAATATTGCGGCAATTAAAATCTGCGTATTTAAGCTCATTGTGCCTTGCATTTATCATCCTTTATTCAGGCACTATGCCATGCGACCCACCGGGAATCGAGGAATTTTTTGTCACATGTACTGCTACAATTCTGCAAAGCACGAATTCAGCTCCATTCAACTTGTACTGCACCCTAATAAGATAACTCGATTCCGTGAGTAGTTGCATAACCCAAAATTGACGGACATAAAAAAACCGAATCAGAAGATTCGGTTTTTTCCAGTATTCAGCTTTTACGACTTAACACATAGTGCTCAAAACTTATTGGGTTTCAATTTCGCGTAAACGGATCAAGCCTTCTTGTGTCGTACTACAGACCAACTCACCGTTTTGCCACATGCGACCGAAATTTAGACCACGTGAACTAGCACTGACGGTGGCATCCATGTCATAAAGCATCCACTCATCCACACGGAATGGCTTATGGAAATACATGGCATGGTCAATACTCGCACACTGCAAACTTGGTGATAAATAACTTAAACCATGTGGACGTAGTGCAGTCGTCATCAGCGTAAAGTCTGAATAGAATGCCGCAATAGCCTGATGTAAAGAGATGTCATCAACATCGGCAGCAATCGTATCATGGGTGCGAATATAGTGTGCATACGATGGCGCAGCAGGCTGCGGTTGGTACGGGTTTTGTGGATCAATCGGGCGAATTTCTACGTGACGGTCGCGCATAAAAGACGCACGGACGTTTTCAGGGACAAACTCCACCATCATTCGTTTTAGCTCAGCTTCAGATTTTAAATCCTCTACAGCTGGATATTCTGGCTCTGCAACTTGGTAGTTCAACCCTTCTTCTTGCTCTGCAAATGACACCATACACATAAAAATGGTTTTACCATGTTGAATCGCACGAACCTGACGACTCACAAAACTGCGTCCATCGCGAATACGATCCACTTCATAAATGATCGGTGCACTGATATCACCGCCAAATAAGAAATAGGCATGTAAAGAATGAGCAGGTCGATCTGTCGTATAAGATGCCGCACGTAGCGCCTGACCTAAAACCTGTCCGCCAAAGACACGTTTCCCGACCAAATTTCGGCTTTGCCCACGAAAAATATTTTCTTCTAATTTTTCAAGGCTGAGTAAATCAACCAACTCTTGTGTTAAGGCATTCATAACAAACCTATCTATCATTCGGGATTAAGCTAACGCAGGCAACATCAACAGATGTTGAAATATATTTTCCATTTTGCCATAAATCCAGACTAAAACCCTAAAGATTCGCTGACTGATCTGTCACCTTGCTGATGCAATATAACTGCTAAAAATACGTTTTTTAACGATAAAATCTTACAATATCTATGCAATTTGTCAGAAAATGACATACAGTTTTTAAGTACAATTACGCAGAATAGATTCCCCTCAGAATCTCTGTGGTTTGGTCATGAAAAGTAGGAGTTTGTATGTCCAAGAGCGGCTTTGGTCAGATGTATCGAAAGCTTTCGAGTAAACTGCTTGACCTTGTGGTAACACCGCATGTTTTAGGTGAAGTCCCTGTAGAACCTGTAGTGACTGAAACCGATACAGATACCGGCGTACAGACAACGAAAATTACCTGCTACGTTCTGCAAAATCATTCACGGAGTAATGCTTTAATTGTCGATGGTGAAACCCGTCGTTTAAAGCTACACCCTGCACTCGACCCAATGACAGTGGGTACGCAAACAGAAAAAGCCTCTGTGGTGTTTTTACAACATCATGATGAAGACAATTTACTCAATCCACCGCCACATGCCTTTCCACCTCGTTTATTACGTTTAATTGAGGTTTTGGAAAAAAATCCTGATGCGGATGTTGAGCTCGTTCCTGTAACCGTGCTGTGGGGCCGTGAACCCGATAAAGAAGATTCTTGGTTTAAATTATTATTTACCGATACATGGTCTACACCAAGCAAAGTGAAGCAGCTGGTCAATATTGGTTTGCACGGTCGTCAATCGTACCTCGAATTCCATGAGCCACAGTCTTTGCGTCGTTTGGTTGAATATGCCAAAACTACACATCCGAACCTGTCACCTGCGACTTATATTGTCAGCACACTGAATGATTATTTAGATGCACAGCGTGAAGTGGTTTTGGGGCCGGATTTATCTGACCGTCGTAATGTGATGCATGGCCTGATCAAATCTACGGATGTGCAAGATGCGATTCGTCGTGAAAGCATTCGCAGTAAAATCAGCATGGTCGAAGCTGAACGTCGTGCGATTGGTTATTTAAATGAAATCGTTTCTGACTATTCTGCATCAACAGTACGTTTTGCTGACTTAGCCCTGACTCGTCTGTGGACACAGCTTTACGATGGTGTAGAAGTACATAACTTCAGTACCGTTCGTGAACTGGCCAAAGACTACGAGATCATTTATACCCCATGTCATCGTAGCCATATCGACTATTTATTATTGTCATATGTGATCTATAAACGTGGCTTGATGGTGCCGTACATTGCTGCGGGCGATAACTTAAACATGCCATTTGTCGGGCAAATTTTACGTGGTGGCGGTGCATTCTTTATTCGTCGTTCATTCCGTGGCAATGGTCTCTACACCACTGTTTTTAAAGAATACCTCTATAGTATTTTGGCACGTAATACGCCGCTCGAATACTTCATCGAAGGTGGTCGTTCACGTACTGGTCGTTTATTACCACCGAAGACCGGCATGCTCGCCATGACTGTCCATGGTCATTTACGCAATCCAGCCAAACCAATCGTGTTCTTACCGACCTATATTGGTTATGAGCGTTTAATGGAAGGTGCGACCTACGTTGGCGAAATGAATGGTAAGCCGAAAGAAGGCGAATCGATCATTGGGATTATGAAAACTCTGCGTAAGATCGAACGTATTTTCGGTAAAGTTCATTTGAACTTTGGTGAGCCAGTTTTCCTTGATGATATGCTGAAAAAGCACAATGCAAGCAACATCAAAATCGAGAAGAATGACGATCCAATTCCGCCAGAAGTTTCGGATGCCATTAACAGTTCTGCACACGTGATTTTAGAAAATATTAACCGTGCAGCAGTGGTGAACCCAGTTTCATTGCTTTCACTGATTTTATTGGCAACATCTAAACACACTTTAGATGAAGAGATTTGCATTAAGCAGTTAGATACCTATCGCGATCTTTTAACTGCCTTACCTTACGATGAGCGCATGCAAGTGACACCGCTGTCAGGTAAAGAAATCATTGCTTATGGTTTAAAACTCAAGCTGATTAAACGTGTTAATCATGTCCTTGGCGATATTATTGCCATTGCTGATAATCAAGCGGTGTTGTTAACCTACTTCCGTAACAACATCCTGCACGCATTTATTTTGCCATCACTCATTGCCGCTTTGGTTGAACATAATGGTTCTATTCGCCGTGGTGATTTGATTAATGTCATTCGTACACTGTATCCGTTCTTAAAAGCTGAGTTATTCCTCAAATGGAATAATGAAGAGCTTAAAGATCAGATCTGTGCGTACGCAGGAGTACTGATTAAAGCCAAGCTAATTTCTGAAGATGCAGAAGGCAACCTGATCTCCCCTGCGCCTAACTCAGAGCAGCACAATCAGTTAGTAGTCTTGGCTGCACCCGTGATGCAAAGTCTAGAGCGTTACTACATGACTTTGGCTTTAATCACACAACGTGGTTCGGGTAATATCTCAACGCGTCAGGTTGAAGAACTCAGTCACTTGGTTGGTCAACGTCTATCTGTGTTGTATGAATTTAACTCGCCAGAGTTCTTTGATAAGGCCTTATTCCAAAGCTTTATTAAAGTCTTAACCCAACAAGGTTATATCAGCACCAATGAAAACAACGCCATTGTGTTTGATGAAAATTTCCAAAATGTTGCGCAATATGCCAACCTCGTTTTGGATGATGTGACCCTGCAAATGTTGCAGCACATTACAACCTTTAGTGATGAAGAGTTAAAAGAAGCACTTGATAAAGTTGCTGCGGAACAAGCTAAAAAGCGCTTGAAACGTAAGAAAAAATAAACAGTTCTGATTTTTTCGCCATAAAAGCGGAAGAAGATGAGCAAAATCAGGGACAAGTTGTAAAAGGCTTGTCTCTGTTCATTAGAGATAATGAGCTTTAAATTTTGGAATCTTCATTTTTTTCAGAAGAAAAATTAAAGTAATTATTTACTATGTATCTTAAAGCATAAAAAAACTCTACAGCCTCTTTCATCGTTGGAAGTTCATAATCAATGTCATGAGTTAATGCATTTCTTCTTATTGTTAAACTTGATATTTCATTCAAAATATCATTTGGAAGCTTCCCCTCCCATTTTGCTACTTGTTTCTTATTATATGGACCATCACACGAAACCATAAAATCTTTAAAAATTTCAAATTGTTCAATCATAATCAACTTTGATATTACAGGCTCAACCCTCGATTGATGCGGTTCAAGCTTTGATGTAGGTATCTGTGTTTTCCCCGTATTATGAAATTGATTATCTAAAACAACTCCTGCTATTGCACGCATATAAATACTTGATCTCATACAATATGGCTGGCTCCTATCCATATCTTTCTGATTTGCTCCCAATGACAAATAAGGGCCTTCCTTCCAAGCAGAATTATCTTCTCCCATATATTCCCATCCCATCATTTTTTCAGCAGAACGTGCTTGATCAAAGGTCATGACAGCATCACAAATAGCACTTGTGGAAAGCTTAATATAATCAATATAGCTCGACATAAATCCCCTTATAGTTAACTGAATTGAATTATTCTTTATAAATAAATATTAAAGCACTATTTGTTTTTATCAAATAAACTCAATAATTATTTAAATTCAAAATCTAAATACCCCAAAAAACTCAACACTCCAACTTAAAACCACTCTCCATCATCCGCGTTGCATAAAGCTTTTTACCTGTTTCTACTTCACTCCCTAAAACCAATTCGGGTAAATGCATAGCTCTTTGCAAATCCAAGATTCGCTCATGTAAAGGTTGAGGTTGGTTATTAGTACAAATATATGATTTTTCAGGATGTTCCACGTGGAGTAGATGACACAGAAATTTTGTCAAATCATCGATATGTATTCGATTGGACCAATGAATATTGGGATAGCGATGAGTCGTTTCGGCCAATTTCTGCATTCGTGTTGTCGATGTGCCATAAATCCCTGATGGACGTACGATCACGCATTCAGTAGGAAATGCTTGTGAGTAGCAATGCTCCATTTCGAGTAACAGCATCCCCTGCTCATCGATCGGTTGTGGCACAGTGTCATCATCAATGCGCTCCCCCGCATGCTCACCATAGACACGAGTGGACGACACCACGATTAAACGTTGTATTGGATGACTTGCTAATGCTTGAACAATCGGCTGTACAGAATCGACATAAGTGTATCGATAAGCATCCACAGCATTGAATTGAGCATGATGTGCAGGAGCCAAAAGAACATAGACAGCATCAATCGGTTGAACCTGCGATAAATCCAGTTGGTGAACATCTTGGATTAAATGTTCTGCAAAATCATCCTCTTTCGCACTACGACTCACTGTGGTAATTTGGTGACCTTGCTGAAATAATTGTTTAGCAACACGTTGCGATGTTTTACCATAACCGATAAATAGAATATGCATCAAACGACCTATTCTCAGAACTGATCCATTTAGATCATATAAACCGAAGTTGAGGGGACATGGCTGCCGTCCATCAATTGCAAGGGGTTGGCAATGCCGCCGCTGCTTTACTTGAAAAACTAAATATTTTCACAACAGATGATCTTTTGTTTCATCTGCCACGCGACTATGAAGATCGTAGCACGATCATCCCCATGAACCAATTGACCGTGGGGCGCAGTTATTTACTGGAAGGCACTGTCAAAAGTATCGACTTTCCTCCCGGTAAGCGCAAATCGATGGCCGCCCTACTGGATGACGATTGTGGCAAAGTTACTTTACGTTTTTACCATATTTACAAAGGCATTACTGATCGGGTGAAACCAGGGAATCGTTTACGGATTTTTGGTGAAGTCCGTGTTGGTGCTCGTGGCTTAGAAATGTATCATCCTGAACTACAGGTGATTACTGAACACACGCCTTTACCACAAACCCAACTCACTGCGATTTACCCCGCAACCGAAGGCTTAACGCAGTCCAAACTGCGTGAATATGTCAAACAAGCACTACAGTTATATAGTGATGACTTACCTGAATTACTGCCAGAAAAATTCACCAATGGCTATGCACTAAAACAGGCTTTGGACTATATTCATCATCCCCCTGTCGATGCCAATATGTTGCAACTCAGCCAAGGTTCTCATCCTGCACAGCAACGTTTAATTTTCGAAGAATTGGTTGCCCATCAGGTCAGTTTGCTCAGCCGCCGTGCTTATATTCAACAAATCGAAGCACCGTCATTCTCTACAAGTAAGAACTTCACCAAACAACTTTTAAGTACACTGCCATTTGAAATGACCGGCGCACAAAAACGTGTGTCCAAAGAAATTGCGGTCGATCTGAAAAAGAACAAACCTATGCTTCGACTCGTACAAGGCGATGTGGGTGCAGGTAAAACCTTGGTTGCAGGTGTGGCAGCCTGTCATGCGCTTGAGGAAGGTTGGCAAGTGGCCATGATGGCGCCGACAGAAATTTTGGCCGAACAACATTATCTAAATTTCAAAAAATGGTTTGAGCCGATGGGACTGACCGTGTCTTGGCTTTCCGGTAAACAAAAAGGTAAAGCTCGAGCTGCGGCAGAACAATGTATTCAAGATGGTTCAGCCAATTTAGTGGTCGGCACACATGCTTTATTTCAAGACAATGTACAATTTGCCAAATTGGGTTTAGTGATTATTGATGAACAACACCGTTTTGGCGTCGATCAGCGTTTGGCGCTACGAAACAAAGGTCTCAATGGCATGACACCGCATCAACTTGTGATGACGGCAACCCCTATTCCTCGTACCTTGGCCATGTCGGCTTATGGCGATTTAGATACCTCCGTCATTGATGAACTGCCGCCCGGTCGTACACCGATTCAAACAGTCACTATTCCACTTGACCGTCGTGAAGAAGTGCTACAGCGGATTGCCAGCAATTGTGCTGAAGGTAAACAAGCCTATTGGGTCTGTACCTTAGTTGAACAATCAGAAACTTTAGATGCTCAGGCCGCTGAAGCGACTTTTAATGAAATTAAAGAACGCTTTCCAGACCTCAATATTGGTCTTGTTCACGGCAAAATGAAGGCCGATGAAAAACAAGCAGTGATGCAGCAATTTAAAAATAATGAATTGCAATTACTGATTGCAACCACAGTGATTGAAGTCGGTGTTGACGTCCCAAATGCCTCAATCATGGTAATTGAAAATGCAGAGCGTTTAGGGCTTTCACAATTGCATCAGCTACGTGGTCGTGTAGGACGTGGTGCCAAAGCCAGTTTCTGTGCCTTGCTGTATAAAAATCCCTTATCGCAAAATGGGCAAGAGCGTTTACGCATCATGCGCGAGACCAATGATGGCTTTATCATTGCTGAAAAAGATTTGGAAATTCGTGGTCCCGGCGAGCTCCTCGGCACTAAACAAACAGGCGATATGGGCTTTCGTGTAGCAAAATTAGAGCGAGATGACCATTTACTCAATCAGGCACACTATGTGGCTCAACAAGTCCTAAATGATTATCCTGCACAGGCTCAAGCGCTTTTAAAACGATGGCTGCCTGAAGCACCCCGTTATGCCTATGTATAATTAGGATGATGTTTCGATCATCCTAAAATACAGATTGGCTTTAACCAGTAAGCTTGTCGAACAGATTGCTGTAGTGTCGTGATTGCACTTCACAGCAATCTGTGCAAAATACTCAAAAAAGAATGATTAGAATAAAAATATGCTCCAATCCATCCAACATTTCATCCGAAAAGGAATGCAGAGCGTTTCCCCTTGCCTGCTCTGTGGTATCGATCGACAACAACATCATTCGCTTTGTACTGACTGCTGGGAACAACTGCCTTGGTTTAAAAAAATGGTTAATCGCCATGAACACAGCATCTCTTGTGCCTTTCACTATGATTTTCCAATAGATCGCATCATCCAAAGCTATAAGTATGAGCAACAATTGCAGTATCAAAATTTACTGGCACAGAGCCTTTTAAGCATGCGCTTAGCTAGAGTTCAAGCCATCGTGCCGATGCCTATTTCAGTAGAACGCCTCAAAGACCGTGGGTACAACCAAATGCTACTCGTTGCGCACATGATGGCAAAGCAATTATGCATCCCTGTTTGGCAACCGGTGATGCGTCAAGCACAGCACGCTCAAAAAGGTTTAAGTCGGCTAGAACGCCTAGAAAATATCGAACAGCAATTTATTATCGACCCAACTGAAAAACGCCGTTTCCGTAAAGTCCTCATCATTGATGATGTGGTGACCACGGGAAGTTCAATCCATGCATTAAGCAAGCTGTTACATCAGCTACATTGCACGCAGGTATATGCCGCATGCATTGCTGCAGCACAGCCTTAGTTTCAAACATCAACCTCTAAAGAAAATGAACACGCGAAGCGGTTTAGCTTTCAACAAGAGATCCCGCCTGCTGCTTCACCCAAGGAATCACCACCTCACGTGTTAAAGGGGCGAGTTTTGTTTGTGTATCATCCAAGCTGACCCATTGCATTGCTGCAATTTCCGCATCAATTTTCGGTTCACCTTGCAACTGGACCAGATAGACATAACTCACCAGTAGATGATCGACTTCGTTCGCAGCAGCCGTTTCAAAACGACCAATGAATTGCTCAATCTGCGCAGCGCAGCCAATTTCTTCCTGAATTTCACGCAGCATGGTGATTTCAGGAGCTTCATGGGGTTCTAACTTGCCACCTACTTGCATAAAGAATGCCGTGTGTTTTTTACGAACCACTAAAAGTTCATGCTGTTCATTTAAAATAATGGCTGCGGCAACAGTGATAATTTTCATCTATCTTGTTCCAAATCGGCGATAAAGGCTGTACGTTCAACCATGCCCCATTTCGGCTCTGGCGCAGTGAAATGTTGAAACTGCTCAACAATCGTTTCAATATTATCTTCTGCAATTAAGCCTTCGATAAAACGCGGATGGGTAAAGCCTTTTTCTGCAGTTGTTTTTAGAAAATTCAATAAATCGTCATAAAAACCATCTACATTGAGAAAGGCACATGGCTTTAAATGAATGCCCAATTGAGCCCACGTCCACTGCTCAAAAATTTCCTCTAAAGTCCCTGCTCCACCTGGAATCGCCACAAAACCATCCGAGAGTTCAGACATTTTAGTTTTCCGTTGTTGCATATTTTCTACCACATGCAATTCGGTTAAATCTGGATGTGCCAATTCTTTATCGACCAGGACTTTTGGAATCACCCCAATGACTTGCCCGCCTGCACGCAAAGCACTATCTGCCACAACTCCCATCAAACCTGAACGACCACCACCATAGACCAGTGTGATGCCTTGTGCCGCCAAATGACGACCGACATTTTCAGCCACCTGTAAATAGGCAGGATTGTTACCAAGGGCGGAACCACAGAAAATTGCGATAGATTTCATTTATAATCACCATCAGATCAGGAACGCTATGCTGGAAAAATCAACTTTAAACAGATTTTTTCATAAATTAAGCATTAGAACAGTGTTTTTCAGCAAATCCTTGTCTAAAATACACCCATTCATTTTTAACTTACTGCGTAAGGGGAAAAGACAACATGCTTGAAGCCTTTTACGCCACAGAGCGCGGTAGCCTGGAAGATGTCACCATCAATGGTGACTTCGATTTACATCAGGATTTAGTCTGGCTCGATCTCATTGCCCCGTCTCAGGAAGAGCAGCAATGGATTATGGATGCCTATGATCAAAATTTACCCACATTAAAATCATTAGAAGATATTTCATCGAGTGCACGATTCTACCGTGATGACGATGGTATTTTGCACATCAGCACCTATTTTTTAACGAAAAATAAAAATTTCCAGGTCGATGGCGAACCCGAAGAAAATGCCAGCACCTTAGCTACCGTGCAGACAGTTGCCTTTATTTTGCATAAAGAGCGCTTATTCACTTTACGGGGTGAAAAGCTGGTGGCTTTCCGTGCCTTTCGTGCCCGTGCGCGTCGTAATGACTATGAAATTGACTATAAAGATCCAACTTGGATTTTATTGGGTCTTTTAGAAGCCAAACTCGATGAGCTTGCGGATATCTTGGAAGATATCCACAAGGACTTAGAAAAGTATTCCACAGAAGTGCTGAATAACCGTCATCGTGAGATGATTTTAGACTTAGATGACATGATTACCCGACTTGCGCATTTAGAAGATATGCTCGGGAAAGCACAGCTGTGTCTGATCGATTTACGTCGTGTTCTCACCTTCCTATCACGTCCTCGCGCCTTGGGCAGTCATATTTATGATGCCGACATCCGAGAACTCAGTGAAGACGTGCGCTCTCTTGTTGAGCATGATGCCTTCTTGTTCCAAAAGGTTCGATTCTTACTGGATACCACTTCTGGGTTCATTAACACCGAACAGAACGATACGATTCGTCGATTCTCGATTTTACCAAGTATGCTTGCGCCACCGATGTTAGTAGCTAGCGTCTATGGAATGAACACCGATGTACTGCCATTCGCGCATGGTACAACCAGTTTTATCGTGGTCAGCTTAATCATCGTGGCATTCTTTATTGGCCCATTGATGTACTTCCGCTGGAAGAAATGGATTTAATCCGTTCCTATTGCGTAGACTTGCGAGAGTTTCTTGTCCCGCTAAAATAAAAAAAAGCACCTTACGGTGCTTTTTTTTAGATCAATTGCAAGTCATGCTCAAGATGACAGGCTTGAATAATCTTCATCATTTTTTCAGGGACTGCTTTAAACTGTAAACCTTGCGCTTTTGGCGTTTGACGTAACCAACGGACCAAAACAGCTAAAGCCAAAGTACTGCCATGCTCAAGCTCAGCAAGATTGACCACTAAGGGAAAAGCTTGCTGCTGCTGTTGAATCAATTTCAAGCCGTCTTGATAGTACAATTCGGCATTGTTGTAATCGATTTTGCCTGAAACCATCAATTCTTGTTGATGAAGTTTAATCACACATCACCTATCTTATTTTTTCTTGTCTAATGCTGCATCAGCATCAGGTTTGAAGTTCGCAATTGCTTTATCAATGTTACCGCCATTACGTTTTACAGTTGCCGCAAACTGATTACGGAATTGTAAGCCTAGGTCGATACCCGAAACGTTGATATTACGAATTTTCCATTGTGAACCTTTATCCGCCAACTGGAAAGAGACTGGAATTTTTTCACCGTTGTTATGGAAATCAATCGTTACAACAGGGTTCTTACTGTTCGACGCTTTATATGGACGCATGCTATACGTTTGGTTACTAAACTTGGCAAAAGCTGAACCATAGTTTTCGATCAGTGTTGCACGGAAGTTACGTTCAAACTGCGCACGTTGAGCCGCTGAGCTGTATTGATTCGTTGCATACGTACCCATCACGATACGTGTGAACGCTTGTGAATCGATATACGGGTCTAAGTTTTGACGAACAATCGTTTTCACAGCCGCAGGGTTATTTTGTAGTTTTGCGTGGTCTGCTTTTAAACGTGTAATGAGGCCATCAGCCACTTTTTTTACAAATGCAGGTGGTGCTTCGCTTGGAGCAGCAAAAGCTGTACCTGCCATCATAGTTGATAAGATACTTGCTGTAAGCGTATGTTTTAACAATGTGTTCACTTAATTTCTCCTAAAAATTATTCAACAAATGCAGGTTCGTCTGCCGTTGTTGTGTCAGCAGCTTCTGTTTTTTGTTCAGCATCTGCTGTGTTGTCAGATTTGTTCCCTGCACCACCGGTCACAAATTTAGACACCAAATCTTCGATTTCCATCGTACCTTGGGTATTACCAATTTGGTCACCACGTTTTAAGAAGTTGACACCACCACCCGGTACAATTTTCAAATATTTCTCGCCCAATAAACCATTGGTTGCCACCATAATGTAAGCATCTTCATCGATATTGGTGATGGATTTCATGTTAGCAATCAGTTGCTGTTCCATTTCTTTTTGTTTCGCAGGTGTCGCTGCTTCATAGTCTGATGTGTAACGCAGTTCTTCGAGTGCATTCTTTTGCACTTCTTTTAATTGTTCTGCATTGTAGGAGGTTAATGAGCCATCCATAATGAGATGTGCTGTCACTAAACGCGTCACAGGATCGAGTTTCAACGATTCCACTTGACCAACTTTAACACCGCTTAAGGTGACTTTGGCACGGGGTTTAATCCCGTTTACATTTTCAAATGTCGCGGTCAATTCATAACTGTCTTCGATGTTATTGCCGACCAAACCACTCACACGCATCGCCAAGAAGAAAATAGCGATAGCAAACAGAATGACAAAAAAACCGACGGCCAGTTCACTCGTACGTGATTTCATTAAATACCTCCGAACATGACCGCAGTCAACACGAAATCTGAACCTAAAACACACAACGAAGAATACACGACAGTACGTGTGGTCGACGTTGCAATACCTTCTGAAGTTGGGACACAGGCATAACCCTGATAGACCGCAATCCAAGTACAAATTAATGCAAAAACAAAACTTTTGATGATGGTGCCATTAAAGACGTCTTTAAAGAATTGCACACTGTTCTCGATGCCACTCCAATAAGAGCCTTCATCTGCACCTAGAAAATCAACACCCACCAATTTACCGCCCATGATGCCGACTGCAGCGAAAATCACCGACAACATTGGCAAGCTAAAAATACCGGCCCAAAGTCGTGGCGAGATCACCCGTTTTAAGGGATCGACCCCGATCATTTCCATACTCGACAACTGCTCAGTGGCTTTCATCAAACCAATTTCAGCCGTTAAAGCTGAACCTGCACGACCTGCAAAGAGTAAAGCCGCAACCACAGGTGCAAGTTCACGTAATAACGTCAGTGCAACGGCGGTGCCGAGCATCGCTTCACTACCAAAAGTCGACAGAATGCTATACATCTGCAACCCCAGTACCGAGCCAATAAATAAGCCAGATACCACAATAATCAGTAATGAAAGCACACCAACACGGTACATCTGATCAATAAACAATTTCACGCCAAGTAAAGTCGGCATGGAAAAAAGAATCTGCAGCAACATAATGGTTGCTACGCCGATTCCTCGAACACGTTCAATGACGCGTCTACCTAATGCGGCAATAGCATTCATGAACGAACCTCATGATTTAAATAGGGCTGATGACTGAATTGATAATCGACTGGACCTTCTACCGAACCCGTCAAGAACTGCTTCACAAACGGCGAGGCATGTGCTTTTAACTGCTCAGGTGTTCCCTCGCCCTGCACTTTCCCTTCAGCCACGACGTAGATGTAATCTGCAATTGATAAAGTTTCAGCTACATCATGCGAAACAATAATCGTGGTTAAATCTAAAGCTTCACGTAGCGAACGAATCAAGCGGGTTAAAACCCCCATCACAATAGGGTCTTGCCCTGCAAAGGGTTCGTCATACATGATCAACTCAGGATCGAGTGCAATAGCACGAGCCAAAGCCACACGACGATTCATACCACCTGAAAGTTCAGAGGGCATCATTTGTTCTGCACCACGTAAACCAACAGACTCTAATTTCAACGCCACAATTTCAGCAATCAAATGCTCTGGCAACTTGGTATGCGCACGAATTGGAAAGGCTACGTTTTCGTATACCGACATATCGGTAAATAATGCACCGCTCTGAAACAACATCCCCATACGCGCACGCGCAGCGAAGAGCTCCTGACGTGACATCTGTGCAATGTTTTGCCCATCAAGCAACACTTCTCCATTATCGGGAGTCAATTGACCACCAATTAAACGGAGTAAAGTCGTTTTACCTGTACCAGATGGACCCATAATTGCAGTGATCTGACCACGACGAATTTTTAAACTGACATTGTCATAAATGACGCGCTCTCCTCGCTTAAAACTCAGGTTTTTCACTTCGATCAGTGCCTGAGTCTGAGAAGACGTTTGATTATTCATAGCTGAGGATTTTCCTGCATTTTTTTCAGCATGCATACTATAAAGGATTGAAGTTTAAAATGTTACCATTGCATGAGCGCATATCCCTGCATTCCATCAGGTAAATTGTTTTTTATTATTAATGCGATTTTATAGAGGGTGTTTTCAACCCAATAGAAGAATTTAGTTAAAATAATTGTATATATAGTAAACGATATTACACAATAAGAGTGTCAAACCGATATAAGGCATAAGTACCTCGATCATCACTGTACGCATATTTGCCAACGCGTTTCCGTTCATATTAATTATCATTAAACACATAAAGTTTGATCAAGTATACATTTTTCTGATTAAAAAGCTAATTTAAATCCATAAAAAAAACCGGTGTTTCCACCGGTTTTTTCGATATTTCTTTCGAAATTCAATTAGTCATTGAATTTACGACGTGGACGATCTTCACCGAAAGTGCGTTCGCCACGTGGTTTATCATCACCGAAACGTTTTGGACGGTCATCGCCGAAACGTTTTGGACGATCTTCACCAAATGAACGTTGAGGACGGTCACCGTTGAATTCACGACGTGGACGATCTTCACCAAATGAACGTTTTGGACGATCGCCATAACCTTCACGAGCTGGTTTGTAATCTACACGGTTACCACGGTTGTCATCGTTAGAACGACGGTCAAAACCACCTTCACGACGTGGACGATCGCTGTTAAATTCGCGACGTGGACGATCTTCAAAACCGCCTTCACGACGTGGACGATCGTTGTTAAATTCACGACGTGGACGATCTTCGAAACCGCCTTCACGACGTGGACGATCGTTGTTAAATTCGCGACGTGGACGATCTTCGAAACCACCTTCACGACGTGGACGATCGTTGTTGTATTCGCGACGTGGACGATCTTCGCCACCGAATGAACGACGTTCGCCATCACGGTTGCCTTCACGACGTTTGAAGTTTGATTCACCTTCAAAACGACGACCGCCACCGAAGCCACCACGACCACCGCGACCACCATCACGACGACCACGACCGCCATCACGGCTACCGCGTGCAGGAGGTGGAGATGGCTCAAGACCTTCAATTTCAGACACATTTAAACGTGCATCTAAGAAGTCTTCTAAAGCACGGATTTTACCGCGTTCACGGTAAGTCGCTAAAGTAATCGCGTTACCAGTACGGCCCGCACGACCTGTACGACCGATACGGTGTACATAGTCTTCGTTCTTCATTGGAAGACCGAAGTTAATTACGTGAGAAATAGTTGGTACGTCTAGACCACGTGCAGCAACGTCAGTCGCAACTAAGATTTTTGCACGACCTTCACGAATGCTGCGTAAACGACGGTTACGTACAGTTTGTGGCATTGCACCGTGAAGAGCGACAACTGAGTGACCTGCTTCTGCAAGTTCTTCAGCCAACATATCTGTATCTTCTTGAGTAGATGCGAATACAACTGCTTGATCTACAGACTCATCAGATAACCAGTGAGTCAAAAGTTTTTTCTTGTGTTCAAAACCGTCAGTCCAATGAAGAGTCTGAGTAATGTCAGTATTTGTAGAGTGACCAGTTTCAATCGCAATACGCTGTGGATCATTCATCATGCGTTCTGCAAGTGTAATGATACGCGGCGCAAATGTTGCAGAGAACATTAATGTTTGTTTACGGTTAGCAGCCAAGTCGCTGATCGCTTCTAGGTCTTCAGAGAAACCTAAGTCAAGCATACGGTCAGCTTCGTCAACGATTAACGCATCAACGTTGTCTAGTTTAATTTGACGACGGTTAACCAAGTCAAGTAAACGACCTGGAGTCGCTACGACAACTTGTGCACCTTTAAGCTGTTGAATTTGTTTACCGAAAGGCATACCACCCATAATTGCAGCAATACGAACACCTTTCATATGACGTACTAAAGCAATTGCGTCTTGGCTAACCTGTTGAGCCAATTCACGTGTAGGGCAAAGTACAAGAATAGACGGTGCAGTTACCGCTTTCATGCGCTCTTTGAAAGACATCAAAGTGTCTTGACCAGCCAAAGCATTCACAGTTGGGAGTAAGAATGCAGCAGTTTTACCAGAACCAGTTTGGCTTGATACAAGAAGGTCTTTACCTTCTAATGCAGCTGGAATTGATTGTTCTTGCACTGGAGTCGGAGTAGTAAAACCTAGACCTTGTAATGCTAGTTGTAACGACTCATGTAAAGGAAAATCAGCAAAAGTTTTGCTCATAGAGTATTTCACCCCAAAAATGGGTGCTCCATTAAAAATATAAATTCAGATGGACATCGGCAAAAAGCGGCACAGCAAAAAACGCTGAAAATATAGAATCAGCGGCGATCCGAGAACGACGATGTGTATAACGCACACATGATTACAGCCGCAACCTGAAGGAATCGCTTAGCGATTGGGTGGGGCGCGAAATATCGTCCTCTCTTTGGACCGGAACGCGCATACACAATGATAGAAGAGAATGTTCAGGTAATGAACGAAATTTAGTGCGTGCGGGGATTATAGCAGAAAGTTTTTAAATGTCACCTGTTTTAGTCAACTTCAGAATATTTTTTGTAAGAAGCTTTAAATATAGGTGTTTAAGCCTTTATTTTTGACCGATTAGACAAAAATAAAGCCCTCATAAAGAGGGCTTTATTTCATTATTCTGTCAATAAACTCGAACTAAGTGTTCTATTATTTAGCAGCTTCACCCCAAGCTGGAACAACAGCTTGCATAAGTGGTTTAAGCATTTTCATAGAACATGCAAGTACTTGACCATTGTCCATTGAGTCGTTACCACCACGAGCATCAACCACAGTACCACCCGCTTCTTTTACAATAAGTTCACCCGCAGCGATGTCCCATGGTTTCAAACCAAGTTCGAAATAACCATCGAAACGACCTGCAGCAACATATGCTAGATCAAGAGCAGCAGAACCTGAACGACGGTATTGAGCACCGGCTTCAGTCACATTTAACAATGAGTTGAAATGGTTTTTCGCATAAGAAACCACTTCACCATTACGAATTTTACGATACGCATGACCCACTGAAAGGAAAGTGTTTTCTAAGCTGTCTTTTACATTTACACGAATACGGCGTTGGTTCATCATCGCACCGCGACCACGGCTTGCAGAGAACAACTCATCTTTCACAGGGTCATAAATAACACCGTGCTGAGTTACACCTTTATGTTGAACTGCGATAGAGATACAGAAATGTGGAACACCATTAACGAAGTTTAATGTGCCATCAAGTGGGTCGATGATCCAACACCAATCAGCGTCATGACCTTTACCTTCTTGAAGACCAAACTCTTCGCCTAGGAAACTGTGATTTTTATAGCTTTTACGTAGGGTATCGATGGTCAATTGTTCCAAATAACGGTCTACACGCGTTACTGGACCATCAATTCCTTTTTCTTCGACTTGTAGATCGAGTTTATGACGATTTTGATGCGCTTTTAAAAGCTCTTGACCAACTAATTGAGCCGCACGCGCAGCCATAACCACCATAGGTTCCATTGAACACCCACTACAAATTTGAAGATACTGATAAAGAATAATGCATAAAAGCCCTTATATCTTATCAAATATAAGGGCTTTTAGGGAAAAAATGTTTCTAAAAATTAGAAATTCAGCAAACTACAGTTGAATTATGTTTTAGCCAGCTTTGTGTCACAGAAGTGATAATACCTTCAGCATCTAGTCCAGCTTGTTGTAGCATTTGAGCATGTGTCGCCTGATGCATAAATTCATCGGACAAACCTAAATTCAGCATCGGTTTAACAATACTAGCCTGCGCTAAATATTCATTTACCGCACTACCCGCACCCGCCATCACTGCATGCTCTTCAACTGTCACAAATAGTTGCGTGCTTGCCGCGATTTGATCGATCAACTGTGTATCTAATGGTTTTACAAAACGCATATTTAGCACACGAACTGCAACATCCAGTTTTTCAGCCAATACTTCAGCCGCCTCAACCGCTGCCTGAACACGGCTACCAAATGCTAAAATCGAAATTGTTGCATCTTGCTGAACATTGAAGTTTGCAAGAACTTCACCACGGCCAATTTCAAGCTCGGTCATCTCTTGCTGAATCTCGACACCTAGGCCATTACCTCGTGGGTAACGTACTGCCGCTGGGCCTTTATACAAATAAGCCGTATGCAACATTTGACGACATTCATTTTCGTCTTTCGGCGCCATGATCACCATGTTCGGCACGGTACGCATAAAGGCATAATCATATGCACCGGCATGCGTTGGGCCATCTTCACCAACCAAACCTGCACGGTCGATACCAAATGTCACATCAAGATTTTGCAAAGCGACGTCATGAATCAGTTGGTCATAACCACGTTGTAAAAAGGTTGAATAGATTGCAACAACCGGTTTTACCCCTTCACAGGCCATACCCGCAGCCAAAGTCACCGCATGTTGTTCTGCAATGGCAACATCAAAAAAACGCTCAGGGAACTGCTTTGCAAATTGCACCATGCCTGAGCCTTCACACATCGCAGGAGTAATCGCTAATAAACGATCATCCTGTACAGCTTCATCACATAACCACTGACCAAAAACATCTGAATATTTCGGTGCAGTTGCCACTGCAGCAGGTGCATTCAGTTTACTGATGGCATGGTATTTAATTTGATCTGCTTCGGCAGGTGCAAAGCCTTTACCTTTTTTGGTATAGACATGCATTAAACGTGGGCCTTTGCGTTTTTTTAAGGCTTCAAACACGTATGTTAATTGTTCAACATCGTGCCCATCAAAAGGACCAAAGTAGTCAAAGCCAATGGCTTTAAATAGGTTGTCTGCAGCATCGGTCGCAGCACAATGTAGGCGTGAGTTATACGCCCATTCAGGATGAGGTTGAATATAGGCTTCGCCATTTTCAGAAATATTCACCGATTGACCACTTTCCCAAATCGCAGCCAAATGCTTAGCAAAACCACCAGTACTGCATGAGATCGACATATCGTTGTCGTTCAATACCACCATAAGGTCAGCATTGTGTGCCACCGCATCGTTCATTGCTTCAAAAGCCATACCCGCTGTCATCGCGCCATCACCCACGATTGCCACCACATGACAGGGATCTTGCTTGAATCGACGTGCCAATGACATCCCAAGACCAGCAGAAATCGCAGTTGATGAATGGCCTACGCCAAAGGTGTCAAATTCAGATTCTTCACGGGCAGGAAACGCTGCCAAACCATCTTTAGCACGAATCGTCACTAATTGTTCACGACGACCCGTTAAGGCTTTATGCGGGTAGGCTTGATGACCCACATCCCAAATCAGACGATCACGTGGTGTATCAAAACAGTAATGCAATGCCACGGTTAATTCGATTACCCCAAGATTGGCACCAAAATGCCCACCACTTTGTCCGGCCGCATACAAAATAAATTGACGTAACTCATCCGCCACTTGCTCTAATTGGCTGCGCTCGAGTAAACGAAGTTGTTGAGGATGGTTAATCGTATCCAGCAACGGTGTTACAGGGCGTTGAAATGGTATTTCTTTATACAGCATAATGTGGCAAAGCCTTCTAAAGCCTGGCAAATTCCTAAGCTCGGTCTAAATGGGTAACTCGATCATATCGTCGAATTGTATCACCTTACAATCAGCCAAACTTGTAGCGATGTAATTTTTAGCAATGATCTCGTTGGGGAGATTTTGAATGAGTCAGATTATCCTGAATAATCTTCCTATTTATCAACTATTATCGTTCGCTTTATACAAAAAAGAAAATGTTCTGCATAAATTCGTCGTTGCAATTCTACCAATGTCCAAGCATTACGCTATACTTTAGCCAATTTATAATCGAATAAACGGGTTAAGCAGTGCCTATAGAATTTGTCGCAACGTCAAGATTACCGACCGCTTTTGGTGAATTCAATATTACGGTTTTTCAGGATCCTGAAACCGGTGAAGAACATGTCGCACTCTCTAAAGGACTAGAACAAGCTCCCACTGAACCTGTTTTAGTACGTATCCACTCCGAATGCCTCACCGGTGATGCCTTCGCTTCACTCAAATGTGACTGCGGCCCACAACTTCAAGCCACCCAAAAATTAATTAATGAAGCGGGTCAAGGGGTGATTTTATATTTACGTCAAGAAGGTCGTGGTATTGGTTTAACCAATAAAATCCGTGCTTATGCCCTACAAGACCAAGGCCATGACACAGTGGATGCCAATTTATTATTGGATCTTCCTGCCGATGCACGTCGTTATGATATGTGCCCTATCATGTTGAATCATCTCAACATTACGGCTGTGCGTCTCATTACCAATAACCCATTAAAAATTGAAGCGCTCCAAGAGCAAGGCGTGAATGTCGTTGATCGTGTTCCGCTGACTGTGGGTTTAAATCCCTTTAACGAACAATATTTAAAAACCAAACATGATCGTATGTCGCATATGTATCAAAAGGACGATTTTTAAAAAATCTCCCCTGCCCCCTCTTTAAAAAAGAGGGGGAAAATAAACCATCCTTTGAAAGAAAGATTTCACTCCCTCCTTTTTAAAGGGAGGTTTGGAAGAGATTCAAATCGTCATCGAAAAAATACGATTTTCAGGAACACGACGTTTTAATCGTAAATCAAAAGCCATGCAGATATTACGGACAAAAGGCTTGCCTGCATCACTCACCTGAATGTGCTGATCAAAAATCTCGAGCAAGCCATCTTCTTGCATTTCAGCCAATTGCGCTAATACTTCATCAAGCTCAGGAAATTGCATTTCTGGACCTGCCCAAGAAGTTTGGAAGGTACACATCAAATTGAGAATATGTTTACGAATGATTAAGTCCTCATCTGTCAGCACATGCCCCCGATAGACTGGAATTTCATTCGCTTCTAAACGTGCATAATAGTCTTCAATTTTCTTTTCATTTTGTGCAAAGCTGTACCAACTATCACTGATCGAAGATAAGCCGAGACCAATCATTACTTGGGTTTTCGATGCGGTATAGCCCATAAAATTTCGGTGCAAACTGCCCTGCTGAAAAGCTTGATACATTGGATCTTGGGTTAATGCAAAATGATCCATTCCAATTTCATGATAGCCTTGCGCCAGTAGCTGTTTTTTACCTTCTTCATAGCATTGACGCTTTAAATCATCTTTCGGGACATCGGCATCTTTAAAACCACGCTGACCATTGCCCTTAATCCACGGCACATGCGCATAGCTATAAAAGGCTAAACGATCTGGCATCAAACGATTGGTCTGTTCAATGGTATGCAACACGTCGTTTAAATCCTGAAATGGCAAACCAAAAACCAAGTCATGCGAAATAGAGGTATAGCCAATATCACGTGCCCACTGTGTCACTTGTTCAACATGTGCAAAGGGCTGAATACGGTGGATGGCTTTTTGCACCTTCTCATTATAATCCTGCACTCCATAACTTACGCGTCGAAAACCAACATCATACAAAGCTTGTAAATGCTCACGTGTGGTATTGTTCGGATGCCCTTCAAAGCTAAATTCATGTGTATCGGCAATATCAGCATGCACTAGAATGCCTTGAATCAACTGGGTGAGATGCTCAGGAGAAAAGAAAGTAGGCGTTCCCCCACCCAAATGTATTTCTTTAATTATTGGCCGGTCGACCAAGAGCTGACAATATAAGTCCCATTCTTTCAGCACCGCCTGAATATAAGGCAGCTCCATCTCATGTTTTTTCGTGACTTTTTTATGGCAACCACAAAACGTACATAAGCTTTCACAAAATGGTAGATGGATGTACAGACTGATGCCTTCGCTGTGATTGGTCTCATCAAATGAACGCTTCAATCCCTGTTTCCACTGTTGCAATGAAAACTCAGCTTCCTCCCAATACGGTACGGTTGGATAACTGGTATAGCGTGGACCTGGTACATTGTATTTTTGAATTAAAGAACTCGCCTGCTGAGACATCGATGCACCATTTCAATCAATGAGATTCAATTTAAATCTACCTTATGATTATTGTGCTGAGCTTCAGATGTGAATTCAACCTAGCAAATTTGTCGGAATAGTCCCAATTTCAGTCTGAGCAATTGCTGCTAACTTTGCATGATCTTTTGGTTTAATCACTAGATTTCCAGGTTTAAAGTAAAGAGCCGATGCTGAGTATCGGGAAAAATGCCTTAAGTTTTCACCTAATTTATGCTTTGATGACACTTATCTTTAAATTATTTTAATAAAGGTCACCATGCAGAATCCAACTTCAGCCGATATACAACGTGTAGATGAATTCCTTCGCGATTTACAGGCACAGATTTGTGCCGCATTGGAACAGCAAGAACGTGCTGGTGGCGGAAGTGCCGAATTTGCGATCGATGACTGGGAACGCCCTGAAGGTGGTGGTGGTCGCTCACGTGTTCTTCAAAATGGAACGGTGATTGAAAAAGGCGGTGTGATGTTCTCACACATCAATATTTCAAAATTACCCGCCTCTGCGACTGAACGCCATCCCGCTATTGCAGGTGCAAAAGCACAAGCCATGGGCGTGTCGTTGGTAATTCACCCGAAAAACCCCAACGTCCCAACCTCACATGCCAATGTGCGTTTATTTGTCGCGGAAAAAGAAGGACAAGATCCGATTTGGTGGTTTGGCGGTGGTTTTGACCTCACTCCATTTTATCCAAATGATGAAGATGTCTTGTCTTGGCATCAAACTGCCCATGATCTTTGTGCCCCATTTAGCGATACGCTCTATGAAGAACATAAAAAATGGTGTGATGACTATTTCTATCTAAAACACCGTGATGAACAACGTGGTGTGGGTGGTTTATTCTTTGATGATCTCAACCAATGGGACTTTGAAACCTGTTTCAAATATATGCAGGCCGTCGGTAATGGTTATTTAGAGGCAATTTTACCGATCTTCCAAAGAAACCAAGACAAAGCCTATACCGAAGCACAACGAGACTTCCAACTTTACCGTCGTGGTCGTTACGTTGAATATAACCTAGTGTATGACCGTGGCACCTTATTTGGTTTACAAACTGGTGGGCGTATTGAATCCATTTTAGTAAGTATGCCACCTTTGGCGGGCTGGTCGTATCGTCCTGAATGGGAAGAAAATTCTGCCGAGAAAAAGCTCACCGACTTTTATTTAAAACCGCATGATTGGCTTAATATATTGAAATAAAATAGATAGACATGTATTTGCCTCTGTCCATCAGGGGCTTTTCATTGCCTTTTAATTAAAGTATTTATATTTCTAGGTAATATCTTGATGCATAAATAAATTTTTTAAGCATTTACTTTGTAATCATATTGCTCAACAATGACACATCTTTTAAACAGCTTTACGCTATGTCATTGCACAATGTGTCAATAAACTCATGGCTGTAACTTTCTTGTACGGAGTACAACGCACATGACACATCAAACACTCAATAAAAAAGCAGTCAGTCTTACTGCCTTGGTGTTTTGGAGCTTTGCTGTTGTGCTGATCAGCGCTATCAGTACTAATATTTTTTCCGAAACGTCTTTGAATGACAATTTGGCTATTGGCTTCATGGTGGTTGCCTTGATTGGTTTAGTCATCAGTGCTGCCAGCATCTTGATTCAAAGCGTCTTAGATATTTGTAATCCTTAATTTTCCTCCTTTATTTCACGATTTTAAGACTGCCCGAACTTTAGCCATCATCACATTTGGCGTATATTGTCTGCTCTTTCACATCTACATGGACGCTGTGCAATGAGCAAACAATTTGCCGTGATTGGCAACCCGATTGAACAATCACGCTCACCTGAACTTCATCATGCCTTCGCTGAAAAAACAGGCCTCGACATTCAGTACAGCAAACGACTTGCGCCACTCGATGGTTTTCAGCACAGTGTCGAATCCTTCTTTGCCGAAGGGGGTATCGGTATGAATGTCACTGTTCCATTTAAAGAACAAGCGTATGCACAATGTACCGTCCTTACTGAACGTGCCAAAATTGCAGGTGCGGTCAATACATTATGGATGCAAGATGGTCAATTACACGGTGATAATACTGATGGTCAAGGCTTGGTGAATGCCATTCATGCCTTAGATTGGAATTTAGAACAGACCGATATTTTAATTATAGGTGCAGGCGGTGCAACACGTGGCGTAATTTATCCACTGGTACAAGCTGGGGCCAAAAAAATCGTCATTGCCAACCGGACTTTAGCGCGTGCTGAACAATTGGTCGCTGACTTAAAAACTGCTGTCACCAATGCCGAACTTATAGCCATTGCCCTCACTGACTTAGCAGGTCAATTTGATCTGGTGATTAATGCCACATCGGCAAGCTTAACGGGTGATCCGCTAATTTTGCCTGAAGCTTTACAATTCACCCACGCCTATGAAATGGCCTATGGCAAACCATCGACATTTTTGGATCAAGCCAAAGCACGCCACGTTCCAACCTCAGAAGGTTTTGGCATGTTGGTTGGTCAAGCGATTGAATCTTTTTCCATTTGGAATGGCGTCAAACCTGATCTAAAAGACTTTCTATAATTCAAAATGATTTGCTCAATTTACTTTCAAAGCAGTCGAAACACCTAAAAAAAGAACCTCGATTGAGGTTCTTTTTTTATCCAACTTAGTTCTTGTGTTTTTGAATGGCCTTATAGGTCTCATAATAAGCCGATTGGCTGAACAACTCTTCGTGTTCTGCTGTTAGGCCTTGTAATGACGCTTCTGATAATTTTCCTTTGATATCATCAGCGAAGGCTTGCGCATAGATTTTTGATGCTTTCACCAAATGCGCTTTTTCAGTTCCTTCCAGTTCATAACTGGCTAAAAAGTTTTGTTGATATAAATGTGCAAAAATCGCCTGATCAGTCTTATAAGTTTTTTGCAATTGTTTCCACTCAACCTGAGCTTTGTACTCACCAATCCCCGACTGCACATAATGATTGACTGAAGAACCTAAGTCATCAAAGTCTTGATAGCGATGCAAAGCATGCTTATCACGTAATTGATTTAAACGTTTCAGCGCATTGCCTGTTGGCTCTTTTAAGCCATCAACAAATCGATATGCATAAACTTCTGCAATTTCATTCAAATCATTGGCTGAGTAATAACGCACATACTGAGCGCGATAATTAGCAAATGCCACGACAAATGCCGCTTGATAGGCTTTCACTTCAGATTGATGACGTTTATAACTTTGCAATGCCACAGTACTGAGATATTCAGGAAGTTCGATTTCTTCATTTGCAGCACGGACATCATCGACCGATGCAGTTTCTGCTTCAACAAGCAGAGGATCATTTCCCGTGATTGGTGCAAGCAGACCTTTCAACATATTTTCAAAGAGTGAATCTTTACTGACTTCCTCAATGGATTTTGCCTGTTTCATGGCTTGACGATCAATTTTAGTCGCATTGCCATAATTCAAAATTTGGTTGCTACTTTTCAGCTTTAATTGACCTAAACGTGGCTCATTAAAGGCCAATTGATAGTCCATTACTTGGACGCGGCCTTTGTGATCTAAGCCTACATCCATCACCACATTCGAAGATGATTTATCCTGTGCATTCAGCACCTGTGCAATTTCAGCTTGATGCTTTTGCCATAATTGCTGGAATTGTTTTACATCGATAAATTGTTCACTTTGATATTGCTGGAATACTGGTTTTAACTGCTCAACAGCATCCGAAATCTCTGAATCTGTATTGGATGCGTCCGCAGCAGAGGCCGATGGTACAGCATCTTCTTGCAGCGGTATCACCCGAACATCTTGATAATCCTGACACAGTGTGACTTTACCAATCGGCACCTGTTTGGTGTTCACCAAGGCTTGACAGACTTCCTCAGATAAGTTCGCTGTTTCATCATCTTCTTCTGAAGCCGCATAAGCTTCGGTTACTTCAGTATCCGAACTATAGGCTTCTTCATCATCACCCGCGGTCGCCTCCGCATATGCACTTGCAGTATCGATCGCGTATTCAGCAGATTCAGCGGCAGAAGACGTTTGTTCTTCTTCCGTTTCATGTTGGTGATACATCAGGCCATGCATTTTCGCATTGAGCAGCTCATTCACACGTTCTACAGATGCATAAGCCTCATCAAAGTCTTCATCCTCAACTGCTGCCGCTACTGCAGTCCCTCCCGCCGCTTCAGCCGCAGCCATCGCCTCTTCGGAAGCACTGAGATGCACAGCTGCATCCACAGATTCATCTTGCTCAGCGTCACTATTACGCTGACCTTTGATTTGCGTGGTGTAATAGTTGGCGTTCACAAAATCAAAAAGTTCAAGCTGGGTGTATAGCGCATCAAGATCACCCACATAGCGGATTTTTTTAGTCAGCCCTGCATTTTTTTCATCACGTGTTAAAGCAATATTTTGCACTTGATTCGGCTCTGCCAAGACATAAGGCAAAGCATTCATTTGTTTTAAATAGTCAGCAAATTTTTTCAAATCGTACTGAGCAATCGTGTCTTTATGTTTTGAAAAATCCACATAAGCCAAGCTGCTTTGGCTTTCACGATTTACCATAAATGGCATGAACGCAAAATAGTTGGTATAAAATTTATGTTGGTTAAAATCAATGATCATCGGCAACTGTGCATTGACTTGCAAAGTCGGTTTTTGATAACTCAGTTGTAAGGTTAAGGCGGCAAGTTTTTCTCTAAAATGTACTGAACCGCTATAGCTAAACTGTAAATCATTCAACACATTCAGCAGTGATTGTGTAATTTTAGATTGCGGAGAAACGCCATCCTCTTCATCGCTATAACGCGCTGATGGTGGGATCGATTCATTGGCAATGGCTTGATAGAGCTGTTTCTTTTCTTTTTGGCTAAATGGAATATTTTGGGTTTTAATCAACTGATCCAGTTGTTTTTTAAGTTTAGGATCCAGCTCTGGCTGTGTGCTTATCGCAGGTTTTGACTTGGTTTCAGGCTTTTTTTCATCGAACTGAATATCGGTCTGAATTGAAAATTGCCCTTTCATGTCATAACTGGCATTTTCAAACATTGCGTTTAAGCCTTGAGTGGCTTGTTGCCCGAGAGACTGCTCCGTTGAATTGGTTTTTATGACATGTTGAGCACACCCAGTAATGCTCAAACCCAGTAAACAAAGTGTTATATATTTTAATCGCATAATTGTACGAAAGACCTAAGTTCTTTATGATTTATTAAAAGAAAAAAATGATCAAAAGATCAACATCCAGTCTATCAGAAGTTTACTTTTCACATGTTGGTTAAATATTACAATTCGCCTTTCTGACATTTTTTAAGGGCGTATTCATCAATGTTTTTTGGATGAAATTATGAATAATCAAATCATCAATACAGATAATCCAAAAAAATTTAGATATTAGGATTAAGACTATGCCTGCATATAAAGCGCCTTTACACGATATTCGTTTCTTAATGAATGAAGTGCTCGATTACCCAGCACACTACAAAACTTTGTCTAATGGTGAAGCTGCTGATGCAGATACTGTCGACATGATTTTAGAAGGTGCAGCGGATTTTTGTGAAAACATCCTTTCACCTTTAAACCAAACGGGTGATGAAGAAGGCTGTCATTTTGAAAATGGTGATGTGAAAACACCAAAAGGGTTTAAAGAAGCCTATGACCAATTTGTACAGGGTGGCTGGCAAGGTCTGTCTTTCCCTGAAGAATTTGGCGGACAAAACTTGCCACAGTCGTTGAATCTCATCAAATCTGAAATGATGGGTACAGCAAACTGGTCATTCCAAATGTATCCGGGTCTCAGCGTAGGTTGTATCAACACCATTCTACAATTTGGTTCAGAAGAACAGAAAAACCAATATTTACCGAACCTTGTTGCTGGAACTTGGTCAGGCACCATGTGCTTAACTGAACCTCAATGCGGTACCGACTTAGGTCAGGTAAAAACCAAAGCGGAACCTCAAGCTGACGGTAGCTATGCAATTTCTGGTACAAAAATCTTCATCTCTGCGGGTGAGCATGATTTAACAGAGAACATCGTACATATCGTTCTTGCACGTCTTCCAGATGCACCTGCAGGTACAAAAGGCATTTCATTATTCATCGTTCCAAAATTCCTTGTGAATGCAGATGGTACTGTGGGCGAACGCAATCCTGTAACGTGTGGTTCGATTGAACACAAAATGGGGATCCGTGCTTCAGCAACAGCTGTGCTGAACTTTGACAATGCCATTGGTTACTTGATCGGTGAAAAACACAAAGGCCTACATGCAATGTTCACCTTCATGAACACTGCACGTATTGGTACAGCAATTCAAGGTATTGCACATGCTGAATTGGCATTCCAAGGCGCACTTCCATACGCGAAAGAACGTATGTCTATGCGCGCACTTTCAGGTAAAAAAGATCCTGAAAAAGTAGCCGATGCGATTATTCACCATGCAGACGTACGTCGTATGCTTTTAACTCAAAAAGCGATTGCTGAAGGCGGCCGTTCAATGATTTACTATGCAGCTCAAATTGCGGACAAAATGACTGATGCTTTATCCCGCGGTGATACAGCAGCGTTTGAAGCACATGATGACCACTTAGGCTTCTACACACCGATTCTCAAAGGTTTCTTAACCGAAATGGGTTATGAAGCTGCAAACCATGGTATGCAAGTATACGGTGGTCATGGTTATATTAAAGAATGGGGCATGGAACAAATCGTTCGTGACTCACGTATCTCTACTCTCTACGAAGGCACAACCGGTGTTCAAGCACTAGACTTGATTGGTCGTAAAGTTCTGTTGACCTCTAAAGGTAAAGTGATTCGTGACTACACAGCAGAAATCTTGAAGTTCTGTGGTCAACATGCACGTAACAAATACATGCGTCGTTTCGCGTGGGACTTAACGAAGCTTTGCGCACAGTGGAATGCATTAACGGTTCGTATCATGCTTGCAGCACGTAAAGACCGTGACATCGTATCTTCTGCTTCTGTCGATTTCTTAATGTTCTCTGGCTACGTGATGATGGCTTATTTCTGGGCACAACAAGCTGCCGTAGCTTCTGAAAAATTAGCAGAAGGCAATGGTGCAGAAGTTCCTGAGTTCTATAAAGCAAAAATCAAAGTGGCAGACTTCTACTTTGAACGTCTATTACCACGCTCACAAGGTCACGCTGAAGCAATGGTTAACCCATCGAAGACCATGACTTCTTTGGCACCTGAACACTTTAGCTTTGACTACTAAGCTTTAAACCGAGTTAAATGACTCTATAAAAAGACCGCTTCAGCGGTCTTTTTATTGTCTTCTCTTTTAATTTTGATCTATAGGAATTACGAGTAGTATTCTTAATTTCTTCATGAGGTAACAACAATGTATAAAGGTGAACTTTATATGGAGAAATATTGTTGTATTTTACAACAAAAATAGAACACCTTATCGCTAAAACATAATTTTATTTAATAAATATTAAATACTTAAAGTAAATTTAACTTCACAATTTTAGCTTTACATTTGTATCTCATACAACTTCATATCTTCTCCATAGCCTCCCCCTATGATGACTTCATTGATTCATAGAGAGCGTAACCATGAAAAATTGATGTCTTCATTGATGATTGGTCTGATTGCAATAACTGCGACAATGTCTGCAATGGCAGCGCCTGCATTCGATCATAAAAATCCACCACCTGCTCCATACTTCGATAAAAAACCTGTACCGCCTAAAGCAACACATCACAAACCTGCTGGGCCGCAAATAGTGAAAAAAGAGCATCAACAAGCTCATGCAAAATTTGCCAAACAAAATCATAAGGCAGTAGCTTTTAAAGGCAATCAACACAAACCTGCTTCGCAGCATAAATTACCGCCAATGCCACCGAAACATCGTTAAGCTAAATTAAAAAAAGACCGCTCATGCGGTCTTTTTTAATATTTACTTTGCTTTATCAGCAATAAATTCTTTAATCTCTATGGGTTTATCTTTTACCAACTCAACTGTGCCTTCATTCACACCATTAAAGTTCTTAAAGTGAATTGAAACACCTTGGTCGTTGGCAAGTCGTACACCACTTCCTGAAACTGCTCGTTTCAATTCATACACACGATCAGAATTATCAGTCAATTGTGCGGTTTCAAAATTATCTTTGGTTTTTAACTCAAGGCTTAGATCTTGTGGCCCTGTAAAGTGAATCACTTGCTCATCTTGAGCTACTGCAACATCGTTTGTTTGTGCAGTTGTGGCCGTTGCCTCTGTTGCAACATTTTGTTCTGATGGTGCTTTTTTATCGGTGCAACCCACCAAAGCTATAGTTAATAACGTCGCAGTTAAAATATATTTCATTTTCTGAAGTTCCTTTATGCCATGTAAATTCAATTATCAACTGAATAATTTCATACACATTCTGCAAATTACATTCGAAATATGAAAAATTACTTGTCGCTCAAATTTTAAAACAAGTTTGACATAGCTTTCATTACAGGAATTCTTCCAATACTGAATTTAAAAAGATATGTCCCTGCTCGGTACAAGACAAAAGTGTTGGATCACTGACCATCAATTTACGTTCACGTAATGAGTTCAATAACTCGGCAATCGGCTCTAAACTTTCCCCTGTACGCTCGCTATATAGCTTGGCTTCCACCCCATGATTTAAACGAAGTGCATTCATCATAAATTCAAAAGGCATGTCGGCTGCTTCGATGCGCTTAAACTGAAGATGTTCAGCAGGTACTTTGGCTAAATAATCTTTGGGCAAACGGGTTTTTTGGAAACGATACACCCCGTCTGGCATGGTCACTTTGCCATGTGCGCCTGCACCAATCGCCAAATAATCGCCAAACTGCCAATAATTTAAATTATGTGCCGACGGCTTTTCTTTACGCCATGCCGATACTTCATAATTAATAAAGCCTTGCGCTGTTAAATAGGCTTCGCCCTGTTCTTGAATATCTTCAAGCACATCATCGACAGGTAAAATCGGTTTTGTGCGAAAGAAAACCGTATTAGGTTCAATGGTCAACTGATACCACGACACATGCGTTGCGCCATTTTCAACAGCAAGTTTTAAATCCAACAGTGCTTGCTCAATGGTTTGTTCAGGCAGGCCATGCATCAAGTCGACATTTACGCGTTCAAAACCCGCCTCTTTTGCATGCTGAATGGCAGAAATCGCATCATCATTCGAATGAATCCGGCCCAATTTTTTCAGTTGGTCGGTATTAAAACTTTGCACACCGATAGATAGACGATTAATCCCTGCATCTAAATAACCGGCAAAAGGATCGTGCTCAACCGTGCCCGGATTGGCTTCCAAGGTAATTTCACAGTCCGCTTCAAATGGCACTAACGCTTTGAGTTGAGCAAATAACCATTGATAGCCTTTGGATGAAATGAGCGATGGTGTACCCCCACCAATAAATACACTATGAATCAGGCGACCCTGAGCAAAATCGACTTGCGTTTTAAAGTCTTCAACCAACGCCTGTAAATATTCTTGTTCTAAGTCTAAAGACAATTCACCATTCGGCACCGCATGCGAATTAAAGTCACAGTATGGACATTTGCGCACACACCACGGCATATGAATGTATAAAGATAACGGAACAACTGCAGGATTTAATTCAGCCAAGGAAAATGCTCAAAAGGAACAAAAGAAGTAAGCGCATTTTAACATGACTGCATCAGAGCGCTTATGAAAACTCATCCACAATACAGTAGACTAATAAAATTAAAGAAGAATTAGATGATTAGAAGATGAAAATAAGCAGCCATTTATTGTACTTACTGCCGCTCGCGATGGGTGTTGGTATCGCCATGACCATTCAAACAGCGATCAACAGCCAATTGCGTGAATATTTATATTCACCGCTGCAAGCTGCCCTTTTTTCTTTTTTGGTTGGTACAATAGTCCTCGCCTTTATGGTGTTTTTTCAATCGGCCGAAAAACCGGACTTTGCAAGTTTTGCTCAAATCCCTTGGTATTTATGGCTGGGGGGATGTTTGGGTGTTTATGCCATCAGTATCAGTATTTATACCGCACCGAAACTGGGTTTTTTATCCCTCTCCGGTCTGATTATTTTTGGACAGATCTTAATGTCGATGGTATTTGACCATTTTGGCTTGCTCGGCACTGAAAAAACCCCGATTAACTGGCAACGCTTATTGGGTGGCGTGGTGATTTTTATTGGTGTGCTTCTCACTTTCCAACGCTAAGACCTCATTCCTAAGCACCTCACAAGAAATGAGTACATTCTGTGTCTACTGTCACGGCTGTAACAAGCAGCAAGTATGAATTAAAACAACTGTTTCATTTAATGATCCCGATATTGATCACGCAGTTTGCGCAAGCGGGATTTGGTCTCATTGATACCATCATGGCTGGACACATGTCCGCCAATGACCTTGCAGCCATTGCGGTCGGGGTCGGCTTATGGATACCAGTCATGCTGCTGTTCAGCGGCATTATGATTGCCACCACCCCATTGGTGGCCGAAGCCAATGGTGCTCGGACGCCTGAAAAAATTGCCACCATCGCCCGTCAGTCTTTGTGGGTTGCGTTGTTTCTTGGCATTATCGCTGCACTGGTTTTACAGGCAATGCCGCTTTTACTTCCTGTACTTGGTGTACCTGAGGCCTTGCTTCCCAAAGCCAGTTTATTTCTACATGCGATTAGTTTAGGTATGCCTGCTGTCACCATGTACGCAGCTTTACGTGGTTACTCAGAAGCATTGGGGCATCCGCGTCCAGTCACTGTGCTGAGTCTGCTGGCCTTATTGGTGTTAATTCCACTGAATTTTATTTTTATGTATGGTTTAGGCCCAGTCCCTGAATTAGGTTCTGCAGGATGTGGTTTTGCCACCGCGATTTTGCAATGGTTAATGTTCTTTGCTTTGGCGATGTACGTTTTCAAAGGAGCGGCCTATCAAAAAACCCAACCTTTCGCTGCTTTTGAAAAAATGAACAGTGAATGGATCAAACGTATCTTAAAACTTGGCTTTCCCATTGGCTTAGCCATTTTCTTTGAAGTCAGTATTTTTAGTACAGCCGCTATTGTTTTGAGTCCCTTGGGCGAAGTCACCATTGCCGCGCATCAAGTTGCCATTTCGATTACCTCGCAATTGTTTATGATTCCCATGTCACTGGCGATTGCGCTGACCATTCGGGTCGGTACCTATTATGGGGAAAAGAACTGGCTAGCGATGCGAAAAGTCCAGAAAGTCGGTATGTTGACAGGGACGGTATTTGCCCTGATTACCATGTTGCTGCTTTGGCTTTTACGTAATGAAATTGTGTCACTCTATACCAATGACTATGATGTGACTCAGCTTGCAGTATATTTGGTCTTGTTCGCGATTGCCTATCAGTTGATGGACGCATGGCAAGTGAGTGCCGCAGGGTGTTTACGCGGCATGCAAGACACCAAAGGGCCGATGTGGATCACTATGATCGCGTATTGGATCATTGCCTTCCCTGTCGGGATCTATCTTGCACGCTTCACTACGACTGGTGCTGCAGGCGTTTGGATTGGCCTAATTGTGGGTCTGACTGTCGCATGTATACTGCTACTTACACGTTTATTTATGATGAATAAACGTTTAGCTCAAGCGGGATAAGCCCTTAAAAATCATCTAAAAAGTTACTTAAAAAAGACGGCTAGGCTATGCAGAAGATTAATGCAAATTAACACGCTGCATAGCAACGCCATAAATAAAAAGCACGAAGAAGAGGAAAATAAACATGTCCCATGTATTTCGCTCGATCAGTCTCTGTCTGAGCTTAGGCTTTTCCATGTCACTACAAGCTGAACAAACGATCAACCGACATGAATTTCCTTTATATCACGCACCCATCAAAGTCCAATCACAACCCGAATTTGATTACATCAATCAAGCACTTTGGACAGCCTTTCGCTTTTATCATGAACAACAAGCAGACTCATATACCGCACGTTTAAAATTAAGTTGTCAGCAGTCTGGTATGGCGTATACCTATCAGGACTTCATCAAGGCCAATCAAAAGTTTGCCTCTGCGGATGATCAGGATTTTATCGTGACGCAAAACCTTATCACCTTGAATGAAAATTTACACCATAACCAATGCAGTAAATATCTCAGTCCACATTTAGAACTGGAAAAAACTGAAGCAACTGATGTTACGGAGTGACATCAGTTGCTCAATTTGATTCAAAAAAAGAACGATACACGAAAAATTCATCTGCAATTGTTTGAGACAGGACTAGTTCTAATCAAAAGTGTTTTTGCAATACTTTAAATAATTAGACGCTAGCGAACGAGTTTTGTCGGTGAGGTGCATTGCACCGCAAGATGGTTTCCTTGCGAAGCACGCTTCTCATTTTGCCGAATGAGAAACAACGTTTCGTAAGAGTACCTCCAGTTGAAGGCTAATCCCTTTATTCAATCCCTGGATGAAAGACTCTACCGAATAGAATTGAAAACCTTTTTTTTAAATGCGTAAATACTTTTACAGACATAACATCAGTGAAGCAAGCAAAGTACCAAAACCAACTAATTAAGCGCCTCGATGGCATTTTTTAAACCTTGTGGCACTTGGCTGTCGTTCTCTACGTCTTTCACGATCGCCTGCCCGACAATCACATCTGTCCCATTAAAACTCATGGTCGGTGATCCATACAATTCATAGCCTTCATTTAAAGCTTTGGTCACACGGGCACAGAAATTGACATCATCTTTACCGGTTAAATAGCGATACACTTTCATCGTTCAGTTCTCTTCTAGCGACGCGATATTTTAAACCATTCAGCGCGTGGCTTAAATTTGCCTGAATTATTTTCAGTATTTACATTTTTGCCCATCATTTTATCAATGGAAATAAAGTCTTAACAATTTAAAGTAGGCAGTTTGTGTTTTGTCGCCTATGATCGGTAATAGATAATAAATGATGATCTTGAGGAACATCACATGGCAAAAACGGCTAGCACACCGGGTCGTCGCTTTATGAAACTTGCCAGTATGACGGCAAGCATTGCTACTAAAACCGTTTCCAATTCCATCCGCAATATCACTGCCGATGAAGAACAGAAAAATGCATCTCGCAGTAAACTTTTTCAGGACATCGGTCTGCAAATTGCAGACACTTTGGGTGAAATGAAAGGTGCGGTGATGAAAGTCGGACAAATTGCCTCGCAGTACAAAGACATTTTTCCACCTGAAGTCGCAAAAGCCATTAGTAAATTACAACGCCAAGCGCCAGCCATGCCTTTTGCTGAAATTAAGGCCCAAGTAGAACAAGAACTCGGCAAGCCCCTCGCGCAGATTTTTAAAAGTTTTGAAGAACAACCTTTTGCCGCTGCATCCATTGGGCAGGTGCATAAAGCCGTGTTACCTAATGGTCAGCAGGTGGTGGTGAAAGTGCAATATCCGGGTGTCGAAGAAGCCTGTGAAAGTGACTTAAAACAAGTTCGGCTTGCACTTCGTTTGATGGGCGTATTGAAAATTGATCGGAAGTTACAAGACAAGCTATTTCGTGAAATTCAGGACAGTTTAGACAACGAACTGAACTATGAAATTGAAGCACAAAACTTAGATGTGGCGCGTGCGTTTCATAGTGCGCTGGATGACAAAATCATTATTCCACAGGTCTATAAAGATTATTCTTCACGTCATATTTTGACTTTAAGTCTAGAGCTTGGTGACAGTATAGAAACTGCCAGCACATGGTCACAAGAAATCCGAAATGCCTTGGGAAGACGCTTATTCCGTGCCATAGGCCGTGAAATTTTCTTCCTTAAACGTTTCCACTGTGACCCGCATCCGGGCAACTTCGCCTTTCGTGAAGATGGTTCAGTCATCGTATATGACTACGGCGGTGTGAAAACCCTATCTCCTGAAATCGTGTCGCACTTTAAGCAATTGATCAATGCTGCACGCAAGCACGATATTCCACTGATGGAACAGCAACTCGATGCCCTACATTCCCTCAATGAACTCGGTAAATTCCCTACAGAGTTGTATGAGCAATGGCTTGAAGTACTGATGCGTCCGCTGACCACACAATACGACTTTGCTGAAAATTCAGCGCACCATGACGGGGTAGAATTAATTAAGCCATCTCTTAAATACTGGGATGTGTTTAAACCGTCGCCAGACACCCTGATGGTGAACCGGACTGTTTCAGGACATTATTGGAATTTGATTCATTTGAAAGTGAATGACAATCTCAATGATCTCTTTGATGAATTGGTCCCACCTAGCGCTTAAGGAAACATGACGCGCTGATTGCCTGATGAATTTCGGGCAATATTTGCATTTCATATTGTTATGTTATAACATTCCCTTAATCAATAAATTTAAGGAACAGAAGAATGCGTGCCAACATCCATCCCGAATACCGTGAAGTACTCTTTCATGACACCAATGCCAATGCCTTTTTTGTGATTGGCAGTACTTTAAGTACCAATCAAACCAAAGAGTTTGAAGGCAAGACCTATCCATATGTGACACTCGATATTTCAAGTGCATCACATCCTTTTTATACAGGTGAACAACGTCAAGTGAATAACGAAGGACGTATTGCGAACTTTAATAAACGCTTTGCGCGTTTCAAACGCTCACAATAAGTTCAGTTTAGATTAAGTTTTTTCTTTTAAAATTAAAACATTAAAGAAGTTCAGGGTTCCCCTCCTCCAGCCTGAGCTTCTTTTTTTATGTCTGAAATTTTGTGGTTTTCAAGCGTTGTTTTAAACATCTATTTTTAAAATCGAATGAAATAAGTAATATCCCAGCCCCAATACGATGACACCAATCACCACACTGGAAATGGCATAACTAAATGCCAGCCCACTTTGCCCTTGTCTAAGTAGTTGAAAGGTTTCTAAGCCGAAACTCGAAAATGTGGTAAAGCCACCTAAGATCCCGACCATAAGCAATAAGCGTGCTTCATTTTGTAGAACGGGATATTTTTGGCTAAATGCAAAAAACACACCTGCACAAAAGCAACCTAAAATATTCACCCACCATGTTGCCCACGGAAAGAGCACGGTTGGCTTGGCCAATAACAGTCCTGCTGCATAGCGAAGTGTTGCCCCAATTGCGCCGCCACATGCGACCAAAAGCCAGTTCATAGTTGTCCTACTTCAACATCATTGGTATCTACAATTTAGGCAACAGACTGCCTAAGGTCGCCCTTCAATATACACGCATTTAATTTACGCAAATAGTGTTAAATGTTTGGGCCAAAGCTTGCTATAGTCTGCAACACTTTGCGGTATTTTTTTATTGAAAGAGGACATTATGGCTCAGGAATTATTAGATCAACTCCAAGCAGCGACTGCGAAATTTTCAGATGTGATTGCATTTATTGAAGCGCGTTATAACCACACACCAACTGCTTTTACCAATGGCAAACAAGCCAATGCAGCGACTGAAAACCAAGGCAGTGCCAAAGTATTTTCTTTTGCCCAATTGAATGGTCTAAACCAAGCTGAAACCTTAAGTCTTTTTGCTGAACATTATGCTGCTGTTTTGGCGACACCAGACGCAACTGACCACCAAAACATTCGCCAATTTATGCAAAATGGTTGGGAAGGTATTCAATTTGACGGTCAAGCGCTCAGCGCGAAATAATGCTTAGGTGGACGTTCTAAATCTGTTCGTCTGCAATAAAAAAGCCAGTATAAATACTGGCTTTTTCTATCGTTCATCATCGGTTCAAATCAAGATACTCGAACTCTGCAAGTCCATTCAGCCATCGCGGTTTTTTCCCAAGCCCGTGCATGCTTCAAATGTAGTAATTCTTCACCTGCAGTTGTTGCAGTAAAACGATAAGTTTTTTGACCGCCTGCGCCTAGTACTGGTGTAGTATCCGCAGCAGCTTGTTGTTGTTGAGCTGACTGAAACACTTCTTCAACTTTAAAAAGTTTCGGTTGCTCAGCCAAAGACCATACATATCCGGTACTTGGATTTTCGTTTAACAGTACTTCTAAAGTTTGTCCACGATCCATCTCAAGCAAGGTCGGACAACTTTGCTGTTCAGTAAATACATGGGTTTTCCCATCTACAGTTGAACTCATACTGGTACATCCACCAAGCGCCAAACCACTCGCCAACATTAGACTCAAAATAAGCTGTTTCTTTATCGTCATTTTCATCATCAAATTATTTTACCTTGAATCTAATGCACACCGATTTCAATACGATCTCGATGTAATCGAAGTTTAGCCTTTGACTTTTTCAATCCACTGAATCGAACTTACACGAAAAACTTCACAAGCCCCATCACCCGTATCTGTTGGGGTCAAAGATGAAGTCCAAACCAAATCTTTGTCTTTCACCTCAACCAAATCCCCTTTTAAACGCACAAGATCGCCACGTTTTACTTGAGTAATTTGTTTAGCAATTTGCGGGTTTGCAGGAATGATGTGCATATTCGACACCATCATCATGGCTTGCTTTTGCGGTACAGGAACACGATCCATTTTCCAATTTAAGAAACGGTCATATTGATTGACTGAAATCGTACGAGCAATTTCTGGCTCTGCAAATAAGCCCCAACTGACCGCATAATCGATCGGAGAAAATTTTGCTTGTTCATCTGTTTGATAGGTTTTAGAACCTAAAATTCGGAAATCACCTTTAAATTCTTTCAAGGTAGAAATCGACTGGCCTTTGGCAGCAGGTGCTAAGCCTTTGGCAATATTATAATCTGAAGACGCTTGGACACCGACATTCAATAAAAAGCCTGCAAGCACAGTACTTAATGCAATTCGCTTGATCATCGCGTTATCCTCTTACCCTGTAATACTTCACATTACTCAATTTTAATTCTGCAATTGAGCCGACTTCATCTATTCATAATGCCCCAACCTGAACATGAGCTTAAAATCGCGTAGGTTGAGCCTGATGAATGTCGTTTTCACTAGTTGTAACTCTATATTACGCACACAGTCTGCATAAACCTTATGAACTTGGTAACAAAATGCTGTTATTCAGTCAATTGGCCCATATTCATGCTCCACGACATGATTTACACTTTAAAAAAAGCCAACAATAATGCCCGCTATGATTTATAAATTTTATCAACAACACATTTTTCCGCATCTTTTAAATCAAGTCATGCAAGTACCAAGCTTGATGGATAAACGACGTGAACTCCTGTTAGCCGTATCTGGTGAGGTGCTCGAAATTGGCTTTGGTACAGGTTTGAATTTAGCGTTTTATCAAAATGTCGATACGGTTTTTGCCCTTGAGCCCAATCCCGATATTTTTCATTTAGCTGCTGAACGTGTACATGCAGCACCTTTTGAGGTACAGCATATTTTAGCTGGTGCTGAAAAATTACCCTTTGCAGATGAAAGTCTAGATCATATCGTGAGTACATGGACCTTATGCAGCATTGCCGATATTGAAACTGCGCTTGAAGAAATCTACCGTGTCCTTAAACCAACAGGGACATTTCATTTGGTTGAGCATGTACAACACAATGAAAATCGAAAAATTAAGCAGTTACAGCATTTACTCACGCCCATTCAAAAGAAAGTCGCGGATGGCTGTCATCTGGATCGTAATATGCAAAAGTTGCTTGAAGATGCCCAGTTTGAATGTTTTGAAACGCAGTATTTTGATGCTGAAGGCATTCCAAAAATTGGTCAGCGCATGTTGCTCGCCCGCGCACGGAAGTTGAGTTAAAGCGTCCAAGGCCATGTTTAAGCACAATCAAATCTAGATAAAAATACCTAGTCTTTGATTAATCGAATGGCATTAATTTTTAGGATATGACAGGGCTTTTTATTCAACACATTATAGGTGTTATACGACTTGCCTGTTTTGATGGAATGTACATCCACCCATGCACCCAAAATCTCCACACGATCCCCTGATTTTAAACGACGAATACGATTTGCAACGTCTTCGGATTGAGCAATCACACTGACATTTTGCAATTCAGACTTGAGCTGTTCAACTTGTGTCGACGGCACGTCTTTCGCTTGTACGTTAAAACAGCGGTTCTGCTGCGACCATTCAAGATGATATTTTAAAGACTGGAAATCATTTGCGCCTGAACCCAGTAGCAAATCAATATTGCTGACATACGCCAAGTCTTGAAAGCCACCCACCACGGTCGGTGCGACCGGATGTAATGTACGACTACTCGCACTGTAGTAGCGTTTATCCAACAGCAAATATTCACCGGCAAATGCCTGAGTCGGTGTGACCTGAAAATTTTTCAGCACACCAGTTTGCTCTAAATGTGGAATGGCACGAAAATATTCAGACCATATCCACAGCATGAGCGCAAAAACGGCTGCAGTCGCTAAGAGTTTTTCCATGTGGATATTCTGTCCTTATTACTTTTCGACGGTTCTGAGCCTGAATCACGCGAGCTTAAATATGCTCAAAATCAATTCGAATGGTTTCAAAACGCACTCGCCCTTCGGCAATGGCTTGAGCAATCGCTTGTTGCCCTTTGGTCAAACGTGCGCCACCACTTTTAATATCAATCAGCACCACTTCGATGTCTTCAGCGAGTCCATCACCATCACGAAAGTCGGTATAGCCATCAAAAACCACATAATCGATCGGGTCACCGAGAAACTTTGCATCGCTAGGTAAATATTGAAATTCGGGCATGATCGGCGCCATTTGTTCGGCCATTTTGCCTTTTAAAACAGCACGACTAGTATTTACACTGCGTTTTTGTGCGTGGGCCAATGCCTGCTGATGTTCCAATTCTAGTTCTGCAATATATTGCTCATATTCTGCCTTTATCCTTCCATTGCGACTGCCACTTAAAATTAAGGTGGTCAGTACAATCCCAATACACGCGCCAATGAGCATGGCCATCCAGACAGACATTTAAAATTCCTAATCTTTTTAATATATTACAGCGAAACCTATAGAAAAAACTTAGACTTTGGTTCTTTGTCATATTCCCCGCATTAAACAATGATATGCTAGGGATGAGCAGAATAAAATCTATTTAGGTCGATGAAAACGATATTAATTGCCAATCAAAAAGGTGGTTGTGGCAAAACCATCACAGCAATCAGTTTAGCCTCTGCACTTGCGCAAAAAGGTTATAAAGTGGCCTTGGCAGATGCTGACAATCAAAAGTCTGCACGTCAATGGCTCAAACAGCGCCCAGAGACTGCAGCCCCAATTCAGAGCCTAGATTGGCGTCATGAAAAATCAATTGGTGATGTGCCGAAAGGGATTGAATATCTAATTATCGATGCACCGGGTGCGTTATCGGGTGAACATGCAGATCAGTTGGTGAGTGAAGCTCATGCCATCATTACCCCGCTACAACCATCTTTCTTCGACATCGACTCGACCCGTCGTTTTTTAAAGCATTTGCAAGAAATTAAGCGGATTCGTAAAGGTAAAGTCCAAATCCTATTGTTGGCCAATCGTGTCAAACCCAATTCTGCTCATTCCAAAGAAATTCAAGATTTTTTCAATAAAGTTGAACAACAGCCCGTTGCTTGGATTTCTGAACGTACCGCTTATGGTCAACTTGCCATGCAAGGTCTTTCGGTTTTTGATAAAACGCAAAAATTGTACCTCGGCATGCAGCAACAATGGCAACCTGTGCTCAATGCCATTATTGAAGACGAAGCCGAGTGGTTTTAACCCATCATTCCACATTTTGCTGATATAAAGGCCAATCTTGCAAGGATCTAGCCTGAAAGATATTCACCATAAGTTAACAAGCTCTCGTTTTCGGGAGCTTTTTTTTCGGTTAAGATTGAACACAACATGATGAAAAAATCAGAGCACGCATTGCCAACGTTCGCACCTACATTACAAAAAGTCTTATTGTTCGGATTATTTTTTATCCTGATTTTTTTGAGCTTTAGCGTACTCAAATACTTTATTGTGCCTGTTGTTTGGGCAGCGATTATTGCCTATATGACATGGCCGCTGTATCAATCGGTGCATCGTTTTTGTGGCAATCGTGCAAATCTAAGTGCGGCGCTGATGATCTTACTGGTGGTGCTCGTGGTGGGTCTGCCGGTGATTTTTGCGATCTTCTTGCTACAACATGAAGGCCGTAACTTGTATTTTGAATTACAAAAGCAGGTCTTCTCAGGTCATGTCAATGTGCCTGATTTTATTCGCCAACTACCGTTTATTGGTAAAGAAGTCAGTCGTACCCTGCATGAACTGAACAATGATCCAAACAGTATTATTCAATCGGTACAAATTTGGATTCAGGGGCATTTGAACTACGGTAAAGTTCTGGTCGGCGAAGTCAGTAAAAATATCTTTAAGCTGTGTTTTGCCGTGATGTCTTTATTTTTCTTCTATCGTGATGGTCAAACTATTTTAAGTCAGGTCAGTAAAGCCCTCGAAATGGTGATCGGGCCACGTATTCATCATTATCTTGCCACCATCTCGGATACTACACGTGCCGTAGTGTACGGCATCGGTCTCACCGCCATTGCCCAAGCTTTACTTGCCGGTCTCAGCTATTTTGTTGCCGATGTGCCTAACCCAATGTTATTAACAATCATTACCTTCATGTTGGCACTGATTCCGTTTGGCCCACCGATTTCATATACCGCTGTGTCGTTGTGGTTATTTTCACAAGGTCAAACCATTGAAGCCATTGGCGTCATGGCTTGGGGTGTTTGTATCGTGAGTACGGCCGATAACGTGATTCGTCCTTTAGTGATTTCAGGGGCAACGCAGATTCCATTCTTATTAATCATGTTTGGTGTTTTGGGTGGGATCGCCAGTTTCGGTCTTGTCGGTTTATTTATCGGCCCAGTGATTTTGGCAGTATTGTTAGCCATTTGGCGTGAATGGTTGCATGAAACCCAAATTGAAGCCGTCATGATGCCCAAAGCAACGTTGGCACATAACTTAGACAATATAGATGATAAGCCTGAACAACCTTAATTCAGGCTTGAATTCATTAAACAAATATTACAATCAAATACTTAAATTATCTGTCATCCTGTATCCGCATCTGTTTCAATGGTTGAAACTCCATAAAAACAGACAGGATGCCAAACATGTCTTCACTATTTAAATTCGGTGCGCTTGCTGCGGTCAGTGCCCTGATGTTTACAGGCTGTGCGAGTACCTCGACTTCAACAGGTCTGAATGCAAAAACCGTGACGGTCAATGCCGTGACTGCTCAAGGTATTGGTCAAAGCATCGGTCAAATTAACTTGGTTGATAGCCCTGCTGGCTTGGTTATTCATACCAATTTAACCCAGCTTCCTCCGGGTCCACACGGTTTCCATATTCATGAAAAAGGCTCTTGTGCCCCAGCTGAAAAAGATGGAAAAGCGGGTGCTGCTCTTGCTGCAGGTGGTCACTTTAACCCTAAAGCTGCACCTCACCACGGTACACCGCTAACAGGTCACTTGGGTGACTTACCGATCCTTCAAGTTCAAACCGATGGCACAGCAAAAGTGAATTTAATTGCACCGCGTTTGAAATTGGCGGATGTACAAGGCTTAGCCATCATGGTCCATGCCGGTGGTGATAATTACTCTGACGACCCTAAACCTCTAGGCGGTGGCGGTGACCGTATTGCCTGTGGTGTGATTCAATAATCGACCTTGCATATAGATTTGAACAAGCGGACTTTAAGTCCGCTTTTCTATTGAATAAAAATTGACAGTTCACAGAAAAAAGCTCAGTCTAATTTACAAAATCATTCGAATACTTCATAACTCTGTGAACACGCGACTCTCTTGGTTTCAACAGTTTCAATCCAGTGCAATCATTATGTATTGCCTGCAAATTTGTATTGTTTTGAGTGGCACCACGCTCGGATTATATTTTCTCGGTTTTCATAGTTTTATTGTGCCCGTCACCTTAGGTGCGATTGCTACCGCGCTCACGGACTTTGATGACCGACTCAGCATCCGACTGCGTAATTTGCTCTATGTCTGCGTACTCTTCTTTAGTGTCAGTAGTATTTTAGATTTTCTCTATCCCTATAAGCTGCTGTTTATCTTATATCTTTCACTGTCCAGTGCAGGATTTATTTTATTGGGGGCTTTGGGGCAACGCTATGCCGTCATTTCCTTCGGTACAATCTTGCTCTCTATCTATACCATGTTCGGTTTAGGAGAATATCAAGATTGGTATTTTCAACCCTTATGCTTTGTTCTAGGGGCCTTATGGTATGGCTTGACCTCAATTCTCTTTTACCTGATTAAACCCACCCTACCCGTACAGGACAATCTCTCGCGTTGTTTTTTACAAATCGCCGAAGTACTCAATGCAAAAGCACGCTTATTTGACCCAGATAATGTCGACAATGTGGAACACTTACTGTATGAATTATCACTCAAAAACAGTGATGTCATCCCAAGTTTAAACACGACTAAAGCTTCTTTACTCACCCGTTTAAAAGCTTCAAGAGCCAATAAAAACACCATCTACTGGCTGAATTTATATTTCTTGGCACAAGATATTCACGAACAGGCTAGTGCGAATTATTTACACTACGAACAAATTCATCAGAATTTTAGCCGTACCGATTTAATTTTCCGTTTTCAAAAAAATATTCGATTACAAGCGCAGGCTTGCCAACAGTTGGCCTACTGTATTTTGCATCGACAGCCCTATCAGCCTGATCCCATTACCGCACAAGCACTGGCACATTTGCATGCCTCTTTGCAGGAGTGGATGGCGAATAATCCGCAAAATATAGAAGTGAAAAACCTACAGCTGATCTTGAGTAATTTGGACAGTGTACAAGAACGCTTTTCGCATGTTCAGGATTTAGATCATTCACAGCAACAGGCCTATCAGCAGCATATCGACAACCTCAATTTACTCGATGACGATATTCATGGATGGCATGATTTATGGCTTAAACTGAAACAGCATTTGAGTCCCGAATCTGCCTTATTTCGCCATGCCGTTCGCATCGCTTTTGTCTTTGCGATGGGCTACGCCATTTCGCTACTGCCCTTTGCCAAAAATGGCTACTGGATATTATTGACCAGTTTATTTGTCTGTCAGATGCGTTATTTTGCGACCAAAAGTCGTTTAAAAATGCGGACTTTGGGAACTATATTAGGGGTCTTAATTGGCATTCCTATTTTGTATTTTGTGCCTAGTGTCGAAGGTCAATTACTACTGACGATTATTTTTGGCGTGTGCTTTTTCTATCTGAGTGCCAAAAAATATGCCATGGCGACCCTCATGGCAACCTTAATGGTCTTGCTGATTTTTAATTTAAAAGGCGCTGGTTATGCAGTTATTTTACCGCGTATCGTTGATACCCTACTCGGCTGTTTTATTGCATGGTTCGCAGTGAATGTCATCTGGCCAGATTGGGACTTTCGCAATATTTCCAAGACCATTCAAAAAAGCTCTGCTGCGACCTTGCATTATTTTGATGCCGTAGTTGAGCAATATCTCCATGGGAAAACCAATAGCATTGATTATCGACGTGCCCGTCGTTCAGCCCATAATGCTCAAACTGAGTTGTCGAGCATGATTTCAAGTTTAAGTACCGAGCCTGAACCCGACCAAACTTTGATTCAACATGCTTTTCGCTATTTGGTCTATAGCCATAGTCAGCTCAGTTATATTTCGGCATTGGGGAGCCACCGTGAACAGGTACAAGACCAACAAGTCCTTGAACTGCTGAAATGGTGTCAAAGCACCTTAGACGAAGTCTTAATTCAGCAAAAACCGCTTAACCCTGAGAAAATTCAGCAAAAACTCTTTGAAATTAAAACACTCAGCACTGAAGAAATGCGGTCTAATCACCTACAACTGGTGCTCAAGCAGATCAGTTTATTATTAGAAACATTAGCCGAACTGATTCAGCTTCGAACACAGCTGATTCAGGCAGAAATAAAATAGAATCATTTGAGACTCATGATGAAAATGCTTAGTTTAGGTTTTAGACGCCTCATATTACCTACGATTGTGGCGACCTCATGTTTAGCTGCGTCTTCTGTTTTTGCAGCACCGACAGCACAAGATTTGAAGCGTATTTTGGAATGTCAGGCCGATTATGATACTTATCATGACACTTTGCTCGATTATGAAAAGGCTCTGGGGCAATTGGGCTGGAAACGCCATGATGACCCACATCAACCGTTTATTTATATCTATAAAAATAAGCAGCCTGTTGAATTTTTTGGCATGCCGACCCAAGAAATTGGCCTGTCTTCCAATGCCGTATTCGCGATCTATCGCCAAGCCGATGTGAAAAAACTTGCCCAAAAATATGGTATTGAACAGCATCCGATGTTTGCCGATATGCCATTTTTCCGTGGTGAAAAAATCCTACGTACGGAAGCTGAAACGGATGATCTGCATGCCATCAATCACAAACTGAGCCTGTCTGAAATGACCGGAAAAAGCCCAATGATTTTATTCGGCTGTAACTATGAATTTGATCAAGGTTCGATTGAAGATGCCTTAACGGATCTAGAAGGTTAATCCGAGCAGATAACTCAGAATTAACTTAAAAAACATTTACTTAGATTCAATATGCGAATCAATTATTTCAACAGGAACGCTTCGTTCCTGCTGTGCTTTCAGGTACACTCAAGGCTGAAATCACTTTGAATTTAGACTTCGCATGAATATCAAGACCTTACGCTTTGTAGGCCTACTCGAAGGCATCTCCTTTTTATTATTGTTGTTCATTGCTATGCCAATGAAATACCTGATGGATAATCCAATATTGGTCAAATACGTCGGTATGGGACATGGCGTCTTGTTTATTGCCTTCTTGGTGGTGCTATTTGTGGTCTGTGAAAAGCAAAAATGGTCGCTTAGCGTATTTCTAATGGGCCTGATTGCATCGATTTTGCCTTTTGGCCCGTTCATTTTCGATCGCAAATTAAAAAATGCAGAACAACCGGCAACATCAAATTAAGACGGTATAGAGCAAATAAAAAAGCCCAATGTTGTTCTACACAGCATTGGGCTTTTTCTATGATGGCATGAACTCAAATTTAAAATTCACCCGTCAATTTACGCTGTCGCATAATATCTCGCACCACCAAGCGTGGTAGGCTGAACCACAAGATAATGAGGGTAAATCCTGCCAAACTATAGGCCCAAAGGCCAAAGTTTTCATACAGCACGCGCACGATTTCGATCACGGCAAAGAACGTCAGCATCATGATCACAGACACTGCCGCAGCCACTGTGCCCTTCGACATTTCAGACGACATTAAGGCAAAACGATAGAGCACAGAAAAGCTAATCCCTTCACCAAAACTGACCAAACTCATGCCGAGAATGAGAAAGGTCAGAAAATAACTTTCAGTCATCGTCCCAATCACCACGAGGCTCGTTCCGAGTAACATCAGCGGTAGCCCGATCATCACAGACTGACCTAGAGGCAATTTGTCGATGATTTTAATCAGGACAATATTACCGAGGATCAGCCCGCCCAAAACAGGAAACTGTGCCATGCCGTATTGCATACTACTCAGTCCAAGCTGCTCCACCAATATGACTGGAGATAGCGCAATCCACAGCATCAGTGGCATTGCCACCATCGGTAGACCCAGTGTCAGTGCCAAAAAGCGCTTGTTTTTTAACACCTGTTTAAAGTCATCAATGATATAACCCACCGGTTGCTTGGGGATGCTGATGTGTTGAGTCGGCATCTTGGCTTTTAAACCAAACCAACTCAGAAAAGATAAAAATGCGATTCCAATAAAGCCCCAATGCCATGACACATGATCAATCATAAAAGCACCGAGGACGGGGCCGATCAGTGGTGCCAGTAGTGAGATATTGGCCATGATCGCCATGACTTTGATGGCATCTCGCTCTTCAAAAGTTTCCTGAACAGCAGCATAGCCCACGGCTGAAATAACCGACAAGCCAAAACCTTGTAAAAAACGCAACGTTAAAAAGCTTTCGATATTATGTGTGAGCAATATCGCTAAACAGCATAAGCTAAAGAATGCCACACCACCCAACAAGACTTTTTTACGGCCTAATCGATCTGACAAGGGTCCTAATATCGCAGCGACACAAGCACCTCCCAATAAGTAAAATGACATCGACGAGGGTGCCCATGCACTACTCACACCAAACTCTTGGGTAATTGCAAGCATGGCGGGTTGGACTAAGTCGTTTCCGATATAGACAGAAAATTCAAATAAAACCAATGCCAAGGGAAACATTAAGGTGGCACGACTTAATTTTGTGGTTTGTACGTTTTGCATTGTTATCTACATATCAAATGTGTGCTGTCGAGCTTGAAATGACAAATAGGGAGAGACACTTCAGCCCAATGACGAGCATTGTAATATTAATTTTAAAAATGAATTTTCGGCGTATCCGCCATATGTGCATCGTATTCACAAGACGCTAGATAGAGATAAAATGAACTTCAACGAACCGATCTGTCGGTTTGAGTCCGACTATTTTAACAGTGTTTGCTGGCGTTGTATTGGTCTTTTTATCTAGCCACTTTTATGGCTTTTCATTGTCTGCTTTTTGGATAAAGCGACCTTGTTTTAGGTCCTCATAGGCTTGCATGACTTCTGCAAAATGATTCATCACAAAATAGCCTCGCCCATAGATGGGTTCATTTAAAGGCTGCGCCGATAAATACAATATGTGGCTATCTTCGACTGCCGTCAATTCGACATTTTCACCTTGGCTCGACATGACTGCCATATGCTGTGCATTTAACTGTTCATCTGTTTCAGTAAATTTCAGTTTGCCTGAGCGTAAATACACAAGTGTGGTATCCCCTTCTTGTGCAGGTAGTGTGATACTTTGATTGGCACTGACAAAGACATCAAATACTTGCATGGGTGTATGTGTCTCTGCAGGGCCGTGGGCCGTTAAATATTGCCCTGCAATGATCCGTACATAACCGGCATCTTGGGCTAAATTGACCTTTGGAATACTGGCTTTGGTTAAGCTCTGATAGCGTGCAGGATTCATTTTATCTTTAGCAGGTAAATTGACCCACAATTGCAATATTTCAAATGCTCCGCCCCGCTGTGCAAAGGCTTGGCTAAAAACTTCTTCGTGTTGTATGCCTGAAGCTGCAGTCATCCACTGTACATCTCCCTCACCAATGACACCACCGCCGCCAGTCGTATCATGATGTTCAAGTTCACCTTTAAACACCAAGGTGACGGTTTCAAAGCCTCGATGTGGATGTTCCAATACGCCTTTTTTCAGTTTGGTTGGTTGCAGTACTCCAGGCCCTAAATGGTCGAGCAATAAAAACGGCGAAACGGTATTGCCCAACTCATAATGGGAAAATACTGAAGTCACTGGTGCAAAGTCACCCACGGGTGAACCTGAGTCATTAACATGAATAAAAGCGAGGGTTTTCATCATAAATTTGAAATCTGATCATGATTTGAATTCGGTTTTATATTATTAAAAACTATACGAACTCACGAGAAAATTTTTAGGATTGAATATTCTATGTTTAGGATGAAAATTAAGATACGCGGAAACTCATCCGCAACTGTCCGAGTCAGGACACATTCAATATGTAAAGTTTCTGCGACCTACACAATTGAAGATGGTATTTGACGAGTTTTGGGATGAAAGATGGTTTTGCTACTTTTGCCGAAACAAAAGTAGATACGAGCTCCAATCATCGAATTTAAAATGAAAGGACCCCGTCATGCTGAATATTTAATAAGAAATTTAGACCTTAACTTTTTATAATTTAAGGACACTTCGCCGATTGGAAAGTCTTGGTATTTTTACCACGTTGGCACTGATATTCCTTTTGCGTATTTACACGCTCCCAGTTACCATCCACCAATCTAAAACTATAAATGGTACGAACCGATTTCACCGAATCATCCATCAAACCTGTTTCCGTCACTTTCACCTGCCCCGCATTTGGCGACTCAACACGGTTAAAGTACTGACGAATTTCCACAGTCGACAGCTCTTTACGCAAATCAGGACGTTCTTTTAATACCTGATCGAGTGGCGTTGCAGAAGAACCGACTTTAGACACAATTTTCTGCGTTGTCGCACAACCCGCCAACATCCCCACACACAATGCAGACACAGCAATTAAACGATACATAGAAGCAACTCAAATTTATTATTCAGACCTATCATGCCGAACATTTGTCCAAAACACTATTTAAGCAATGTAAAAGAAGTAGTCCAGTCCACAAAATCAACGTGCGCTCTCTCATCCATGTGCGGCTAAAAAGGCGTGCTATAGCCATAAAAAAACGCACCCGAAGATGCGTTCTAGTACGTCTTTAAAAAATTAAAGATCGAACAATTTACCTGGGTTCATAATTGCATTTGGATCGAATACTTTTTTCAATGCTTTCATATATTCGATTTCTTCTGCTGAACGTGTGTAATCGAGGTAAGGCTTCTTAGTCATACCTACGCCATGTTCTGCTGAAATTGAACCGTCATATTTTTTCACAGTTTCAAATACGTATTTGTTTACCACTTGGCATTTTGCAAAGAATTCATCTTTACTTAAATCCGCAGGTTTCAAAATATTTAAGTGCAAGTTACCATCACCAATATGACCGAACCAGCAAATTTCAAAGTCTGGGTAGTTCGCTTCCACAATTGCATCAATTTCTTTAATAAATGCAGGCACATGTGTAATCAGAACTGAGATGTCATTTTTGTATGGTGTGAACGGTGCGATTGACTCTGAAATGTCTTCGCGTAAACGCCATAAGCTATGTACTTGGTCTAAGCTTTGGCTCATCACGCCATCCAGTACCCAACCTTGTTCCATGCAATGTTCAAAGATTTCCATTGCCGCATCCATGATCGGTTCAAATGGTGCTTCAAACTCAAGTAATACATAGAACGGACATGGTGTTTCAAACGGACGTTGCACATGACCATTGTCCAATACTTTTTGCATCGCAAGTTCACCAAAGAACTCAAATGCAGTCAGGTCGATTTTCTTTTGGAAGGCATGCAGAACAGGCATAATCGCATCAAAATCAGGGACACCAAGCACCAACACTTGTAAGTCATGGGGTTGGCGTTCAAGTTTGATTTCAGCTTCCGTCACGAGGCCCAAAGTCCCTTCACCACCAATAAATAAGTGTTGAAGTGCATAACCCGTCGCGTTTTTGATCATGCCTTTGTTCAAGCGCAGGATGTCACCTTTACCAGTAACCACAGTCATGCCCAACACCCAGTTACGAGTCATGCCGTATTTGATAACTTTAATACCACCCGCATTGGTACCAATGTTGCCGCCAATTTGAGATGAACCTGAAGATGCAAAATCAACGGGGTAGTACATGCCTTGTTCTTCAGCATAGTTCTGAAGTTGTTCAGTCACCACGCCTGCTTGTACGCGAACCATACGGTCAGCTGGGAAGAATTCCAAGATTTGGTTCATCTTGTCCATGCTCACCACGATTTCACCGTTGGCAGCTACAGCACCCGCAGATAAACCAGTACGGCCGCCACTTGGGGTAATCGCTACATTAAATTGGTTTGCCAGCTTAACAATTTGTTGAACTTGTTCTGTGCTTGAAGGGAAAACGACGACCGACGGATTTGGATCGAAGTGCTTAGTATGGTCACGACCCCAATTTTGGAGACTATCCGCATCGGTTTTAATTCGGCTTTCGCCAACAATAGCGGTCAATTGGGTCAATAACTCTGGGGTTAAAGCGACTGGAGCATTCATCGTTTTCAGACCTTGCAAGAAGTAAACAAGTTTTTTTAAAGGTCCAGACTTCATTCAGTCAAAACTGCGGTAACGCATATTTCAAGGGAAAAAGCCTGAAACAGAGCGCATCAAAATGTCAGGAAATTGGTCATGATGATTTTGAGCGGCACCATTATAAGCTATAACTGGGCTTTTTTTGACAAAACCCAAAGAAAAACGTGATTTCAAAATGTCACGAGAAATATGACCAAGTTAATTAGACCAAATCTAAAAAATATTGACTCATCATTCGCCAAAATAGCCATGACGTCAGTCATAAAGGAAATGTATATCAGGCGACTTCCTATGCTATTATATGCGCACTAAATTTGGCCTTTGTAGCGGAGCCGTAATGAGCCAACATCTTTCTTTACCTAAAGATAAAATTCGTTTCTTGTTGTTAGAAGGCGTTCACCAAAACGCAATCGACACTCTAAATGCTGCTGGATACACCAACATTGACTACCGTAAAACTGCGCTTGAGGGTGAAGCGTTGAAAGAAGCGGTTAAAGATGCTCACTTCATTGGTATTCGTTCACGTACTCAATTAACTGAAGAAGTTTTTGAAGCGGCGAACAAACTGATTGCTGTGGGTTGTTTCTGTATCGGTACAAACCAAGTGAACTTAAATGCTGCAATGATTCGCGGTATTCCAGTATTTAACGCACCATACTCAAATACGCGTTCAGTTGCTGAACTAGTACTTGCTGAAGCGATTCTATTACTTCGTGGTGTTCCTGCAAAATCTGCTTCAACTCACCGTGGTGGTTGGAACAAGTCTGCAGTTGGTTCATTTGAAACTCGTGGTAAAACTTTAGGTATTGTTGGTTACGGTTCGATTGGCTCGCAACTTTCTGTACTTGCTGAAAGTTTAGGTATGCACGTAATTTATTACGATGCTGTAACTAAACTTCCAATGGGTAATGCACGTCAAGTCGGTTCTATGGGTGAACTTCTTGCCAATGCAGACGTCGTATCTCTACACGTTCCAGACGTTCCATCAACTCGCAACTTCTTCGGTAAAGAGCAATTTGCTCAAATGAAAGAAGGCGCAATCTTCCTCAATGCTGCACGTGGTACATGTGTAATCATTGAAGATCTTGCTGATGCAATCAAATCTGGTCATATTGCTGGTGCGGCTGTAGACGTATTCCCTAAAGAACCTAAAGCAAACGGTGAAGAATTCGTTTCTCCACTTCGTGGCTTAGACAACGTGATTTTGACTCCTCACGTGGGTGGTTCAACCATGGAAGCGCAAGCGAACATCGGTCTAGAAGTGGCTGAAAAATTCGTTGCTTACTCTGATAAAGGTATGACTTTATCTGCAGTGAACTTCCCAGAAATCGCGTTACCGTTGACTGAAGGCAAACACCGTTTACTTCATATCCACAAAAACGTGCCAGGCGTTCTTTCAAAAATCAACAACTTGTTTGCTGAACACGGTATCAACATCTCTGGTCAGTCTTTAATGACCAAAGGCGATGTGGGTTATCTTGTGATGGACGTTGATGCAACTGCATCTAAAGAAGCTTTGGATACTCTTCACGAAGTTGAAGGTACCATCCGCGTTCGCGTATTGTTCTAATTTAATTAGACACTGAAGCCACAGCCTTCGGGCTGTGGTTTTTTTATTGTAGTAGACTTTTAAAATCTGGCTTTTGCCAATCTCCCGCTATTCGAGTCATCGAAACAAATTTAGTCTATGCCAAATTTTAAAATTACCCCTGCTCTACAAGCACCACTGATCTTGCTTATTGCAATGATCAGTATGCAAAGCAGTGGTTCGTTCGCTAAGTACCTGTTTGGTCAGTTTCCCATCCTGACCGTATCCGCGATGCGTTTACTGCTTGGTGCATTAATCTTGGCGATTATCTTTAAAATTTGGCAAATCAATTTTAAACAAGTCAAATGGTCTGCAATTATCAGCTATGGCTGTGCGCTTGCAGGCATGAATATGCTGTTTTACTTGTCCATTGATCGCCTACCTCTCGGCATTGCCGTCTCTTTTGAATTTATTGGTCCGCTCAGTGTCGCACTATTTGCTGCACGCCGAAAATTTGATTTTATTTGGGTCGGACTGGCTATTTTAGGCCTTATCCTACTTTTTCCTTTTGACCAAGCTGTACAACGACTTGACCCAATTGGGATCTTGCTTGCCCTCGGTGCAGGTGCGTGTTGGGCACTCTATATCGTGGCAGGTCAAAAACCATCAGGGGTCTCAGGCAATCATACCGTTTGCTTAGGCATGTTCGTCGGCATGTGTGTTCTGATACCCATCGCAATCTTTGCAGGTATGCCGGTAGAGGCGTTTGAGCCAAGTAGTCTGCTGTATTTTATTGCACTTGCGACCTTAGCTAGTGCTTTACCTTTTACTCTAGAAATGATTGCGCTACGTAACATGACTGCGCTGAGTTTCGGTACACTCATGAGTTTGGAACCCGCTGTTGCCGCTCTCTCGGGTTTTATCTTTTTGCATGAACAATTGTTATGGACACAATGGTTGGCATTGGCAGTGATAATCAGTGCTTCGATTGGCTGTACTTATACCACGCAAAAGGCCAAATCAATTTAAATTCAAACCGCCTTAATCTTTTGAAAATATCTCCATTTTTTATTTTGAATTTAAAAATGGTGGCGATTTAAAGACGATTTTTTATATTCAATTTTTTTAAATTCAAAACCTGCAAATTGCATTTCTGCCTCTGAAAAGTCATCAATAATTCAATATTAACCGCTATACTGAGCAGAATTAAAAATTGGGGTACTTTGTTCCCCCCACCACAGCGTGCCGCATGCCAAACTCACAATTATTAGCAGTCGTTTTCATGGTACTTTCCATGATCTCCTATCAAATCAGTGCATCATTCGCCAAGCAATTATTTTTGGTGCTTGATCCACTCAGTGTGACCATTTTACGTCTCTGTTTTGCTTCAATTATTATCTGCTTAATGTTTCGTTCATGGCACATTTTAAAACGACTGTCGTTTTTAAAATGGCGTGATCTGCTCTGCTATAGCGCAGCACTGTGCCTCATGAATGTCTTGTTCTATATGTCACTGGGCAAACTCCCTCAAGGCATTGCCGTAGGACTCGAGTTTATTGGGCCGCTAGGTTTGGCACTGCTGTCGATTAAAAATCGTAGTGACTATATTTGGGTGTTTTTGGCGATCTTAGGGATTGCGTTGATGGTACCTTGGGGGCAAGCTCAAAGTGGTAATTTCTCAATATTTGGAGCAGCTTGTGCCTTAACTGCGGGGCTATGTTGGGCATTCTATATTTACTTTGGACAAAAAGTGGTACACCAAAATATTGGTATGCATGCACTGACCATCGCCATTAGTTTATCGGCATTGACCTTATTACCCATCGGCCTCTATAACAACGCATCAGCTTTATTGGATACGCAATATTGGCCTAAAGCCTTGTTGATTGCGATTTTAGCTACAGCCATACCTTATGCCCTTGACCTCAAAGCGTTGAAGATTCTAAGCAAACTGAGTTATGGCACATTGTCGAGTATCTCACCTGCTTTGGCAGCCATTACGGGTATGGTGGTATTGGGGGAACGCATTAATATAGGGCAATGGCTTGCTTTGGTGTGTATTATGCTTGCCTCGGTCGGGGTGACAATGCGCTCCTCTCGCACTACAACGACTAGCGGATCAGACTAAATTTTTATATTTATAGTTGAAACAAAAAGACGGCCTCTGCCGTCTTTTTTTTGATTTTGCATTCGTCTTCAGGCTTCACTTGCGTTTATCCCGTCAAACTGTCTTTATCTGCTTTCTTGTATTTCTTATATTCCGCCAAATATTGTTTGGCTAAACTTTCCTTTTGTTTTTCATCTAAGATTTTACCTGCTTGCTGAAAAAAGCCATGTTCTTCTTCCTGCAAATGATGATGTACCGTTTCAGATAACTTTTTCGCAATTGCCAACCAACCTGGATTACTAAATTCAGTTTCCGTCAGTTGCTCTAATAATTCATCCATCTCATGATGTTCCGCCAATGCATGACGGGTGATGTTTAGGCCTGAATCAGTCATCATTAACGGGATGTAAAAATAACGATCTTCGCCAACAGCATGAGCAAATAACTCATTTTTGAGCAGCTCAAATAAATCTCGACGCTCAGGTGTATCCCCTGATGTTTGAATGAGTTTTTCAACAAGTTCTCGTTGCTTTTCATGACTTTGGCGTAAAGCTTCAAATATATTCATTGTAGTGATGACCTCTGATGCTTAGCTAATTGTGTATTATGCAATTTAATTATTATCCACAACTCAAACGAGTCGCTTATTTTCATACTAATCATTTCAGCGACAGAATTCAGCAACGCTCTGTTAAGATTTGTTTTAAGCTTGTCCCGTAAAGGTTTGATAACCCAACCGTATAATCAAAATACTCACCAAAATCAAAAATAGAATTCGAATAAAGCCACTACCGTATTTAATTGCCGCACGCACACCAACGATCGAGCCTAAAATATTTGCTACAGCCATCATTAAGCCTATCGCAAATAACACATGGCCAGTGGGCGCAAAAAAACTCAGTGCAGCTAGATTTGTGGTTAAGTTGGCGACTTTTGACAAAGCAGAGGCATGTAAAAAGTCTGCTTGTAGATAACGAATAAAAAAGAAAATAAAGAAACTGCCAGTGCCAGGTCCAAAGATGCCATCATAAAAGCCAATCACCAGACTACCAATAGCGGCAAAACCGAGGATTTTAGGAGTCAGTTCTTGGCGTACATGCACCTGACCAAATTGTTTTTTGGCAAAGGTATAAATCGCAATCACGATCAACATGACCAAAACGAAAGGACGTAAGACTTCTTTTGGAATCATTGATACACAGGCTGCTCCCACAAAGGAGGCAACAAATGCACAGCTTGCAATGACCGCAAGTAATTTCCAACGGAGTTTGACTTGGCGTAAAAAAGAATAGGAAGCTGACGCTGTACCAAAAATCGAAGACAACTTATTAGTGCCAAATACGGTCGCTGGAGATAAGTGCGGCATGGCATTCATAATGGCAGGAATTTGAATCAGTCCGCCACCGCCAACAGCTGCATCAATTGCACCAGCAAAAAATGCAAAAAATAGCAGGCTTAAGATGATTTCAATTTCCATAATTTGGCTTCAGTGGCTGTTAATGACTATTCAAGATTTAATACACGTTTTGGTACTAAGCGCTTACGATCGGTAATTTCCGCTAGACCTAAGCAACGCTCACCTTCAAATACCAAAACCTGCGCTTCCGCAGCATGCTCAATATTACTTTCCATTCCACGACTAAAATATTCAGCTCGACCTTCCGGCGCTTGCACTTTGCAGAAATGATCGACAGGCGAATACACCGGCAGCAATAATGCTTCACGCTCAGCTTCGGTCAGACTCTCTAAATATTCAATAGTGTAAGTTGGATTGAGATCAAAATGCCCTGTTTGCGTACGGTGTAGATAGGTCAAATGTCCAAAAGTACCCAATGCTTTGGCAATATCTTCGCCTAAAACACGAATATATGTGCCTTTGGAACAGGTGATGTCGAGTGTAATACTATTCTCATTAAATGATAATAACTCGATGGCATAAATCGAAATTGGACGTGCTTCACGCTCAATTTCTATGCCTTTACGCGCCAACTCGTACAGCGGGCGACCTTCTTTTTTCAATGCCGAATACATGGGTGGAATTTGTTGAATATCCCCTACAAATTGCGCCAAGACATTTTGAATATTTTCTTCAGTCAATGTTGGAACAGCTTGCTCTAATAGTACTTCACCTTCCACATCACCCGTCGTGGTACTGTGTCCTAAAAAGACGGTGGTTTTATAACGTTTAGTCGAATCCAATAAAAAATGCGAAAACTTTGTTGCTTCACCTAAGCAAATTGGTAATAAACCTGAGGCTAATGGATCTAGCGCACCTGTATGTCCTGCTTTTTGTGCTCGATACAACCAACGCACTTTTTGTAATGCAGCATTCGAGCTAATGCCCAAAGGCTTATTTAATAAAAATACACCATGTACAGGACGACGCTGAATCTTAGGAGAAGCTTTTTTCATGACTAAAATAGGGCAAAAAGAGAACTGCGCCATGGTATCAATCCATGCTAAGCGTTTACAACTTTTCTATGTTTTTATCTGCATTTTATGTCATATTGAGTTCGCATTTAGAACTCTAGAACAATTAAAAACGGAATAAAGGTGCATTGGGATATGCAAAAAAATAAACTTTGGCTCATCATAGCCTTGGTCGTTATCGCAGTTGCTGCATTCATATATTGGCTTGCGCCAAAAGCATCACAAAATGATCCTTCAGATCAATCGATTCAACAACAAAATACGCCTTTAGCTCAGGGCGAAACCGCTACGGCTCAAGCAACAAGCGGTTCTTCGCTGCTCAGTCCAAGTCAACAAGACACGGAAGTTAACTGTCAAATCAGTATGGATGGTTCAAACCGTTTGATCGTGAATGAACAAACACGGAATTGCTTTGAATATTTCATTACTCAGTATGGTGAAAAGTCGTTAGATCAAATTAAAAAGGATTTTAAAGCCTACATTGCACAAGGTCATAAAGAACCTGCGCTGTCCCAAATTTATGATTTGTGGGATCGTTATATGAAATATCGTGAACAGTTAGGTCATTTACAGCCACCAAGCGACGACAAAGAATCACCACAATACTATCGCTCGATCTACAGCAGCACCCAGAATTTAAGAAAACAGTTCTTTTCTGATTATGAAATTGAAGGTTTATTTGGCAAGGAAAATACTTATCACGAATACACGCTGAAACGGATGGAAGTAGTAAATGACAAAAAACTATCTGAATCAGAAAAAGCCAAAAAACTAAAAGCCCTGTTTGATGAACTCCCAGAAGATTGGAAAGAAAATCTGGAACAAATCAATAAACTTGAAGATTTACGCAAGCTCACAGCAGACATTAAAGCCCGTGGTGGTTCAAGCGAAGAAATCCATCAAATGCGGTTAAATTTAGTGGGTCCAGAAGCTACTCAGCGCCTTGAAAATCTAGACAGCCAGCGCAGCTCTTGGAAATCTAGCGTAAATCAATACCTCACAGAGCGTGACAGCATTGTGAAAAGCAATATGAGTGACAGTGCGAAACAACAAGCGGTGCAGCAACTCCGTAATCAACATTTTAAATCGAAGGAAGATCAGCTCCGCGTCAGTACCTTTGAATCTGTGCATGATCAAGGTGGAAAATTACCTTTCGCAGAATAACTGCAAACAACAATTTAAAAACAACCTCAATTTCAGGATGAAATGATGAAAAAACCACAAGCTCTTTTATGCGCAATCATCGCTACATCAGCAGCGATCGCCAGCACACAATCCCAAGCGGCGGCAGGACTCCAACATGTCACCGCCAACAGCTCGGCAAACTATGCCAAGACCAAATATCCGATTGTGTTTACCCATGGTATGTTCGGGTTTACTCGCATTGGTTTTGACAGCTTTGGCATGGATTATTTTTATCAAATTTTGCCAGATTTAGCTCGTAATGGGGCCAATACCTTTGCTGCCCAAGTTTCACCGCTAGAGTCGACAGAAGTCCGTGGTGAGCAATTGCTCTCTCAAGTCGAAGAAGTTCTTGCTCTGACCGGCCAACCCAAAGTGAACCTCATTGGTCATTCACATGGTGGACCGACAACTCGCTACATTGCAGCGATCAAACCTGAATATGTGGCTTCGGTGACTGGGGTTGCAGGCACTTATCGTGGCTCTCTAGTCGCAGATAAAATCCAAGCGAATAAAACCATTAATTCAGTCTTTGGGGTCCTTGGCGATCAACTCTTAGCACCGATTATTACTTGGGCTGAAGGCAACTCGAGTCTACCCAACAGTGTTGATGCATCACTTACCGCGATCAGTGAAAAAGGTTCTGCTGAATTTAATGCAAAATTTCCAACCGCAGCACTGGCTGCGAACTGTAATCAGTCGGGTGCCAAAGTCGACAATGGCGTGTATTACTACTCATGGACAGGTACAGCACAAACCACGAATCTATTAGATGTACTAGATACAGTGATTAGTCAGCTTGCCCCTTTGGCCTATGGAAATCGTGACAATGACGGTTTGGTTGGACGCTGTAGCACCCACATCGGACAAGTAATCCGTGATGACTACAATCACAACCACTTAGATGAAGTGAATATGGTCTTTGGTCTACGCAGCCTATTTTCACCTGACCCAGTTGCGCTCTACCGCCAACATGCCAATCGTTTAAAATTACAGGGACTGTAACTTCAAAAAGTTGGCTCCCTTTCAGCACTGAACAGGACGTCTTTGGACGTCCTTTCTTGTTTACAATTTTTTTATTTGTACGCATTAAACAATTTAATTCAATAAGTTATTAAATGATAACAACTAAAATAAATAGCAAAAATAAAAGACGAATGTATATAAATATACTTGTCACCTCAATGCCGTCCATGTCCTAAAATGACATGGAATTTCAAACCGAGCATGAAAAAATGACAAGGCATCTTTGTCTATTCAAACTCTCTAAAATCAAAGATATGGCTTGGCCAATCACAAAGATGTTACTTAAAAACAGAGAGTATTTTCATTATTAAAAAGTAATAAAAACAACATCAGATCAAGGAACATTTATGCGATCTTTAGTAAACACGGCCAAGATGGCCTCTGTAGCTGCAATTGCAAGCTTAGCGATGAGTATATCGGCAAGCACTCAAGCTGCGCCTAGCGTCCTCCAGGTGAAGGAAACGGCAAAATCTGACTACGCAAAAACCAAATATCCAATTTTAATGGTGCATGGTTGGCTCGGTTGGTCACGTATCGGTACCGACACCATTGGACTGGATTATTGGTACCAAATCTTGCCAGATATGGCACGAAATGGCTCAACCGTATTCGCAGCGCAATTATCTCCTGCAAATACTACAGCACATCGTGGTGAGCAGTTAATTGCACAAGTTGAAGATGTTTTGGCTATTACAGGGAAGCCAAAACTTAACTTAATCGGCCACTCTCATGGTGGTCCAACTGTATTGTATGTTGCTCAAACAAAACCACAGTACATTGCGTCTATTACAGGTGTTGCAGGTACCTATCACGGCTCTAAAGTAGCGGATGATATTCAAGGCAACTCACTTTCTCGTACTGCCTTCAATATTTTAGGTGATTATATTGTCGGCCCACTGATTGCTTTAGGTCAGGCAAAACCTGAGCTTGAAATTGATTTCGATGCTTCTATGAAATCATTATCACAAACAGGTTCTGCTGCATTTAACAGTACGGTTGCAAAATCTGCTGTAGCTGACGGTGTTTTGGCATCTTCAGAAAATTGCAGTAAGAACTTAAAGCAAGTCGACAGCAAAGGCATTCAATACTATTCATGGACCGGTGTTGCGCAAACCACAAATCTACTTGATATCGACACGATCCTAATGCAACTCGGGCCATTGTCTTATGGCAATAAAGACAATGACGGTATGGTTGCACGTTGTAGTGCTTATATCGGTAAAGTCATTAATGACAGTTACAAACTTAACCATACCGATTTAGCCAATATGATGTTCGGCTTAACAGGTCTATTTGCACAAGATCCTGTGGCGCTGTACCGTCAACATGCAAACCGTTTAAAACTGCAAGGACTTTAATTCTTATCGTTGAAATTTAAATGCAATAAGGGGGCTTCGGCCCTCTTATTTGCTTTTATCAATCTGAAAATTCGTGATCTTTTATTTTGTTACATTTAGCGTCACAGTTAATCTTTTTCAATTTGCAACAGGTGATCTTTATTGCTTTATTAGAAGTGACAATAAATATTGTCATAAAACAATAATACATTGAGGATCGCTCATGAAATACGGATCATTTTTAGCAGGTTTAATTGCAGCTACGTTCATCAGTAATGTATCTGCATCGCAAGCAACCCAAGTCACTGCCAAAGCTAGTTCCAGCTATGCAAAGACCAAATATCCAATCGTATTTAACCATGGTATGGGTGGTTTTATTACCGTTGGTACGGACTCATTTGGACTCGACTATTGGTATCAAATCCTTCCTGATCTTGCCCGAAATGGTGCAAATGTTTGGGCAACTCGCGTATCGCCTTTTAACTCTACCGAAGTGCGTGGCGAACAGCTTCTACAACAAGTTCTTGAAATCCAAGCACTCACAGGTGCGGATAAAGTGAATTTAATTGGACATAGTCATGGTGGACCAACGATTCGTTATATTGCCGGTGTTCGCCCAGATGTCGTGGCTTCATTAACCAGTGTTGCAGGACCTCATCAAGGCTCCCCTGTTGCAGACTTAATTTTAAAAGCTGAAGGCACCGCTGTCGAAGCACCCTTGGTTGGAGCTGTGAATTTTGTCTCTAAAGCCATCGTTTGGGCGCAAGGTCTAGATCCAAAGACTTACCCTCATGATGCATTGGCAGGTGGTTCAAGTTTAACGCTAGCGGGTTCTGCAAAGTACAATGCCGCATTCCCTCTGGGCTTGCCTAAATCCAATTGTGCTGATGGCAATAGCGTTGAGAAAGGCATTTATAACTATTCATTTACAGGTGTGGGCCAAATCACCAATATTTTAGATTTAGACTCAGCCCTAAAAGTGACCGCATTACTGATCGATGGCGGAAAAGACAATGATGGCCTCGTATCACGCTGTAGTGCCAAGTTTGGTAAAACCATTCGTGATAACTACAACTGGAACCATTTAGATGAAGTCAACCAAGTGCTTGGTCTCAAAGCGTTGTTCGCACCAGATCCTGTCGATGTTTATCGTCAACATGCCAATCGTTTAAAACTTCAAGGTTTATAATTTAGTAAAGCTATACATTAAACCCTGTAAATTCAGGGTTTAATGATATTTTCATTAATCTATTTACAAAATATCTTTCATTCTGTCGATTAGCTCTCACATTTTGCTTTCCTTTTTTTATAATCCTTAATGACAATAAAAATTGTCAGATAGGCAATTTTGTCTATTTCCAAACTGAACTAAATCACAGTTTGAATACCAAAACAAAAAGAAAGGAATGAAAAATGAAAGGAAAATTGCTCTTCGCCACGCTCCTTGCAAGTATGGCAGTGACCCAAACGCATGCTGAATTGGGTATACAGCAAGCGACCACTAAAAAAGTCATCGACAATTATGCTGAAACCCAATACCCCCTAGTGTTTGTACACGGGATGTTTGGTTTTAACCGCTTAGGCGGTGCCGTTTTTGGTCTAGATTATTGGTATCAAGTTCTCCCCGATTTGGCAAGCCATAAGGCAACGGCCTTTGCTACTCAAATCTCCCCATTGGAATCCATTGAAGTTCGCGGTGAACAACTGTTAGACCAAGTTGAACAAGTGGTTGCAATTACAGGCAAACACAAAGTGAATTTAATTGGTCATTCACATGGTGGTCCTACGGCTCGATATATTGCTGGTGTACGACCTGATTTGGTTGCCTCTGTCAGTACAGTTGCAGGCACCAATGACGGTTCACCTGTGGCGGATTTAGTACAGAGTGTGCCGATTTTAAATGGCGTATTAGCGACAGTTATGGATGCCTTAATGACCCCAGTGATTAACTTCGCCCAGCAGTCGAATCTGCCTTCAAATTTTAAAGCTTCGATCTACAGTATGTCTCAACCAGGTGTGAAAGCTTTTAATGCAAAATTCCCGCTCGGTATGCCTACAACCAAATGTGCTGATGGCCCAAATGTAGCCAATGGCATTAGCTTCTATTCATGGACAGGTATATCTAACACCACCAACTTACTTGATCCAGATACGATCTTTACTGCAATGGGGCCAATAGCATTTAGCGGACAACCGAACGACGGCTTAGTGAGCCAATGCAGCAGTAAATTGGGTAAAACCATCCGTGATAATTATAAGTGGAACCATTTCGATGAAGTCAATCAAGTATTAGGCTTGAAAGGCTTATTTGCACCAGACCCTGTTTCAGTCTACCGTCAACATGCCAATCGTTTGAAACTTCAAGGGTTATAATTTTCTTTCTTGCATAAAAAAATGCGCCTAAAGGCGCATTTTTTTACAGCGTTGTAAAACAAATTATTTTGCTTTACGAGCTGGTAATTTTTCACGAATACGTGCAGCTTTACCAGACAATTCACGTAGGTAGTAAAGTTTAGCACGACGAACGTCACCACGACGTTTCACTTCGATACCAGCAACGATTGGTGAGTGAGTTTGGAATACACGCTCAACACCGAAACCACTAGAAATTTTACGTACTGTGAACGCAGAGTTCAAACCACGGTTTTTCTTAGCAATTACAACACCTTCAAATGCCTGAAGACGTTCACGCTCACCTTCTTTTACTTTTACTTGAACAACTACTGTGTCACCAGGAGCAAAAGCAGGGATGTCTTGTTTCAACTGTGCATTTTCAACAGCTTGTACTAAAGGATGTTTACCGCTCATGGGGTATCTCCAATTATGCGAGTTAGAAGAGGTCTAATCATCGCTGGGGCTAGAGGCTAAAGCGCATAGACCCGATTGACTTTCCCTTTATGCTTGACCGCTTCAATGCATAAAGAGCCTAATATAAGATTTAAAAAATTTAAACCTGGGAATCTTTTAGCCATTTCTTTTGCTGCTTGGTCAATTCAACTTTTTCAACCAACTCAGGTCGGCGTTCTAAAGTGCGTTGATATCGCTGCAAAAACCGCCACTTCTCAATATTGGCATGATGTCCCGATTTTAATACTTCAGGAACATCTAAACCTTCAAAATGGTCTGGCTTGGTATATTGTGGGCAATCTAAAAGACCATCCACAAATGAGTCTTGCACATGTGATTGCTCATCAGACATTGCACCCGGAAGTCTCCGAATCACACTATCCAATAAAACCATCGCAGGAAGTTCACCACCAGATAAAACGTAATCGCCTATTGACCATTCCTGATCAACATATTGTTGGATCAAACGCTCATCTACACCTTCATAACGACCACACAATACAATCAATCCATCATATTTGACGAAATCTTGTACCGCAGGTTCATTTAAGGTTTTTCCTTGCGGCGACATATACACCACAGGGACATGAACAGCACCCGCTTGCTTGGCAAGCTCTTTGGCACGATGAATTGCTTTCGCTAATGGCTCAGCCATCATCACCATACCTGGACCACCACCAAATGGACGTTCATCCACTCTTTTGTAGTTGCCCTCAGCAAATTCGCGTGGATTGATACAATGAACTTGCACAATGTCACGTTTTGCTGCGCGCCCGCTAATACCGTAGGCTGTAATCGCTTCAAACATTTCAGGAAAAAGCGTAATGACTGCAAAAAACATCGCAGACTCCTCTATTTTCCTGCTGCGTCAATCCTTAAAGGATTAATAATCTACGCCCCAATTTACGTAGATACGACCAGCTTCGAGATCAACACGCTGTACTACATCTTTATGCCATGGAATCATTCGCTCTTCGCTATCGACACTGTCAGCAGTAGCGCGAACTACCATCACGTCGTTAGCACCTGTTTCAAACAATTCGTGGATTTGACCGAGGTTGACTTCTTGTTCATCTTCTCCAAGACCTAACACTGTTAAGCCCTTCAAATCTGACCAGTAATACTCGTCCACGCCTGCTTGAGGCAGTTGCGATTTAGAAATCCAGATATTTGCGCCAACCAAGTTATCTGCTGCGGTACGATCACTCACACCTTTTAGCGAAACAACCAAGCCTTTGCCATGTGGTTTCCAACGTTTTACATCTACTGTTTGCCAACCTGCTTTGGTCTCAATGTACCAAGGGAGGTAGTCAAAAATATTGCTCATAGGTTCTGTATTGGAATAGACCCAGAGCCACCCATTTAATCCATATGCTGAACGTAGCTGTCCAATCTGAATACGATCTTCGGGAACATTCTGTGTTGGTGTCATGGGTAACCTACTACTAATTAAGCAGTAGCTGCAGCTTTCTTAGCTTCAGCAGCTAAAGAAGCAACACGTTCTGAAGGTTGAGCACCTTGTGAAACCCAGTGAGCAAAACGGTCAGCATCTAAACGAAGTTTTTCTGCTTTACCTTGAGCTGTAGGGTTGAAGAAACCGATACGTTCGATGAAACGACCGTCACGTGCATTACGGCTATCAGTCACAATGATTTGATAGAACGGACGTTTTTTAGCACCACCGCGTGCAAGACGAATAACAACCATGATAGAACCTTATAGTTTTTACGGATTATCCCTGTACCGACCATCGATACATTTCAAACCCCTTTCATAGAGGGCAATATTTTACGTGAAATTTGCCCTGAATGAAAGATCAAAAAGTGTTTATCCACAATTTTGAATTTGAGGTTATTAGTTATTCCAAGATGAAGTATCAGTAAGATCAGCAATAGTACAGGTTCGGCCTTTGGACCAATATTTTTGACTCCTATGATTTATACATATTGAGCCATCATTTTGTTGAGATGTTCCTAAAACTGGTGTTGCAATCAATGCCCAAGTTGTAGGTGTAACATTGGTCAATTGAATAGTATATAAAACTGTACCTTGACTAGGAATTTTCCCAGAATGCTGTAAATCATTTAACGTCATCGGCACTTCAACATTATTTATCAATGGGACGTATGAAAAATTCGCAATTTTAAAACGCTGAATTCGGTTTGCTAGGTCAAGCATTTCAGACTGTGCTTCAGCTCTCTTAGTTTTTCTAACATGTTCTTGGTAAGAAGGATAAGCAATGGCGGCAAGTATACCTAAAATTGCAACCACAATCATAAGCTCAATAAGTGTGAAGCCTTTTGTCATACGATTCACCATTCTTCACGCCCCGTATTTTCTGTACCACATGAAATAGATGCAGAATCGATAAGACTAGCCGTTTTATTTTTACACCGTACACCAGTACTAGACATTAAAAAATTGTAATTCTTTGGATCTGTAGCCAACGCTGTAATTAACCATGTCTGACCACCAACACCTGGTACTACTGTAAAATTATATTTTACAGCAGCCCCCGTCGCACCTCTAGGCTGTACATTCATCCCTGACGGCATTACAAAACCTTGATAATTAAAATTTCTAGATTTATGACGATCTAAAGCCATAGCGATTTGTTGTATTTGATCTTGAGCCTGCGTAGCCTGAGACCGACGAATGTACTCTTGATAAGATGGAATTGCAATTGCGGCAATAATTGCCACAATCACCACTACTACCATCAGCTCGATTAGTGTAAAGCCTGATTGGAAAAAGTTTTTTCTTTTCATTCCCCCCCCCTAAGATACTTTACGCGCGAGTTTTTCATACCATCGCTGTGGGATAAGGCACATTTCTGTCGCTTCTCCATTACCAAAACTACCAGTCACCGTTAAGGCAATTCGACCACTTGTATTGATACAATAATTTGTAGCACTCGTATTACCGGTCGCTTTTGGTGGACAAGATTCGTCTTGGCATTCTACTGGAGGACATATACCTCCGGCACACTCCTCTCCACCACCGGTACCACCACCATCTTTACCACCAACAGTAACTGTATGAATACCTACACCAATAACGCTACGTGAAGGCTCTATTTTGGTCGCACATTGACCAAACGGCATACAGAATGCAGTAAGCATACTTTCACCTTTCACACCTGCACCACAATCACCAGAAATACCCGGCTTACTTGCATCAAACGTTGATACATAAAGTTTATAGTTCATAGCTAGAGGTGTACCAAAGACCTTTTCACTTTGTTTCTTATAATTACTGCAATTTGTCAGCTTACCATCCACACCAGCCGTACAATTTTGAAATTTGTAGAACCACCCCCCTTTTTCAGAATAAGGAGCAACTAAAGTTGAATTTGCAAAACGATTTGCCTCTGTTATTTCACCTAAATTTGATTTTTGAAGGTTTTCTGTATATAAATTTGTTGTTCTATTGAATAGGTCGCGACGTGCCACATCCTTATCATAAACATTATAGATCGCGTCATAATCATAGCCAGCTTCAGTAGAAGAAAAATCCTTCATTGGTGTACTACGATTACCGCTTCCTTGTGAAATTACAGCAAAGGTCTCACCATTTTGATTATATAAAGAAAATCCTGGCATATCGTAAAATCTAGGACTTTTAGCGCCATCATTTAATGTTAAAAGTTTAACTGGTGTTTTTGGAACAGCGCCTTTTAACTTTTGTTTATTATCAAAATCCACTCTGAATAATTGTCCACCTAGATCCCCAAAATAGATGTGATCAATTAAATCATCACCATCGCGATCAACTGTACGGATTTCACTTACGACACTGTATTTTAAATCAGTATGCTTCGTTGCTATCACACCTGTGTTGGTATTTGCTGCGGATGTAGTTGCAACATTATCACTTGCCCACCAAAGAAGATCACCATTGTCCGCATCAAACATATAAACGCCAGCGCCTTTTGATTTCGTAGGATTATATGTATCACTTTCATATCCAGCATATAAACCTTTCACACCACCTGTACGCGCATCCCCATCATCACCACCAGCATCGTATCCACCACCAACTAACATGACTCGTTTACGTTCGCCACCCCAATTTACCCAACCAATCGATGGTTTCGACCAACTTTGCCCCATATATTGAAGCTGACTAAACGTTGTAGATTTTGAGCCGCTGTATACCTTTTGAGTTGCAGGGTCAATATGAAATTTAAGTTCAGGACTATTTATATTACTGAGATCTAATGCATAGTAACTACGCCCCCCCATACGCAAACCACCATATGCTATTTGCATACCTTTCTGGCTTGTTGTACGACCATTTCCTACAACCAAGCTGCCAGAACTATCTACCACATATTGTGTATAAAGGCTCCATGGTCCATCAATACCATAATAAAGTTTTTGCATTCCACCATTGGTAACACTGGATAAACGGAAAGCATCTTTTTGATTCTCAACCATTTCATTTGGCACAAAAGCAAACTTTTCTACACCTGTGTCTGCATCAACCACATGTAGTAAGCCTTGCGTGGTCCCAAATAATACGTAGTCCTCACGACCGGTTGACTCCATAACTTTTTTAGTCTTGTTATATTCCAACTTACCTTTATTCGTTACCAAAACTGGATAAGAATGCATCACTGCACCCATTTGACGTAAACTACTCTGTGCTTTCAAGGCGTCAATCGTCGTTGGTGGGTTTGCTACGTCTAAGTTATATCCCAATAATGTAAGCAAATAGCCTCTATTCGGATCATTTTTATATGTTGAATCTGTAACATCAGTTAGTTGAACCTGACGCAATGAACCAGCACCACCAAATGTGTTACCAACTGCTTTACGATTTGTTAATAGTTTTCTTTCAGCATTATTTTGAACATTTGCTCCAAGTAGCATTTGTGACCAAGCACCGCCACGTGCAGCAAACTTCTTACTGCCCACTGTATTTTCATCACTATTTTCTACAGCCGTATTAACGCTTTTTGCCCAATAATCGTAAACTGCAGAGGTAATATTTCCGTTAGCATCATAAGTAGGTTCTTTAATACCACCATCAGTTTTAAATACATCACCTCCTGTTTTACCTTTAAGCTTCCCATCATCACCAACTAAATATTTCTTTAAATTACCTGTCCATAATTGATAATTGGTATTGGGAGTCGGTTGAAAGCTTTGATAATAAGCATTATTTTGTAGCTCAGCAGGGTTTAAAGCATCTCGTGGGATGGTCGGAGAACCTGTTGTTACAGAAGGAATATCTTTAGATAAATTACTAATAAAGTCATTCACACTTTCTACAATATCAGCAGCCTCGTTACCTGAATACCAACCTCCTTCCCCCATAATCCCCCAATATGCTGCTTCTTGTACATTCGTTAAATTTGTCTTTTTAGTTCCATCAGTATTTACGAATGGGGCTAAATTTTCAGCTTGTGATTTATTAACATCATATTTTGGAATATTATTAAAACTATTACCAAAACCCACCACAGCTGTCTTAAATTTTAGCTGTTTTGCATTTTTAGTTGGATCCAATAAAGCTGAATTCAATTTACCGATACAATCCCAGCCTGGAGATGTTCCCGTACAAGAGGGAAAAGTTGTTTTCCCAATTGCAGCTCTAGACAAATCTGCAGTTGTACCCTTATTAGGTTCACCATCTGTTAAGACATAGATACCCTGTCCACTACATTTTTTCACTTCATCTGTTTGAGTCAATGAATACGGTGATAGATACTTGTTACCATCCTTTGTCAAACTATCCGATTCACTCCAACCTCCATTATTAATATCTTTAGTGGATGTCCCCATTAAATATGAAATGGTCGTCGCATATGATCGCCCTGTAGGTGTATTTGAATTAGCGGACAATCCATTTATCTTCTGCCACAAAATTTGTCGTTGCGTTTTCCCCCCTACAACAGCATCTAACCTTCTTGCAGGGACTAAAACCGCACCTGACTCTGTATTGCTAGGTGATCCTAAAGTTGATAAACCAATAATTTTATCATCACCCAATTTATCAATTGTTGCAGTACCATTTAAAAGGTTATCCATGGCCGTTTTTAATCGAGCTATTCGGGTTTTTCCTGTACCATCATAAGAACCACTCCCAGTCATACTCCCAGATACATCTAGCATAAACATCAACGTAATATCACCAGATTTCGCATCCTGATAAATATCAATATCACTTGCTTGTGAAACACTTGTAGTCACTAAGCCCGTACTAAATGCAGCCATACTTGCTACAAGAACTTTATGGCGACATGAATTAATAAAATTCTTAGTTTGTTTTTTCATTTCATTACCCCAAATCTATACAAAGTCTTGAACAATCACATATTCCGTTACATGTGATGTATATGGAACATTTAAATCAGCAAGACACTCTGTCACTGTTTTACGTGAAATTGCATTTAGTGCCACTGAAGTACCTTCAGGTACAGTTGCTTCACTCATATGATTTCTAAAACAATTATTAATATCTGTTGTTGATGCATTAGTTAGTGTTGGCATAACCGAGACCGCAAAAACTTTTACAGGTTTAGTACTATCAAATTTAACTGTTTTGTCATCTGTGCCAAATTGCGCACCAAAAAACGGATCATTTTCTGAAATACTTGTAAATTTCACAGCCACTTGTGTCATAACTGCCTTACGACCGCTAGTAAAAAAGTTAGTCGTACTTTCGTCAGCATTACAGTATCCATCTAAACCAAATTCATTATTTGTTGGGGCTACCTCACCAGGCTTCCAATAAATTAAACTGGCCCGGTTAATATCAAAAAAACTAGGCTCTGCTCCGCGATAGCAAAAAACCATTTCCTTTTCCTTATCAGGAGCCCCACTGATATACCCAAACATACCACTTGAACTCAATGCTTGAATGATATTGTCTTCACGCTCGACATTAAAAAAAGCTGAATCCGAGTTTTGTAGCAATAGCTGTTGTGCCTGACTATTTGTTGCAATATTTAAGCTCACTAAACTTTGGCGAACAGCCAAAGTTCCTAGGACCACAATTGCGAGTAAAAGAAATAAGACAACAATTAAAGTTGCACCACGCTGTTTATTTATCATTGTCCTCTCTCCCCAAAAGTGTTGCGCAACGATACTGTTTGCGTGACAACCTGTCTTGCATATTTAGGAGCACTAGCTGTAGGTGTTGTTACTGTGACTTCTTGATCCAAAATCCGAAAGGTTTGATCATCTTTAAAATCAGCACCACCACCTACAGTCTGATTTGAACGCACCAAGACCCCGAGTTGAACAGCCAAAATTCTTGGACGGGGATCCATAGCCATGTATGTTGCTGCATCAACATAACGATGGTTTGCACCTGACTGAATCGAATATAAGACCCTAAATTGGTCTGCTCTCTTTATAATAATTTCACCCGCCCCACCCAAACCGTCGATTTCAGTTGGTGAGCCCTCTAATGGGTAGTGCCCCGCATCACATGCTAATGCCAAAGGTGAGTTAGGCTCATTTGTACTATTATTCGTATCTGCTCTTAAAAAATAACGCTGAACAACAACATGTCGACCTTCAGCAAGAGTAAATTCAAGTTCATTACCCTCACAATCTGATCCGCCATACCAAACATCATCGGCTTCCGTTGCCGTATTTTTATGATCTAAAATATATTGAGGCACAAATTGAATTGTAAGCTGATCACTAGCTTCCCCTTGTACGTTTGAAACACCTGTCCACTGTGGAGCTGTACCAACTGAAAGACCATGACTTCTACTTAAAAGCGTTTGACTTACAGAATTTCCTACTAAACTTATCGGTAAATTTGCTTGTTTTACACCACTGACTTCAACAGGATTTGATGATGAACGAAAAACCACACCACCATAAGTTGTCAAATCGTTGATGCTAGATTGAACAGTATTTAAATTTCCCAACCGAATGTCTTTCACAATATAATTCAGTCCAAAATTAGCATCATCTTGTAAACTAGCCTGTCCTTGCTGTAATGCTTGGCTACGTGAACTTGTCAGAAATAGCATTGTGGCTGCTGCAACAATTACTAAACCTAGAGCTAATGCAATCATCAACTCAATTAAGGTAAAGCCTGCTTGTTTAATTGGGTTCATTTAGTAAACCTCCATAATCAAACATGTTGATTCCTGTTCATAGCTAGCCCCTGTTGTACAGTTCCCCCTTTCAGCACCATCAGTAGCAGAAGTATCACCCCACGCAACATAAATACATCTACGGCTATCCGCATTTCCTTGGCATGGTAAGTAATTAACAGACATTCCAATAACTCTTGCTTTTGTTGCAATCTGAGCAACATCAAAATCAGCCAAATCGGCACTAGAACAATTCGCATTAAAGCAATTTATTGGGAAAACTCGCTGAGTATTTGCTGTATTCAAATGAAAAGCATAAACCTCTTCAGCACCACGATTTACCCGCATTCTTTCAGCCAAATCACGTGCTAAATTAATTGCTTGTATTCGCGAGCCACTTTCAGCAGTTGCCTCGATAGCTCTATATTGCAAAGCAATAAAACCCATCACCCCTATTGCAAGGATCAAAAGAGCTACCAATACTTCAATTAATCCAACACCTTGTTGATTCTTCTTTTTAATCATTAGCATGTACCCTCAACAACTTGCTGAATCGTTCCCATTTTTGAAACACTAATTGTTTGAGATTTACCCCCAGCAACAGAACACAAAATAAAGCTAGTATCTGTTGTTGCGCCAACCACTCCACCACTTAAACCATATGTAATACTTGTTTCACTTGCGGACGTTAAATGTGTTTTACCATGAGGCATCCAATTCACTACTGTGGCAGTATCTATAGGCAATGCATCTGTTTCTTCTGAACTTAAATTGACATCTATGTTCCTACGCTCCAACACTGCCTTTGCTCGCGTTTGATTTAACACTCCAATAAGTTCATTTGTGCTTTTCTTTAAATTTTGGCGAACAATCATATCTCCAAATGAAGGCGCAGCCAGCATGGCGATAATCCCCATCACAGCAATCGTCACCATCAGCTCTATTAACGTAAATCCTTTATTTTTCTGCATACTCCCCCCCAAGGCGCGCCAAACTTTACCCTATTAAAAATAATATCTAATTAAATTACAAAACAAACACAAATAAGGATAAAAGGCATAAAAAAACAGATAATTGCCAAAAAGCAATTATCTGTCAATTCTTAAAAAAATTCAGAATGTTAAGTCATTAACACTTTATGCCTGAGTTACAGGAATACGTAACTCTTTTGGCAAACTAAATGTAATATTTTCTTCACGACCATCCAACTCTTGCGGCGCTTTTGCTCCCCAATCTTGCAGTCGCTGAATTACTTGTTTAATTAATATTTCAGGTGCAGATGCTCCTGCAGTTACACCAATTTTTGTGTGTTCATTAAACCATTCTTGCTGCAACTGATCTGCATTGTCCACCAAATACGCATGCTTACCCATCCGTTCTGCCAATTCACGTAATCGGTTCGAATTCGAAGAGTTCGGCGAACCCACAACCAATACAACATCACATTGCTCAGCCAGATCACGTACGGCATCTTGGCGGTTTTGAGTGGCATAACAAATATCATCTTTGCGCGGCCCCTGAATTTCAGGGAACTTCTGACGTAGGGCATCAATGACTTTTGCTGTGTCATCTATAGAAAGCGTTGTCTGAGTTACAAACGCTACTTTTTCCGGATGCACCACTTTTAGATCAGCAACATCTTGTTCATCTTCAACCAAATAAATCGAACCACCATTTTTAGTGTCATATTGACCCATTGTCCCTTCAACTTCTGGGTGACCTTCATGACCAATCAAAATCGCTTCCACGCCTTCACGTGCGTACTTGGTCACTTCTATATGTACCTTGGTCACCAAAGGGCACGTCGCATCAAAAACTTTTAGCCCACGGCGCTCAGCTTCTTGTTGTACTGCTTTAGATACACCATGCGCACTGAAGATCACAATATTGTCATCAGGGACTTCATCCAGTTCATCCACAAATATCGCACCACGTTGACGCAAGTCGTCCACCACAAATTTATTGTGTACCACTTCGTGACGTACATAAATGGGTGGGTTAAAGCATTCCAATGCACGGTTCACAATCGCGATGGCGCGATCAACACCTGCACAGAAACCGCGTGGATTAGCTAAAACAATTTCCATAGAATCCTCAATGCCCACTCAATTTTACGGGTATCACTTGAAATAAATGTAAACAATAGACGTCTGACTATTTTGTTTGGCGCGCGTCTACTCTAAAATAGAGAAGATATTTTATCATATCAGGAAAAATATCATGTCGGGTCTCTTGTTTGTCGTTTCTGCTGCATCGGGAACGGGCAAAACATCCCTCGTTAAAGCCCTGCTTGAACGTGTAAACAATTTACATGTCTCTGTTTCTCATACCACTCGTGGTCAGCGTCCTGGCGAATTAGACGGCGTACATTACCATTTTGCTAAAAAAGAAGATTTTCTATCTTTGGTAAATGAAGGCGGCTTCATTGAATATGCAGAAGTTTTTGGTAATTATTACGGTACTGCACAGCGCACAGTAAAAGAACAATTGGCCAAAGGTCATGACGTTTTACTTGAAATTGACTGGCAAGGTGCTGAACAGGTTCGTAAACTTTTTCCTGAATCTAGACAAATTTTTATTCTTCCTCCGAGTCAGTTCGATTTACGTCAACGTTTATCCAATCGTGGTACAGACTCTGTTGAAGTAATTGAACATCGTCTTAGCTGTGCCGTAGAAGATATGCAGCAATACGTTAATTTTGACTATATCATTATTAATGATGACTTTAATAAAGCACTGCATGACTTAGAGTCCGTTATTATTGCCAATCGTCTTGTTTTAAAACAACAAGCTATGCGCCATGAAAAACTGATTGAGAAATTAATCACCCCTATGGAACAGTGATTAAAACTTGAGTCTATAGACAAAGCACCTTATACTGCACAGTCTGTTAAAATTTTATATTCAAACGAGAATTCTTATGGCACGCGTAACCGTTGAAGATTGTTTAGACCATGTAGACAACCGCTTTGAGCTTGTACTAGTGGCAAGCAAACGCGCGCGTCAATTGGCACGTCAAGGTATCGAACCTACTGTTGAGTGGGACAATGACAAACCAACCGTTGTTGCTCTTCGTGAAATCGCAGCGGGTCACGTTTCTAAAGACATTTTGAAACAACGTGAACAAGACTACCAAACTTCAAGTTTAGACCTTGCACTTTCTGCAAATAACCTAAACTTAGACGGTTTTTCTTTCCAATAAGATAAACCTGACCTTAAAAGCCTAGTTTTTAACTAGGCTTTTTTTATGGATTCTCTTTAATATTTTACTCAGAACAGTTATAACATAAGCTTAAGAAGTGCAAAGCAGGCGAAAAAGATTTTCATTTTTTTAAACTAAAAAATTGACAAGTCATGCAATATGCATTTCATTAAAGTATTAACCGTTTCATTTGTAAATCAGTAGTAAAAGGGTGTTCTATGCCAGGCCCAATGGTCAGCCAAGCCAAGCAACAGTTAAATGTGATTATCGACGCTTACCTTTCAGTAAGTGATGTCGAACGCGTGCTTGAAGCTTGCGACTATGCGGATATTGCCCATGATGGCATTACACGTAAAAGTGGCGAACCCTACATCCTTCACCCAATTGCGGTGAGCTGTATTTTGGCGCATATGCGTCTTGATGCGGAAACTTTAATGGCTGCTTTACTACATGATGTCATCGAAGATACTGAATTTACCAAACAAGATATTACTGAAAAATTTGGTCTGACCGTAGCTGAACTCGTCGACGGCGTCACAAAACTCAGCCACTCTAGTGATAAAGAATATAATAAAGCCGCATCTTTCCGTAAAATTCTGCAAGCAACACTACAAGACCCACGTGTCATTATTATTAAACTGGCAGATCGTTATCACAATATGACCACACTAGGTGCTTTACGCCCTGACAAACGTGCTCGTATTGCCCAAGAAACTTTTGAAATTTTTGTGCCTATGGCACGCCTTGTCGGTATGAATGAAATGGCCGACAACCTTGAACATTTGTGTTATCAAAATCTCGACTTAGATATGTATAACAATGTTCAAGAAGCTTTATTACAAACCAAACCGAAACGCTGCGAATACCAAACCAAGTGGGAAAATAACCTCACCGCCTTACTAGAACAACACCATATTTCAGGTCGAATTAAAAAGAAGAATAATAATATTGAATTACTTCGCCACTTTGTAAAAAACGATATCGATCTGCAAGAGCTCACCCATAGTCATGCCTTTGAAATTATTTTACAAAGCATCGCAGACTGTGACCGACTTGCTGATATCCTCAAAGAAAGCTTTAAAGTTCTAAATTACACCGATCATATTCGCCGCCCGTTACCCGGTGGCAACCAGTCACTGATGATGCGCTTAAAAGGTGAAAAGACCATTTTATCTCTGACTATCCAAACGGAGTTGATGCGTAAAGCGGCGCGCTTTGGTGTGGTTCTCGGTGAAAATGCACCACAAGCTTGTCGCTCAGCGATCCAAGCCTCCATGCAAAATTTAAACGTGTTAGTCGATGGCGCATGTGCAAAGACCACATTTAGTGAATTACTGGATTATCTACATCAAGAAAAAATTTGGGTCTACACCCCACACGGTCATTTGCATGAACTCCCTCAGGGTGCCACAGCTGTTGATTTCGCTTATTCAGCAAGCTTATTTTTGGGCAACCATGCCGTTGGTGCAAAAATTGATGGGGAAACCAAGCCCCTTTCAACACCATTACTGAGTGGTCAAGTGATTGAAATTATCACTGATGTTCTTGCAACACCAAACCCTGACTGGCTAAGCTTTATTAATACCCAAAAAGCCCGCCGCGCATTACAAAATATCCTCCGTGACCAAGACCAAGATGAACAACGTTTAGTTGGTCAGCAAGCTTTAAATCGCGCATTAAAACTCTTTAACCGTTCTGTAAGTGATTTGACATTAGCGGATTGGGAAAATGTGCTGAATTGGCGTCATTTAAATGATAAAGAACAATTATTTGAACAGATTGCCGTGGGTGACTTATTACCGCAATTGGTTGCTAATCATTTATATGCTCAAGATACCATTCAGACTTCAAACTCTGCACGCTTAATCTTGGGCACTGATGGCGTCGACGTCAAATATGCGCACTGCTGTAACCCCGTTTTAGGCGATCCAATACAAGGGCATTTATCACGTCGTGGTTTGATTGTGCACCGTTCACGTTGTCATAATTTATTGCATGAACAACATTTACATCCTGAAAATATCATGCCTTTACACTGGACTACAGAAGACAGTGAGGACATTAGTTTTACAGCCTATTTATGCTTAAACATGCTGTTAAATGATGAGCAAATTTCAGAACTGATCTATCTATGCCGTAAAGAAAAAATAGGTGTAGAAACTGTCCGCTCACATGAAGAAAAAACCTATGTGAATATTGTTGTACACAATCGTAAACAAATTGCCGAAATTATCCGTAATTTAAGAATGCATTTTGGCTTCCCACGCATCAGTCGTTTGGCACAACCTGTTGCCATTGCTGAGCCTGCGAAAGTTGCCAGCTAACCTGACACCGCATATGTATATGTGCTGTGTCTGTGATGATAATAGGAGAAATAGATGTCCCGCCAGGTAATCCATACTGAAAATGCACCCGCTGCAATTGGTACTTACTCACAAGCCATTTTAGTGGGCGACACTTTGTATTTATCAGGTCAAATTGGCTTAGATCCATATAGCATGGAGCTGGTAGAAGGCATTGAAGCTCAAATTCGCCGTGTATTCGACAACTTAAAAGCGGTATGTGAAGCTGCAGGTGGTTCGCTAGCAGATATCGCTAAGCTGAATATTTTCCTTACCGACCTTTCTAACTTCCAATTGGTCAACCAAATTATGGGCGAATACTTTGCTCAACCCTACCCTGCACGCGCAGCACTCGGTGTTGCTAGCCTACCAAAAGGTGCACTAGTTGAAATGGATGGCGTGGTGATTATTAATCAATAAGTTAGTAAACACCGATTAAGCCCTTAACTAAATATCATATTCCAAAAGAACAAAAGCCACACATGGAAATCTGAGCATTACTCAGATTTCCGCTTAAATGACATTTTTTATTCAAAAACTCAATTATCTTAAAAGCATTTTTAAATGATTTTTATTGACAAACGATAATAATTATCAATAATATTACTTATCCCATTTATTCACTTGGTTTGATTTCATGTACGTTTGTTTGTGCCGTGGTATTACTGATCAAGACATTAAAGATGCAATTGCCAATGGTGCAGAAAGCTATCGTGAAGTTCGCGATATGCTCGATTTAGGCACCTGTTGTGGTCGCTGTGCTCCTGAAGCACGTATGATCATCAGTGACGAAGTTGCACAAATTGCAGCCCGTATCGCAATTGCTGCTTAAACCAAGTTTTTAAGTTTCATCAACAATCATAATTATAAAACCAATGGTCTCAGACCATTCCTCCTCCCCCGCTTCTGACTCTAAGCGGGTTTTTATTTATTAAAGATCTGAAAATTAGCGCCTTGTTTTGATTGTGATTTTCATTTGCTGTTCTATAAAACACTCGCTAAATTACACTTTGTTGTTTAAGATATTTCTATTCTAATATCGAATTTATATTGCTTAGTTCGAGCTTTATTGCAGTTAAGGAGTCAGACATGAAAGGCAATCGTGATGTAATTAATCAGTTAAATCAGGTGCTTTATCATCATTTAACTGCAATTAACCAATACTTTTTACATTCGCGCATGTTTAACGATTGGGGCATTGAGAAACTCGGTTCTGCAGAATATAAAGAATCAATTCGTCAAATGAAGCATGCTGATAAAATTATTGAACGCATTCTATTTTTAGAAGGCCTACCTAATTTGCAACACCTAGGTAAGCTCTATATCGGTCAGCATACCGTTGAAGTTTTAAATTGTGATGTACGTAAAGTCAAAGAGAACATTGAAGCCATTCAAACTGCAGTTAAACTAGCAGAAGAGCAGTTAGATTATGTCACTCGAGATCTAGTTCAAGAGATTTTAGAAAAAGAAGAAGAATGGTTGGATTGGACGACGACTCAGCTTGATTTGGTTGAATCTATTGGTGTAGAGAATTATATTCAGAGTCAGATTTAAACTTATTAAAAAACCCGCATCTGCGGGTTTTTTATTTTCATAAATTACTACCAAGGGCGAAGGTCAACAATTTTTATCACTTCACCTGTTTCCTTATTAACTAAGACAGTCATATCTACAGCATTGGCTTTTAAGGGCACGTATCCAGTCACTTGAGGATACTTCACTAATATCTCTTGTACTTGTTTCTGATCATTAAATTGCTCTAAATCTTTTAGGCTTTTTGCACGTTTTTTTATTTGTGGCAAGGCTTTAGTAAAATCCACATAACGTTCAGGCTTTTGAGCAATTGAAATTCCGCCTAATGCCTCAGCAAACATATCGTTCTCATGTTGTAATTTATCTTTAGCAAATTCTACAGATACATATTGAGGGCTTAAAAATAAGGCCTTCTGATATAGAATTTTCGCTTGATCTAAATGCTCGGTAATTAGTTCATTTTTACGTACCAATTCAAAACGGTCTACATTATAAGCAATCCATACAGGGCGCCCTTGCTGTATACTATAAATTCCATAGCCCAAAGCAGCAATTTGAATAATAATTATACCTAAATCAAATTTGAGTGTCTTTTTTCCTTCTTTATAGACTATTAACCCCAATAATGACATCTATGACACACATTATCAGCAAAATTTGCATCACGTATACCGCTATTGCTAGTGGCGAGGGATACCAAATAAAAAAATATACAAAAACCAATGACACAACTAAAAAAGAATACAATAAATGCTTAAGAAAAAATTTTAGTCGCATAAAAATATTTGCTATAGGTTTAAAAAAATTTAGACAAAAAAAAACGCATCTTATAGATGCGTTTTTTATTAAAAAATTAATTACGGCACTCAGCTGGAACGTGTTTATGATTAGCAGCAGGAGCTGAGCATTGCCATGTGATTGGTGCTGCTGGAATTGCACCAGCCACAAGCGCTGGAGTTGGAGTCATAGTTAATGGAACTGATCCTGCATTAGCATTTGTAGTTACAGTAATAATACCTGCATCACTAATTGCAACAGCACCACAGTTATTAGTTGCGGCATTCGCATTAAAACCAGAAGCAAATGCTGTACCAGCAGAAGCATTTTCAACTACCGTAGTTTTAGCACCCGCCATTAAGCCCACACATTCAGAAACACGTGCACGAACTGTGTAATCTTGATAAGCAGGAATCGCAATCGCAGCAAGAATACCGATAATTGCAACAACGATCATTAATTCAATAAGGGTAAAACCTTTTTGAGCGTTCATAACATTCTCCACAAATGTTTTTTAATTTAATTATTTAATAAAGCTATGTAGCTTGTTTTATAAATAGCACAGAGTGTGCCAAGATTTATTATAGTGAAAATGACAGAAAAAACAGCACTTTAAAAAAATATTTTTATTTTTTGTAATCATTACGTCTCTTTTTGTGTTTAAAAGTGACGATTTGTGTCACTTTATCACCGTTTTTTAGCGCAAAATAATGGGCGCATTTGCGATTTCATTATTTCGATCTACAGACTTTCCTGCATAAAAGTGATCCATCACTTCACCAATCTCTTTTACACCAACCGTCAAAGCTATTCGGTATTGTTTATTTTGCATGTTTTGGATAATTCGCGCGCAAATGGCCTGCCACACTTGGGCATTGGTTGCCTGTCTCATCCCACGATCAATGACAATTTCAACCTGACGTTCACATAAGTTTAAATAAAGCAAAACACCACTATTAAATTCCGTATCCCACACACCCAGTTCAGCAAAAAGCTGTTCAGCACGTGCGCGGGTATTTTGATAATAGGCTTGGTTCGAAGGAATATGCCCTTCAATCACCACTTGTATTTCGCCCACATGGCCATGTTCGGCTTCTGTCACTGCTTGTGCAATGGCCTGCTGATCTTGCTTATTAAAAAAACGGTTTGCTGCGGGCATATAAAAGAAGTGCTTCAACCAGCGTTTAAAACTTGGTTGCTGTATTTCCTGTGTTTTAGGACAGGTGACAATTTCTGTTGTTTCTGTTTTCGTTACCATGAACCTGATGCTCCCCCACCGCCAAAGCCACCACCGCCTCCACTATAGCCGCCGCCACCAAAGCCACCACCTCCGCTACGGCCTCCACCACCCCCACCACCAGCAAGAAACATTTGAAAAATGGTTTGAGCAATAGCCGTAATCAGTAAAAAGAAAATTGCCCCACCCATCAACAGACTGGTGAGTAGACCTGCACCATTGACCAAACCCGCAACGGTACCTGCAACAGCAGCAGTTGACGCACTTAAGCGCTTACCCACAATAAAGGATGCAAAAATACCAATCACCAAAATAATGAGAACCGTTGTAAAAGTTTTCTCTTTGGCTTGCTGCTCGTGTAAGGCTTGTTCCTGACGTTCTTTCAGCTCTTGGGCTGCTTGAGCTGCAACTTCAGGGTCTTGATTTAAAATTTGGGTTATTTCCGTTAAGCCAGCATCTATGCCTTGAGCATATTGGGCTTGCTTAAAATACGGTGTGATATGATTACGAATAATGCGACTGACGATGATATCGGGCATGATTCCTTCTAACCCATAACCCGTTAATATTTGTATGCGACGATCATTCACAGCGATCGCCATCAATATCCCATTGTCACGTTTTGCTGAACCGAGTTGCCATTTTTCTGCAACACGCATGGCGTAATCAAAAATATCTTCTTGACCTGTGGTTGGCACAATCACGACGCCAATTTGTGCCTTGCCTTGTTCGTGTAACTGTAAAATTTTCTGGCTAATGGCTTGCTTTTCAGCAGCAGAAAGTAAGCTTGCCTGATCAACTACAGGTTCATTGAGCGTCGGCAAGCCCCGAATCGACTCGCCATCTGACATATCATTGGCGATATTCGGCTGCTGAATTTTGATTTCAGGCTGCGCTGTTGTATCTTTTTGCGCAGCTGACTGTTGATCTTTTAATATTTTAGCGACAACAACTGTTTCAGCATCTACATCTGTAGCGGTGGCAGTTTCTGCATGTGTGAAACCCACCACACACAATAAGCATGCTAAAACCATGCGCTGCAACCACAACAAACCTGTATGTTTTAGCTCAAAATCCACCATCAGCCCACCTCACAATGCAGTGATGCCAATTAATTAAAATCAACTTTTGGTGCAGTTTGTGCACTTTGCTCTGCGCTAAAGTTAGGCTTGGTATCCATACCGATGACTTTAGCTGTCATCACTTGCGGGAACTGGCGTGCATAGCCGTTAAAGTCTTGTACCGTAGTAATGTAGCGATTACGTGCGACAGCGATCCTGTTTTCAGTGCCTTCAAGCTGTACCTGTAAATCACGGAATTGCTCATTGGCTTTTAAGTCTGGATAATTTTCCGAGACTGCAATTAAACGAGAAAGTGCGCTGGTCATCTGCGCTTGAGCTTCTTGATATTTTTGGAACAGTGCTGGATCTTCCAAAACTTCCTTATCCACTTTTAAGCCCGCAACATTGGCACGTGCTTGAGTCACTTCGGTCAGTACTTGTTCCTCATGTTTCGCGTAACCTTTAACCACATTGACAAGGTTAGGTACCAAATCTGCACGGCGTTGATATTGGTTTTGCACCTCAGACCATGCTGCTGTAACAGCCTCGTCTTTGACTTGTAATGTGTTATAGCCACAACCACTCAGGGTCAACGTACTGACTAATGCGATTGCGAGCATGCTTTTTTTCATTGAATTCATAACCCTTAACCTCAAGTATTTATTTGTAATTGTTTAAATAAATTCATTCTAACCCTATTTTTCGAATGAATTATGTATTTTCTTTGTGATTAAACTGATCCACTCGAAAAATATTGAGCATGAAAAAAAGCCCACAACTCGGGTTTTTTTAACATTTTGAATTAACTATACAATTGCGGTGTGATTTCAGTCTGAAAACTTTCCATTTGATATTCATCAGCAAGGCGTTCTTTCCAATATTTCACGATCTGACTGTAATCAATTTCGCTCGGATGGAATTCTGCTTTGTAATATGACAAATATTCTGGCGTCAATTGAATAAACATTTTTGCCAATAAATACGCCCCGAATATATTTCCACCAACCTTCGGCAAACTTTTTTTCTTATCCTGCATAAATAGCTTCGTTGCAGAATAAAACGTAAGACTTGCAAAACCCGTGGTCACACTGCGCATAATCATGCGGCGTATTTTGTCATCTCCATAGACATGTTGATATACATCAAATGCCACTGCGCGATGCTCAATTTCTTCAATCGCATGCCAAACCCAAAGTTTCACTGCATCATCATCTAAAGTACTCAGTACTTCAGGATGTCTTAAAATATAGCCGCCAAGTAAAGCAGTAAAATGTTCAAATGCACAGGTAATTGCCAACTGTATTTTTGGATGTAAGTTTTTTACATAGCTATCTTTACGCGCCAGCCATGCTTGGAAACGATCTAAATTATAGCTTTCACTGCGCCAAGCATCGTTAAATTCAGCATGGGCTTTGGAATGCATCGCTTCTTGCCCAATGAATGCTGCGATCTCAGCTTGTAATTTTTCATCACTGACTTTATCGCGTACATTACGCACGCTATGCACAAAGAATTGCTCACCAATGGGAAAGGTCGATGACAATGCCGTCAACAAATGCGACATCACCGGTGAATTGGCAAAATAATGCCGGCGAATCGCTTTAGGATTGAATTGTGCTCGACGTACCGTAATGCCAATGGCTTTAGGACGATTCAGATATGTTTTTTGTGTCGTCACTTGCGTCATGGTCGCTTCCTAAGATTTAGATCATAATCGCAGTATGTAATTCCGATGTACTTTCACACATGGCAAAATGTGCTAGCACACTTGCATAATTCACCATTCTAAAGCGCTGTCTGACAACTTTTCAGCGTATTTATCTGCAAAATCCATTTACTTGTCATTTGAGGTAAATTCCAAAAAATAAAAAACCCGCCGAAGCGGGTTTTTTGAATGAATCCAGTGTAAGCACTGGCGTGTCATGACTTAAACATCTAAGTAGTCAAGAATACCTTCTGCAGCTTGGCGACCTTCCCAGATTGCGGTTACCACAAGGTCAGATCCACGTACCATATCACCACCGGCGAAAATTTTCGGATTCGATGTCTGGAACTTAAATTCTTGCTGTTCAGCAGCAATGACTCGGCCTGAACCATCCATACTGATGTTTGATGTTGTAAACCAATCTGCAGGGCTGGTACGGAAACCAAAGGCAAGCAATACTGCATCTGCTGGTAAAATTTCTTCTGAACCTGGAACTGGCTCAGGGCTACGACGACCGCGACTATCAGGCGCACCAAGCTGTGTAGTCACAACTTTAACACCCGTCACTTTGCCATTTTCACCTACAATTTCAATCGGCTGACGATTAAATTGGAAATCCACACCTTCTTCACGTGCATTTTTCACTTCACGACGTGAACCCGGCATGTTTTCTTCGTCACGACGGTAGGCACAAACTACCGATTCGGCGCCTTGACGGATCGAGGTACGGTTACAGTCCATCGCGGTATCACCACCACCGAGAACAATCACTTTTTTGCCTTCCATGCTGATGTATTCAGATGGATCTTTTTCCCAACCTTGCGTACGGTTCACATTGGCAATCAAGAAATCCAGTGCATCATGCACACCAACAAGGTCTTCACCCGCAAAACCGCCCTTCATGTAGGTATAAGTTCCCATACCCATGAATACAGCGTCGTAATCAGCCAATAGCTGATCAATGGTCACATCTGTACCAATTTCAGTATTGAGACGGAATTCAACGCCCATGCCAGAGAAAATCTCACGGCGACGTTTCATTACGTCTTTTTCCATTTTGAATTCTGGAATACCGAAAGTCAGCAAACCACCAATTTCGGGGCGTTTGTCAAATACAACTGGTTTCACACCATTACGTACAAGAATATCTGCACAGCCAAGGCCAGCAGGGCCTGCACCAATAATCGCAACTTTCTTGTCTGTCCACTTAACGTGTGACATATCTGGACGCCAGCCCAATGCAAAGGCTGTATCGTTAATGTATTTTTCAGCATTACCAATGGTGACTGCACCAAAGCCGTCATTTAGCGTACAAGCGCCTTCACATAAACGGTCTTGTGGACAAACACGACCACAGACTTCAGGTAATGTATTGGTTTGATGGCACAATTCTGCCGCTTGGAAAATGCGACCTTCTGCAATCAGTTTTAACCAGTTTGGAATGTAGTTATGTACTGGACATTTCCATTCACAATACGGGTTACCGCAACCTAAGCAGCGGTGTGTTTGGTTTTTTGCAACTTCAGCTGTAAATGGTTTATAGATTTCCACAAATTCTGCTTTGCGGACAACTAGATCTTTTTTCTCTGGATCTTGGCGTGCTACATCCAGGAACTGAAAGTCATTATTTAGGCGCTCTGCCATGTCTCTCTCCGTGGGTAGGTGTAAGCATGTTTGGACTTAAACCTGCCTATCAAATCTGCAGTAGTGGAATTATTGTGGATCAGCTTGAGTTGTTTTCAACAAAGTCTGCAAATTAGCAGCTTTTGGTTTCACAAGCCAGAATTTGCGGCTATAGAAGTCAAACTCGTTGCGGATCTTATACGCCCAAGCACTACCTGTTTCTTTAATATGTTCATCTAAGATACGGCATAAGAACTCTTTGTGTTCTTCCATCGATTCTGTAGAGATACGGTTCAATTCAATCAGCTCGTGGTTGTAATGGTCAACAAAGTCATTGTCGAGGTCGAGCACATAAGCGAAACCGCCTGTCATACCCGCACCAAAGTTATGACCCACTTTACCCAATACAGTCACGATACCACCCGTCATGTATTCACAGCAGTGGTCGCCTGCACCTTCAATCACGGCAAACGCACCTGAGTTACGTACAGCAAAACGCTCGCCTGCTGTACCTGCAGCAAACAATTTACCGCCTGTTGCACCATACAAACAGGTGTTACCAATAATCGCAGTATTTTGCGTTTGGAATGGTGAACCTTTCGGTGGGAAGATCGAGATACGACCACCAGCCATACCTTTACCCACGTAGTCATTCGCATCGCCCTCTAGGCTGATGTGTAAACCACCGGCGTTCCAAACACCCAATGACTGACCTGCAGTCCCTGTTAATTTAACTTTAACAGGGTGCGCTTCCATACTGAGGTTGCCATAACGTTTTGCAATCTCACCCGAAATACGCGCGCCAATTGAACGGTCACAGTTACCGATAGTGAAGCTATATTCACCGCCTGTACCTGCTTCAATCGCTGGCAGCATTTCTGCCACCATTTTTTCAGCCAATAGGCCTTTATCAAATGGTGCATTGCCTTGTACTTCACAGTACTGTGCTTTACCTTCAGCCGCAGGATGCGATTGAAGTAATGCGCTCAAATCAAGGTGTGCATGTTTTTCAGTTTCACCTGGAAGCATTTCCAGTAAATCTGTACGGCCAATCAAATCTTTCAGACTTGAAACGCCTAGCGCTGCTAACCATTCACGTGTTTCTTCCGCAATAAAGTGGAAGAAATTGATCAGCATTTCAGGCTCACCGATATAGTGTTCCTGACGTAAATGATCTTGCTGTGTTGCAACACCGGTCGCACAGTTGTTTAAATGGCAAATACGCAGGTATTTACAACCCAATGCGATCATCGGTGTAGAACCAAAACCGAAACTTTCAGCCCCAAGAATCGCTGCTTTCACAACGTCTAGACCTGTTTTCAAGCCACCATCAGTTTGTACACGGACTTTGCCACGCAGATCGTTCACACGTAGCGCCTGATGCGCCTCAGATAGACCAAGCTCCCATGGAGAACCTGCATGGTGAATTGAAGAAAGTGGAGAAGCCGCTGTACCACCGTCATAACCAGAAATGGTAATGAAGTCTGCGTATGCTTTTGCCACACCTGCCGCAATCGTACCAACACCGGGCTCAGAAACCAGCTTAACTGACACCATCGCCTGTGGGTTAACCTGTTTTAAATCGAAAATTAACTGTGATAAATCTTCGATTGAGTAGATGTCGTGATGCGGCGGCGGAGAAATTAATGTCACACCCGGTACTGAGTAACGTAAACGTGCAATTAAGCCATTCACTTTACCGCCCGGCAACTGACCACCTTCACCTGGTTTTGCACCTTGTGCCACTTTAATTTGAAGGACTTCTGCAGAAGTTAGATATGCAGGGGTCACACCAAAACGGCCAGATGCAATTTGTTTGATTTTCGAGTTACGGATAGTGCCGTAACGCGCTGGATCTTCACCGCCCTCACCTGAGTTCGAGCGACCACCAATGGTATTCATAGCGATTGCAATAGCTTCGTGCGCTTCAGGTGATAATGCACCTAAAGACATCCCAGCCGAGTCAAAACGCGGCAGAATCTCTTCTACGGATTCAACTTGATCGAGTGCAATCGATTGATCTGTTTTCAGCTTGAATAAGTCACGAATCGTCGCGATTGGACGGTTATTCACTAGCTCTGCGTATTCTTTAAAGTCCGCATAATTACCAGAACGCACAGATTTATGCAGTGCATTGATCACGTCTGGGTTAAATGCGTGATATTCCTTACCGAATACAAATTTCAGCATACCGCCTTGATCGATTGGCTTACGTGATTTCCATGCCAAATCTGCCAATTTTTTCAAGTCATTTTCTAGATCAGAGAATGTTGCGCCTTTAATACGGCTCGGTACGCCAGTAAAGCATTTTGCAACCACTTCATCAGAAAGGCCGACCGCTTCAAACAACTGACCGCCACGGTAAGAGGCAACAGTAGAAATACCCATCTTAGAAAGGACTTTCAATAAGCCTTTCTCAATACCTTTACGGAAGTTCGCTTGCGCATGAATTGGGTCACCCAACAATTCGCCTTTCGAGATCAAGTCATTAATCACGTCATATGCAAGGTAAGGATAGATCGCTGTCGCACCGAAACCAAGAATCACCGCAAACTGGTGTGCATCACGTGCTAAACCAGTTTCGACAATAATGTTGGCATCGGTACGAAGACCCACATTGATTAAATAATGGTGAACCGCGCCAGTTGCCATCAATGCATTTGCAGGTAAGAAACCTTGACGGATTTTCTTATCAGACAATACAAGTAATGTCTTTCCATCGCGAATCGCTTGCGCAGATTCTTCACAAATACGCGCGATGGCAGCTTCTAAGCCTTCATCTTCTGCATAGTTCAGGTCGATATCTGCAATCTCGTAACCTTTACGACCAAGGGTACGGATTTGATGCATTTTCGAATTTGACAGTACTGGGCTTGAAATGATCAGACGATCTGCATGCTCTGGACCTTGTTCAAATACATTTTGTTCACGGCCGAGGCATGTCTCTAACGACATTACGATCGATTCACGTAATGGATCGATTGGCGGATTCGTAACCTGAGCGAACTGCTGACGGAAGTAGTCAGACACATGGCGCACCTGACGAGACAATACTGCCATTGGCGTATCATCACCCATTGAGCCCACGGCTTCCTGACCACTTTCAGCGATTGGACGAAGCAATTGGTCACGTTCTTCAAATGTCACCATGAACATTTTTTGTGAAGCTTTCAGGTCATCACCTTTTAAGCCTTGATCACATAAATATTCTTCCAGCTCTGGACTGCCTTGTACACGTACTGAGTTTTCACGTAACCACTGACGGTACGGACGCATACGTTTGAGGTGATTACTCACATCTCGAGTATCGAGCATTTTGCCAGTAAAGGTATCGATCACCAAAATTTGACCTGGACCGACACGACCCTTAGATACAACGTCTTCAGGTTCATAACCCCAAACACCAATTTCTGACGCCAAGGTGATGTAACCATTTTTAGTAATTACCCAACGTGCTGGACGTAAACCATTACGGTCAAGCATACAAATCGCATGACGACCATCTTGAATTACCAGACCTGCTGGACCATCCCATGCTTCCATATGCTTCGAGTTGAATTCGTAGAATGCACGTAAGTCCGCATCTAAAGTTTCAACGTTTTGCCAAGCAGGTGGAACCAACATGCGTAGCGCACGGAACAAGTCCATACCACCACCGACAAGGATTTCCAGCATATTGTCTAAACTTGAAGAGTCCGAGCCTGTACGGTTTACGATTGGATTTAGCTCAGTTAAACCTGGCAACAATGGGTTTTCAAATTTTGGTGTACGTGCCATTGCCCAGTTACGGTTAGCAGTAATGGTATTGATCTCACCATTGTGTGCTAAGTAACGGAACGGCTGAGCCAATGGCCAACGAGGCAAGGTATTAGTTGAGAAACGCTGATGGAATACAACAATGTGTGACTTTAAACGCTCATCAGCAAGATCGGTATAGAAATCAGCAATGGCTGCTGGCATCATCAAACCTTTATAGCTGATCACAGTTGAGCATAAAGTGGTTACATAGAAATATGGGTCAGCAGTCAGCTGTTGTTCTGCACGACGACGTGCCATCAGCAACTTACGGTTGAATTCAACCTCTGAAACACCCATTGGGCAATTCACGATAATTTGTTCAAATGCAGGCAATGACTGCATCGCGATTGAACCCAACGCATCGTTATTGGTTGGCACAACACGCCAAGCGATGACTTTACAACCTTCGTCTTCGATTTCTTTGGTTAAAATTTGTTTTGCATGTGCGGCTAATGCAGGGTCTAGGTTTAGAAATACCGTACCCACAGCAAAGATTTCACTCAATGTAATGTCACTGAGTTTTTTCGCTTCTTCACGGAAAAATTCTTTTGGCATAGCAAGGAGTAGACCACAGCCGTCACCGGTTTTACCATCTGCGGCAATACCACCACGGTGGGTCATACAACTTAAACTATGCATTGCGGTTTTGACGAGATCATGGCTTGCATCACCCTGCATATGGGCGATTAAACCGAAACCACAGTTATCTTTAAACTCATCCGGTTGGTATAAACCTTGAGCGGGAGCTACAGTATTAGGCGATGGCATGTGCATAGCGTACCCTTCTTTTCTTTACAGCTCTTTCGAGCACTTAACAAACTAATTTCTTATTGCGATTCGTCTTAACTTACTCACATGAATTGTTCTGTCGAGCAAAATTATTTCTTATTCACACCCTTAAGATAAACCGAATTCATCTTAGATGCATGAATAAAAGTCAAATTTTCTGCTTTTGCAGTTCAGATCAGGGATAACGACTGGATTAATGACTTCGCACTTTTATCGAATCATTTTCGCGCCAAAACAGGGAGAAAAGTTCAATTTACGCACCAATTAAGCAATTTACATGCCAACTTGATGCATTTTCTCCTAAGATGGCTGATTACAAACATTTTTTAGTTATAACAAATAATTTAAATTGTTCTTTTATAATTTTATGCACTTTTTCTGTGCAGTTTAGACTTTTCCTAAGACATCTTGCGCTATTTTAGAACTAATTGAATGGATCGGTTACTTCTTGCTCTACCGGTGCAGGTTTTGGACGTGGTGCATCTACACTACTTTGTGATTTTTGCACATCAATCACATTCCCTTCAGCATCACGGCGAGTCACAGTAGTACTTGTTGTTGCATTAGCTGGAGTTGTTACCGTCGCTGCAGCCGCTGCTTTTCGTGCTGCGATTTGAGCTTCATCAATTTTCGGTAAAGGCACAGACTTTAATTTAACAGCATATAACTTTTGACTCGACGACATTTCTTCCGCGCCTAAGTCATTCACATATGCTTGATATTGTTTAAATTCCACAACCTTAGGTTTAATTGATGCAGGCAAAGCAATATTGAGGCTCGACATTGCAGTTTTCGCATCATTTTGAGACGAATATGCTCCTGTTAAAATGACGTATTGCTCAGGATGGTCTTCACCAGAAAGACGTAGATAAATAAATTTGTGACGCTCAGGCTGCTTGCGTAAGAAGCTTTTTAAAATATCTTCTTCAGAAACCCTAAATAATTCAATACCATAAAGCTTGACAGAATCATTGATAAATTTAGTGCCGCGAAATTCTGGTTCATGTTGAGCTGTAGCAACCACACGGGTCGTCATATCAAGCGGACGCACTTCGTCATTTAATGCACCAAGATGGGACATTGCTGCCACTTTCTCTGGCTGAATTTGTAAATCGACTTCGGTTTCCGCTTGTTTTTCAACTTCAACCAATTCTTTGGTATCTGTAATCGCCCAGAAAACCAATGCAGCGAACAGACACACAGCTCCACCCACCAACCATGTGTAGTGATGAACTTTTTGCCATTGAGACTGCCGCGCTGCCATGATGTACCTACTCTGCCTGATTTGCCAAAATTGTCTGTTTCATTAATTCGACATCAAACTCTTTGGTGATGATGGCCTGACCTAATGATTTCAGTAAAATAAGTCGTAATTGCCCATTCAATACTTTTTTATCATGGGACATATACGCCAAAAATTCCTCTAGCGGAATTTTAGGGCAAACTATCGGTAATTGTGCACGTAAAATGATTTTTTTTGTACGCTCTAAATCTTCAACTGTGATCCAGCCCATACGATGGGACAAATCTGCAGCCATCACCATCCCTGTTGCAACGGCTTCGCCATGTAACCACTCACCATACCCCAAGTACGATTCAATCGCATGGCCAAAGGTATGACCCAAGTTTAATAACGCACGCTCACCTTGTTCTTTTTCATCATTGGCCACAATACGCGCTTTATGGGCACATGAACGATAAACCGCTTCAGCCAACAAAGTTGCATCACCTGCAACTAAAGCATCCATATGCTGTTCAAGCCAAGTTAAGAATTCAACATCACCCAACAACGCATATTTGATCACTTCAGCCAAACCTGCAGAAAGTTCACGCGCTGGCAAAGTTTTTAATTGCGCCATATCCGCAAGAACCACTTGGGGTTGCTGAAAGGCACCAATCATGTTTTTACCTAGTGGATGGTTAATCCCTGTTTTGCCACCAACACTTGAATCCACTTGAGAAAGTAAAGTCGTCGGTACTTGAATAAAATACACACCGCGTTGATAGCATGCAGAGGCAAAACCGGTCATATCTCCAATAACACCACCACCTAATGCCAAAACCGTACAATCGCGGTTAAAGCCTGCTTCGAGCAAGGCATCAAAAATTAAATTCAAATGGTCTAAATTTTTATACTTTTCACCATCAGGCAAAATACATGTCGCAACAGTTTTCCCTAATGCCTCAATTGCTTCTACATAATGTTTTAAATAGAGCGGGGCCACTGTGGTATTAGAGACAATCATCACTTGTTTACCCTGAATATAAGGCTCAAGTAAAGTTTGTGGATTAAGGTCACTCCCAATAAAAATAGGGTAGCGACGATCACCGAGTTCAACATGTAAGGTTTGCATGAATTTAACCTTTTCTAACGAGATATATTTTGTGAAACAATTAAATTAAAAATTTTTTGCGCAAGATCTCTCGCAGCACCTTGATTGGTTTCAATAATATAGTGCGCGACTTCACGATAAAGAGGATCACGGGCAGCCAATAAATCTCGTAGCTTTTGCTCTGGATTTTCCACTTGAAGAAGTGGGCGATTTTTGTCGCGGTAGGTTCGTTGTAACTGAATTTCCACCGGAGTATATAGATAAACAACAATACCACGTTGTTTTAAAAATTCACGATTTGGGGGCTGAGTCACAGCACCACCGCCAGTCGCTAAGACCAGTTGTTTCTTTGCAGTTAACTCATCAATGACATTCGTTTCACGACTTCTAAAGCCTTTTTCCCCTTCCTTTTCAAAAATCCAAGGAATGGTCGCACCTGTTTTACGTTCAATTTCATGATCACTGTCTAGAAATTCACGTCCTAACAATTCTGCTAAATGTCGCCCTACGGTTGTTTTTCCTGCCCCCATTGGCCCTACCAAATAGATATTTGGTAGGGTTTCAAACTCTTTGCTTGGCAAGGAGTCACCTATTTCTTTTGTTAAATTGAAAATATATTAATGATTTCTCGTAACACTGTCATTAACAATTCGCGGAGTAACAAAAATCAGTAACTCATTTTTTGCATCGCTTTTCATATCTTTACGGAATAAGCGACCCACATAAGGAATATCACCTAAGAACGGTACTTTAGTTTGCTTACTTTGTGTTTCCTGATTAAAAATACCGCCGAGCACAACAGTTTCACCATTGTTGACTAAGACATCGGTATTAATTTCATTTTTATTCAGGATGATTTCACCATTTTGTGCATAACCTGCTGGTGAGTCGCTCTTGATATTCAGCTTCATTTGCACTTTACCATCTGGAGTAATGCTAGGCGTGACATCCAAACTTAATAAAGCTTCTTTAAACTCGGTAGAAGAAGTTGCATTTGAACCTGTACCCGTTATGGTTTGATACGGAATTTCTTGACCTGATGCAACTTTGGCGGGTTGTTTATCCGCTGTCAGTACTTTTGGTGTAGAAATGACTTCACCATAACCATCTGCTTGTAAAGCAGAAAGCTCTAAATCCAACATAAAATCAGAAAGACTAATTAAGCCGAACGCAATTCGACTGGCACCTGCAGTAGTCACCCCTAAGTCCACGTTTAAGTTACTTGGACGCTGAATCGTATATTTACCATCATCATCCGGTGTTTTTAAGTCCCAAAGCGTAGTATCACTACCACCCACCAATAAATGGTCATTTTGGTTAATCCCTTGAGACAAGAGACCCCATTTCACACCCATTTCTTTGGTAAAGTCGGTAGAAGCTTTTACAATACGTGCTTCTACCATCACTTGTTTTACCGATACATCTAAAAGATCAATCATCTTACGAATTTGATCAATTTTAGTAGAGGTATCATTAATTATTAAAGTATTAGTCCGGGGGTCAGTTGAAACTGTTCCACGTGGGCTAAGCAAACTTCCGACATTTTCACCAGTATAATCATTACTATTTGATGAGTTTGAGTTTGAGTTTGAGTTTTTAGAATTCCGACCTTCTGTAATAAGTTTTTCGACGTCTGTTGCCTTAGCATAACTGAGTTGAATGTATTCAGTTTGAAGAGGAGCTAGCTTTACACTTTGTGCAATCGCTTTCGCTTCTTCTTCTTCCGCTTTAATCAACTCAGATACAGGCGCAATCCAAATCACATTACCATTACGACGTTTGTCCAAATTCTTGGTTTTCAATACGATATCTAGTGCTTGATCCCAAGGCACGTCTTTCAAACGAAGTGTAATATTTCCTTGAACCGTATCAGCAGCAACCATATTGATTTCAGTAAAATCAGCCAAAAGTTGCAGCACACGACGTACTTCAATATCTTGGAAGTCTAATGAAATCTTCTTACCGGTATAATGATTGGCAGCTTTAGGACGTAATGGATTCTTATCTTCCGGACGTTTCAAACTTACCGTTAATTTATTATCAGTTTGGTACGCCATATATTCATAGCTGCCCGTCGACTGAATGGTAATCACACCATTACCGCCATCATTATGTGCATCTACCGTTGCAACAGGTGTTGCAAAATCATTGACATTTAAACGGCGAGTCAAATGTGCAGGTACTTTATTGCCTAAAGTACGGATCACCACTTTACTGCCTTGCTGTTGAACATCAACGGGGGTATTTCCACCCAGTAAATCAACAACAACTTGACCTTCACCATTAGAACCACGGTGGAAACCAATATTTGAGATGCCCTGTTGCTGACGTTGTGCTACAGGCTGTGCATAATTTGCAGCTTGTGCAGAGTTGATTTTTAAAATAAAGGTATTACCTTCAACACGCGTGGTAAAAGCGCCAGCATTGGCTAAATTCACAGTTAAGCGCGCACGTTGTGCATCCGAACTCACATCCACAGTGCTCGCTTCAGCCGTTGCAACAGGAATTGAACTTTGTTTTAAATTTTGCTGTGCTTTATCAAAGTCTAAAACCAATCGTGATGGTTGATCGAGTTGATAAGCTTGTGGTTGCGGCGGCAAGCCATTAAACATCACGCGAATTTCAGTCCCTTGACCTGGAATTTGCATTGGTACCACATTGGTTACACTCACCTGAGCATTGGCAACTTGCATCATCGCCATTGCAACAGCCCCCATCGAAAACTGACGAAACACATGATTCATTGTATTGCCATCCCCAAAAATAAAATCTTGTACACTATTCTTCATTTTTATTCCTTTAAGCTTAAGGTGCTGGTCCAATTAATATGAGACTTCTAGGACGCTCTACATATCCTTCTCGCCCATCCGGAATAATCTCAATCAAATCAATTTGAGTCGGGGTAATATTTACCACCCGACCATGATTGAGCCCCATATAACTTCCACGTTGAATACGCTCAACTTCACCATCAGGTGTCTGAATCAAGGCTAATATTTGCCCAGATTGGTTACGCATACTACCCTTCATATTCAGGGTTTCGAGTGCATAACTCTCCAAAGGTTGAGGCTGACGGCTCAAGTTTGGATAAACACGCTTACCTGCCATGATTTTAAGTTCTGCTGCCAAGGAACTTGGCAAGAACGGACTTTTTAAAGAATGCGCCGCATAATTAAAAGTTTCGACAGGTACAAAATCTGGCGCTGGTTCAATCGCTAGTGGCGCTTGATTGCGTATATTTGCCATCTCTTGATTGACCACATCAATACGTGATTCACAACCAGCCAATACAAATCCAACCATCACAGAAAGTGCCAATTTATTCATTTTCATTTTGGAGCCTCCTGTGTGCTTGCTGAATCTGCAGCTTTCGCAGCACTTTCAGTATTCCCTTCATAACGATATGTTTTTGCAGAAATCACATAGTCAATTTTTGGAATATCTGAGTTCTTTTCTTTATTTTCAGTTGCTGTAATCGTTAAATTATGCAAAGTCACAATCCGTGAAAGCCCCGCAATACTACTTACAAATGAACCAAAGGCGTGGTAATCACCTGTTGCCTCAATATGAATTGGCTGTTCCGTAAAGAACTCTTGCTTCACTTCAGGCTCAAGACGAATAATTTTAAATTTCAATCCAGAATTCACGCCTGTTAAGTTGATATCTTCAACCAAACCTGGAATTTCAGTTTCTTTCGGCAATTGTTCTAACTGTTGATTAAAACGTGCTTCCATATCCTGCAACTGCAATTGATATTGTTGCAAATTACGTAGTTTTGAATCTTTTTCACGAAACTCATTTAACAAATTTTGTTCTTGTGCATTGGCACTTGAAATAGCTTCAATCTTGCCTTTAATCGCCAAGAAATAGCCCAAAATTGCCACAAGGATAATGATAAAAATCCAACATGTAATTTTGACTGAAATTGGCCAACTACCATAGTTATTCGGATCTAGCGTATTGAACTGCTGTACAAACTTATCAAAAGTCATTTTCTTTTTCGGAATGACCACAGCATCTTGATTCAATTGTTCAAATTCATCACGACTCATTTTGCAGCCTCCGGAGTTGGTGTTGCTGCAGTTTGTGCGTCAGATGTTTGCGCCGATGAAGCTGACTGTCCTGCATTTGCTGCTGGATCATTAATGGTCGGCTGCGCAATTTGCTCCAAATCAGCAGTCACAGTAAATGCACCATAAGATTCTTCTACGCGAGGAACCACTGACGTCGGCGCTTTGTCTTTTTTCTCTTCCGCCACGAGGAATGAGCTCATGAAGGCATTACGATACCAAGGTGATGCTTCCAAATTACGCAGTAGATCTGCAACAGTGTTTGGACTTTCCGCACGCCCTTCGATCATAAATTTGTCGCCATTACGTTCAAATTTTGTGATGTACATATTGGCAGGTGTCACACGAACCAATTCATCTACAAGATGTACAGCGATTGGACGTTGACCTTGTAAGCCTTGAATCAACTTCATTCGTTCAATAATGGCATTACGCTGTTCCTGTAAACCATCCAAAGACTTTAATTGAACATCTAAGTTTTGGTTATGACTGATAATCAATTGGTTCGCTTGTTCTTGATCTTTTAATTTGTGATCAAAGTACAACCATGTTAAACCAACCCCAATTACCCCAATTAAGAAAGCCCCAATACAAAGTGCAATAAATTCTTTTTTTCGTTTCTCTCTTAGCTCATCACGCCAAGGGAGCAAGTTAATTTTTGCCATTAATCAAAACTCCTCAATGCTAGACCGCATGCCACCATGAGTGATGAGGCATCATTTTCAATTTTTTTAATATCAATTTGAGGTGAAAAACCCATTTGCAAGAATGGATTGGCAATCGTGACGCGGTAACCCAATTTTTGTTGAAGTAATTTTGCAAGCCCCGGAATATTGGCATTCCCCCCTGCCAATAAAATATGGTCAATTTCGTTAAACTGTGAAGATGAGAAAAAGAACTGTAAAGAACGTGCTGCTTGTTGAACGACAGCTTCTAAAAAGGGTTCTAAGACTTCGATATCATAATCATCTGGCAAGGCACGTGTTTTTTTCGCTCGACCTGCTTCTTCGAAAGACAATGCATAGCGATTTTGAATTTCCTGTGTCAATTGTTTGCCACCAAACACTTGCTCACGGGTATAAATCACTTTGTTATTCTGCATGACAGATAAGGTCGTCATACTATGACCAATATCTAAAATACCCACGGTATTCACACCCATTGGCAAAGTATCTGAGAAAACTTTAAACGCATTTTCAATTGCAAAGCTTTCTACATCACCAATTTTTGGTGTAAGACCAGCAAGCTGAATGACTTCCGCACGCGCTTCGACATTTTCAATACGCGTAGCGACAAGCAAAACATTGACACGATTTGGGTTGGACAAACGATCTGGCAAGACCTCAAAATCAAGGCTCGCTTCATCAAGTGGGAACGGAATATATTGCTCAGCATCATCACGAATCTGAATTTCACGTTCATCATCGTTCATATCTGCGTCCATTTCGATGATTTTTGTAATCACCATCGACGTTGGAACCGCCAAAGCTGCATTAGTGGTCTGCGTATTGGCCAAATTAATTGCGCGCTCTAAACAGTCACCGACAGCTTCCGGATTCAATATGTTCTTTTCAACAACACTTCCTTCTGGTAATGGCACCAAAGCATAGCTTTCTACCCAATACCGCCCACTCTTTACAGAAAGTTCCAAAACCTTAACAGAAGTCGAACTAATATCTACTCCTATTAACCCCTTATTTGGCTTACGATATAACCTGAGCACAATATAATTCCTATTATTTTTTTATCCCCAAAAAAATTAACCCACTAATTAGCATTGGTCTATAATTTTATACAGATACAATAACTCATCTAACAATCCGTATATCGAAAGGATATACTGACCACCAATTAGTTTGCCATTAGCTCTTATTAAAACTTACTTGTTATGAAAAAGCTATCTTGTTCAGGCCTTGTTCATCCATTTTTTTTGGCCATTATTATTGTTTTGGTCGCAATTCCAATGGGTTTCTATGGCATGTATCTCTATATTGCCCCGTCTTTGCCTGAAATGTCCATCTTAAAAAAGGCTCCATTATTAAAACCATTGCAAGTTTATAGTGCTGATAATGAGCTGATTGCAGAATATGGTGGCAAACTTTCGGTTCCTGTAGAGTACGACCAAATCCCCTCTCATTTCATTCATGGCTTTTTAGCTGCGGAAGATTCTTCGTTCTTTGAACACAGCGGAATTAGTTTCAAAGGATTGGGGCGTGCCGTCAGTGAAAGTATTACAGGCTCAGATGTGCAAACGGGTGGTTCAACCATTACCATGCAGGTTGCAAAAAACTATTATCTGACTCCAGAGCGTACTTTAAAACGTAAACTAACCGAAGTTTTCCTTGCTCGAAAAATTGAACAAAATCTAAGTAAGGAAGAAATTTTAACGCTGTATGTTAACAAAATCTTTTTGGGCAAAAATGCATACGGGATCGCAGCAGCTGCAAAAATTTATTATAACAAGAGCTTGCAAGATTTGAGCTTGGCTCAAATGGCAATGATTTCAGGCCTCCCCAAAGCACCATCAAAATATAATCCTGTAGCCAATCCAAAACGTGCTTTAGAGCGTCGTAATTGGATTTTAGGACGTATGTTGCAATTGGGTTATATCAATCAATCGGAATATCAAGAAGCAATTGCTGAACCAATTAATCTCGATATGCCTGACCGCGGAGTTAGCAACAAATTCCCCTATGTCGGGGAAATGGTTCGCTCTGAGCTCGTAGAAAAGTTTGGCGAACAAGCGATAGATTCTGGCTATAAAGTCTATACCACCATCAACAGCCAACGCCAAGCCTATGCTGAGCAAGCTGTGCAAGATGGTCTTGAAGCTTACGATAGACGACATGGTTGGCGTGGTGCAGAAGCACATGATGAGCCATTAAAAAACTTTATTCCATATGCCAACACATACCCTGCCGAAGTCACTAAAGTTAACAACACCAGTATCGAAGTGTTGATGCAAGACGGCAGTAGTGTGACTGTTCCATGGTCAGGTCTGTCTTGGGCACGTCCCTATCGCAATGCCAATAGTGTAGGCAATGCGCCAAGCAAAGCCTCACAAATTGTTAAAGTAAAAGATATTATTCGCCTACGTCCGAATGCTGATAAAAGCTCATGGGCTTTGGTGCAAATTCCAAAAGCGCAAGGTCAATTGATCGCACTCAACCCCAATAATGGTGGCATTGAAGCCATTGTCGGTGGTTATAATTTTTATCAATCTAAATTTAACCGTGCCTTACAAGGCTGGCGTCAGCCGGGTTCAACCATTAAACCCTTTGTTTATGCTTTAGCACTTGAACGCGGTATGACTCCGTATTCCATGGTCAATGACAATCCAATTACGATTGGCAAGTGGACGCCTAAAAACTCTGACGGTCGCTATTTAGGGATGATACCTCTACGCCGTGCCCTCTATTTATCACGTAACACAGTTTCAGTTCGCTTATTACAAGTCGTCGGAATTGAACGTACTCGCCAATTATTTATGGATTTTGGCTTACAAGAAAACCAAATTCCACGTAACTACACCATTGCTTTAGGTACCCCACAGGTATTGCCGATTCAAATGGCGACAGGTTATGCGACATTTGCCAACGGTGGATATCGTATTCAACCGCACTTTATTAGTCGTATTGAAGATGCTTATGGCAAAGTGATTTATCAAGCCAATCCTGAATATGCATGTATTCAATGCATCAATCAAAAAGACGAAGTTGAATCTGCAGATCCAACCACGCCGGATGATGAAGTGATTGAAGTCACCAATCAGGATAACAAGCCCGCTGAATCAAAAATTTCCGATACTGAAGCAGCAAACTATAAACAAGCTCAGCGGATTTTGAAGTCAAGTTCAGCCTTTGATATGGCGAACATCTTGCGTGACGTGATTCAACACGGTACAGGTCGTGCGGCTTTAAAAATTGGTCGCGGTGATTTAGGCGGTAAAACCGGTACAACCAATGATGCAAAAGACGCGTGGTTTGCTGGATTTAATGGAAAATTGGTCACTGTGGCTTGGGTCGGTTTTGACCAACCCTCTACTTTAGGTCGCCGTGAATATGGTGGTGTTGCAGCATTGCCTATTTGGTCAGATTTTATGGCGAAATCACTTAAAGGTACACCTGAAGCTTGGGTGCGTTTAGACACCCATGCCAAGAATCCAATCAACCGTAATTCGGCTAAAGCGACTCAAGGTCAACCTGAACAAGATCGTGCAGCAACGCCACCAATGGCTCAACCGCTGTATCGTCCTGCTCCTGTTGCACCGAAGCCGCAGGCTTCGCAAAATGATTTTGACGACCTTCCTGGGTCTACTGAAACCAATCTTGCACCGACTCGAACTGCGCCTCCGCCAATGCAGCCTAAACCACAAGGTGCAGAGCATAAAACGGACGCACTTGATCATCTCATCGATCAAGTTCAGTAAATACTGCATAAAAAAAGCCCTCAAACGAGGGCTTTTTTATCACTTCCAATGCATTATTTCTTTTTAAAGAGATAAATTTGATACTGCGCTTGCAACTCAAATTGTTCATTTTTTTCTAGAGCTTCTCGACGCTCAGCTTTGACTTTATAGGCATAAGGTGTCATTGCAATTAAGTTTTTGAGATCCTGCTGAGAAAGTGACATTTTCGCTTGTACCACTTGCTCACTTTCCAGTTCAAAATCATTCGCCAGTTGTTCCACAAATTTATGCGGTTCATGTAGTTTTACTTCTTCAAACAGGGCTTCACGCATTGCATAAAGATGCTCTGGCGCAGGTGTAACCACCATCAAGTGCCCCTCAGGCTTTAACACACGAAGGATTTCTTCTTGAGGAATAGGACTAAATAAACTCGTACACAAGTCAATCGAATGATCTAATATAGGTAAGGTCGCCCCTGTCCCAACCACCCAAGTCACCTCTTTATTCAGTTTAGCGGCCACTTGTACTGCATTTTTAGCGATATCGACACCCACACACTGTAATACTTCAGCTTGCATCGCATTGGTGTAATAGCCTTCACCACAGCCAATATCCAACAAGTTTTCAACCCGCAATTTTTGAATCAATGCCACCACAGCCTGTTGCAAAGGTGCATAGTGACCTGCACTCAAAAACGCACGGCGCGCCTGTACAGATTCTGGCGTATCACCCGGGTTTTTACTGTGTTTATGTTGAACCACGTGTAAATTGACATAGCCTTGTTTTGCAACATCATAGCTATGATTATTTTCACAGCGCCATGTCCGCTCTGTGAGTTTTAATGCTTCACGGCATACAGGACACATCAACAGGTTCATCATTTACTCCACTATATTTTTGAAATAAAAAAACCGGCATCTGTGGGAGCAAATGCCGGTTTCGTTTATATATTTGCTTAACGTAATTTTAAAGTCATTAGACCCAAAACTACCAGCATAATCGTGATAATCCAAAAACGAATCACCACCTGAGTTTCACGCCATCCCTTTTTCTCATAGTGATGGTGCAGCGGTGCCATTAAGAATACACGCTTATTCCGCATACGCAGTGAGCCAATTTGCAAGAAAACAGAAATAGCTTCAACCACAAAGACACCGCCCATAATGGCAAAAACGATTTCTTGACGAACCATGACTGCGATCGTACCGAGCATCGCACCTAGAGATAAGGCCCCGACATCACCCATAAACACTTGAGCTGGATGCGCGTTAAACCATAAGAATGCCAAACCAGCACCGATCATTGCCGCACAGATCACGACAAGTTCAGATGCGTATTTCACATAAGGGATATGTAAATAATCGGCAAAACGAACATCACCAGCCAGATAAGCAAACACACCTAAACCAGCGGCAACCAGAACAATTGGCATAATTGCTAGGCCATCTAAACCATCGGTTAAGTTCACAGCATTAGATGCGCCGTTAATCACCAAATAAGTAAAGACAATAAAGCCAATACCGAGTGGAATAATAGACAATGGAATGCTAATTTCTTTAAAGAATGGAATCAGCAGATCCAACATATTTGAGGTATGTACTGGGTTTGCTTGCTGTGTCGCAATCACATAAAGTGCAATACCGGCGCCTAACGATGCCACAGAAGTCCAAAAGAATTTCTTCTTCGCAGGTAGACCGGCATTGTCTTTATAACGGATTTTAATCCAGTCATCGGCCCAGCCAACAGCACCAAAGATCACCATCACGCCAAGTACAATCCATACATAAGGGTTTGAAAGATCGGCCCAAAGTAAGGTTGAAATCCCAATAGACAGTAAAATCAACACACCGCCCATAGTCGGTGTGCCCATTTTTTTGGCATGATTTTCAGGTGCAAATGAACTGACTGCCTGACCATATTTGAGAGCTTGCAATTTGCGGATCATCACAGGTCCAAGCAACAGACCAATGGCCAATGCCGTTAAGACACTGAGTAGTGAACGAAGCGTTAAATAACGAACAACCTGAAACGAGCTGTGATAACCCGCAAGCTGCTCAAATAACCATAACAGCATTAAAGTTTCTCCATCAATTCAGCCATCAAAGTTTCCATGTGGGTATAACGAGAACCTTTAAACAGGAAACTCATGGACTGAGGCTGATGTGTTTTGACTAGACTAATTAATAACGGTAAAGCCTGTTCTTGAGTAAGAAAGGCCTGTAATTTTTTACCATATTGTGTACTGCGCGCGCCTTCTTGCACAGCAGGTGAAAACTCACCGACAGCAACGACAAATTGAAGACCAGAGTGTGATACAAGATCACGTCCTAACATGTAGTGCTGCTGTGCAGCAGATGAACCTAACTCACCAATATCCCCAATGACCATGACTTTGATGCCATCTTGCTGCGCAAGTACATCAGCAGCAGCACGCATTGAGGTTGGATTTGCATTGTAAGTATCATCAATAAACAAATAATCTTTGTGTTGAATAAAGTTTAGACGGCCTTTGGCACCTGTCGCATGTTCAAGCCCCACAACGATATCATCTAAACTCACACCAATCGACAACGCGAAAGCTGCGGCTGCAGTGGCATTTTGCACATTATGTTCACCAGCAAATGGCAGTTGAACAGGACGTGCACCTTGTGGCGTATTTAAGATAAAACGTGAAGATTGAGCCTGAAGCTCCGTCTCAGTCGCAAAGACATCCCCGCCCTGACCAAAACTCATTACTTGCTCAGTTTGCACCGCTTGACGAATGGCATCTGTAAAATCATCTGCCGAAGGGACAATCGAAGTTCCTGTTTTCGCTATATGTGCATAAATTTCAGACTTGGCACGACAGATGCCATCACGCCCACCAAATTCACCCATATGAGCGGTGCCAATATTTAAAATTCCGGCAACCTGAGGCTGTACCAAATTTGAGGTGTAATCAATTTCACCTTTATGACTGGCACCAAGCTCCATCACGGCATACTGATGTTCTGGACGCAACTCAAGTAACATCATCGGCACACCAAGGTCATTATTTAAATTACCGCGCGTAATTAATGTTGGTGCAAGACGAGAAAGGATACTCCCGAGCATCTCTTTCGTCGTAGTTTTACCACTGCTTCCTGTCAAGGCAATTACTTTTAAAGCTGGGTTTTGGGCACGACGAAATGCACCCAAATGCCCAAGCGCCAAACGTGTATCTGCAACCACCAACTGACAAATATCCACATCGACCGGATGACTAACGATGGCAATTTCACAACCCTTTTCAGCCACTTGAGCAAGGAAATCATGCGCATCAAAGCGTTCACCTTTCAGGGCAAGAAAAGCGTCACCTTGCTCTGCATGACGTGAGTCGGTCAAAATTCGTTTTACAGAACCTGTCGGCGCTTGATTATTATGCCAGTGACCTTGTGTCGCTTGAACCAACTGTTCGGCAGTCCATGGTTCTAACGGAACCGTACTGGTCGTTGAAGTATGCATATCTGTTTCCTATTGCGCTGGATAAGCCGAGTCAGTGTTGTGATGCTGGGAATCAATCGCTGATTTCACTTCCACCACATCATCAAACCAATGTCGAACACCATCAATTTCTTGATAGTTTTCATGGCCTTTACCAGCAATCACCACAATATCACCCGCTTGCGCATGGTTGACTGCGAATTTAATCGCTTCACGGCGGTCATGGATTTCATGGACAGTTTTTTCAGTAAAATCAATACCAGCCTTCATATCTGCAAAAATTTGTTCTGGGTTTTCAGTACGTGGATTATCCGAGGTAATCAACGCAACATCTGCATGGTTTAATGCCGCTTGTGTCATCAATGGACGCTTACCACGGTCACGATCACCACCACAGCCAAACACCGCCCATAACTGTTGCGATACATGACGTTTTAAGGTCTGTAACACTTGAACTAAAGCATCTGGTGTATGTGCATAATCCACCACAAACAGGCGTTCATCATCACGAATCACTTGCATACGACCCGGTGCACCTTTTAACTCGGGCGCAGTTGCGATCAAGGCAGATAAGTCAAAACCTGCTTGCTCCGCTGAAATTAAGCTCGCCACAATATTTTCAATATTGAAGTGTCCCAATAATGGACTTTGCACCACAAATTCAGCTTGAGCAGTACGCAATTTAAATTGTGCGCCCGTTAAGCTGTATTGAATATCCGTCACTTGATAATCCGCAGCCTGACGCGTTGAATAAGTCAAAATTTTAGGCTGAGCCGGATTTTGGCGTGCGGCATTCAGCATCACTTCTGCATGTTCATCATCGAGATTGATGACTGCAACTTTGAGCGATGGAAACTGAAACAAACGTGATTTCGCTTCAGCATAGGCTTCAAGGGTTTTATGATAATCCAAATGGTCACGACTTAAATTGCTATAAGCGGCAATTTCAATTGCACAGCCATTTAATCGACCTTGTTCTAAGCCATGCGAACTTGCCTCAATGGCAGCAAACTCTGCACCCTCAAGCGCATAGGCATGCAATGCATTTTGCATATGTAACGCATCTAAAGTGGTGTGAGAAGAGGCTTCTAAATTCGGTAAAATTCCATTACCAGTGGTTCCCATCACTGCACATTTTTTGCCTTGCAGCATGAGTAATTCAGCGATTAAACGAGAGATCGTGGTTTTACCATTGGTACCCGTCACTGCCAAAATTCGTGCAGCTTGAGCTGGTTGAGTCGCCTGTAAATATTGCTTTTGCCACTGCCCCATCAATTGACGCACATCCGCGATCACGACACTTTGATCCAAGCCCAAATCAGTTTCTGAAATGACAGCCAACGCGCCATTCTCTAACGCTGCACGTGCAAATTGTGCTGTTTTTTCAGGTTGCGAAAACGAAGTCAGGGCAATAAATATTTGCCCTGCTGTAACTTTGCGACTATCCAGATTGAAGCCCTGAAAGGATTGCGACATCCATTCAGCGGGCTGTTCAACGGTGTATAGATCTTGAAACGTAATTTTCATTCATCACCTATTACTGGATCTTAGGAGTGTCTAAAGGTTTATCTAATGGTACGTTCATTAAACGTAAAGATTCTTGCATTACACGAGCGAAAACTGGTGCAGCCACCAGACCACCGTAATACTGACCTGTCGGGTTTTCCACTACAACAATCATGGCCAAACGTGGATCACTCACTGGTGCAACACCGGCAAAGAGTGCTCGATATTCTGAAGTCGAATAGCCTTTACGGTCTGCACGTAATTTATGTGCTGTACCAGTTTTACCCGCCACGCGATAACCCGGAATATTGGCTTGACGTGCCGTACCACCCGGCAAGGTCACTGCTTCCATCATTAAAAGCACTTGATCAGCAATTTTAGGGTCAACCATCTGCTCACCTTTCGGCTTTTCCTCAAGCTTGTACAAGCTCAGTGGCATTTTGACGCCCTTATTGGCAATCATGGCATAAGCATCAGCCAGTTGAAGCACTGTAGCGTTCAAACCATAACCATAAGCCATGGTCGCTACTTCTGACACATTCCATTTACTCTTCGGCAAAATCAGACCAGCACTTTCGCCGGGGAATTTCACCGCTGAACGTTGACCAAAGCCAAGACGTTGATAGAACGTTGGTAATGTTTCATAAGGGAGAGATAAAGCGATTTTTGCCACACCGACGTTAGACGATTTTTGAATAATGCCGCCCAAAGTCAGAGGGCCATAGTTATGCGTATCTCGGATAGTATGATTCCCTACACGCATAGAACCGGGTGTGGTATTTACAACGGTATTTGCCGTGTATTTACCGCTTTCCAATGCCATTGCCACGGTCAATGGCTTCATGGTTGAACCTGGCTCAAAGGAGTCAATCGCACCACGGTTACGCATAGCATCTTTATTTAAGACACCTTTTTTATCATTCGGGTTGTACGACGGCCAAGACGTCATCGCTAAAATTTCACCTGTTTTGACATCCACGGCAATCGCGGTTGCAGAACGTGCGTTATTGGCTACGCCGGCTGCAGTCAACTCACGATACATAATGTATTGCAAACGTGAATCAATACTCAGCGTGATATTTTCACCCGACTCAACCTCTTTCACGATCTCAGGGTCTTTAACGCGGTTGCCTTTTTTATCTCGGACAATTTGCTGCGCACCATCTACGCCTGCAAGACGTTCATTCAATTGCATCTCTAAACCTTCGATGCCCATACCCTCACTATTGGTTAAACCAATAATTTGTGAGTTTGGCTGAGGCTGTGGATAGTAGCGCTTATAGTTTTTCTCGGTATATACCCCCTGAAAGTCACGTTTCATGATCAATTCAGCTTGTTGTGGTGGCACTTCTTTCTTTAAAACTAAATAACGTGAACGTGGACGCTCATTCATTTTGCGTCTCAATTCAGCACGATCCATCCCTACAGCATCAGCGAGTTCATCTAAATTCAGATTTTTATCTGGTAATTGACGTTTTAACTTACGATTGTTTGGATCTTTAGCCAATTCGGCCGTAATTTCTTCAAAGAGTTTTTTATTGTCAAAATAATCACGTGGATCGATCACGATTTTCATGATCGGAGTACTAATGGCTAAAGGAACACCGTGACGGTCATAGATTACACCGCGCATGGCTTTTAAGGTTTCAGTTCTTAAAATTTTGGCATTGGCTTTATTTTGTAAAAAGTCTTTGTTGATGATTTGTACATAAAAAGCCCGCCCGACCAATGCAATAAAGCACAGTAAAACCACTGCCCACATCAAGTGATAGCGCCACATCTCCACCGAAATGGCTGTACGACCAGTAACAGACTGCTGTTTTTTACGTGGAATTTGTTTGTTTCTCTTTTCAACCATGTGACCGGCAGCCTATTTTTTCTGTTCAGGAGTTTGTGGCAATGAAATAACAACGGTTTGTGCAATAGGAGGCGAATACATCCGTAATTGGGTAACTGCACGTGTCCCAATTTGGGCTGTTGCACCAAAAGTTTGTTGTTCGATCAGCAAACGTCCCCATTCTGCATTGAGGTCATCCCTTTCACGCATATAGGTACTCAATTGACGATAATCTTGGCGATATTCAAAGACTTGAAACACCACCATAATCGCACTCACAAAAACCAAGAGCAATAAAATGCCGTATGTAATGATTTTCTTCGACTGCGATTGATCAGAGTTTTTTTCGATTGCTTCGGTTTTCATTCTTTGCCTTTTAAGCTAAACGCTCTGCCACACGAAGCCAAGCACTACGAGATCGTGGATTGGCTTTAACTTCTTCTTCACTTGCTTTAATTCGTGACACTTTTTTTAAGCGGCGGGTATCTTCGCGTTTTTGTGGCAAACCCCAGCCTGTGTCTTCTGCAAGTGTAGATTCTTTTTGAATAAATTGTTTAATTAAACGATCCTCTAAAGAGTGGAAACTGATCACTGCCAGAGTGCCTTCAGGTTTCAGCATCTCCACCGCTTGAGGTAAGAAAATATCAATATCGTCGAGTTCTTTGTTAATAGCAATACGAATTGCTTGGAAAGTTCGTGTCGCTGCATGTTTATTTTTTTCCCATTTAGGGTGGGCAACTTTCACGATTTCGGCCAATTGAGCTGTGGTTTCAATATACCCTGCCGCTTTAATCGCTTTGGCAATACGGCGGCTATAACGCTCTTCACCATATTTAAAAATAATATTGGCCAAATCTTCTTCTTCAATATCAACCAACCACTCTGCGGCTGTTGGACCTTGTGAATTGTCCATACGCATATCGAGTGGACCATCTTTCATAAAGCTAAAGCCACGCTCTGCTTGATCTAGCTGCGGAGATGACACCCCTAAATCCGCCATAATACCGTCTACCAAGTCGACACCACGACTACGCAGTTCCTCTTTTAAATCGGCAAAACTAGCGTGAATGATTTTAAAACGCGCATCTTCTTGTTCTAATTCTGCTGCAACTGCCAACGCTTGCGGGTCTTTATCAAAGGCATAAACACGTGCGTTTTCATCTAATTTAGACAGTAATAAACGCGTATGACCACCACGCCCAAATGTGCCATCTACGAAAATTCCTGTATTGCGATCTGCCAGTAAAGCATCAACAGTTTCATGAAGTAATACAGAAATATGCGACATAAGGGTTCGTTCAACACAGCTAAAAATGTAACTGCACATTATTACCTTGTTTTAGCAAAGCTCCAAACGTCTTTTTGTACAGAAATATTACTTTCTATAGAGAAAACCGTTTTTATTTTTTGCCATCCATTAAAAAACCTCCCGAAGGAGGTCTTTGAACATCTCAAATCCTAGATTTCGATGTATTAGCGCTTGTTATTGTAGATCTGATCGAAGATCGCACCATTCACAAAATGTGTTTGTTGTGCTTTTGCCCAGCCACCAAAGACTTCATCAATAGTAAAAGTTTTTAAAGGTGGGAACTGAGTTTTATATTTTGCTAAAACTGCTGCATTACGTGGACGATAGAAATGACGAGCTGCCATCTCTTGACCTAATGGAGAATAAAGATAATTGATATAGCCTTGAGCTAACCATTTATTACCATTTTTATCGACAGTTTTGTCTACGATTGCCACTGAAGGCTCAGTCAAAATCGACATCGATGGATATACGATATCAAATTTGTTTTTACCCAAAGTTTTTTGCGTAACTAAAGCTTCGTTTTCCCAAGTCAATAACACATCACCGATGCCTCGTTCAGCAAAAGTAGTCATCGATGCACGTGCCGCAGAGTCCATCACTTTTACGTTATGGTACATCTTACCCACGAAATCTTTGGCTTTCGCTTCATTACCACCCGGCTGTTTCAAAGCATAACCCCAAGCTGACAAGTAAACCCAACGTGGGAGACCGCCAGTTTTCGGGTTCGGGGTAATAATTTGTACGCCCGGCTTGGTTAAATCAGACCAATCTTTAATATGTTTCGGGTTGCCCTTACGCACCATGAAGACAATCGTTGACGTATATGGCGCTGAGTTATGTGGAAACTCTTTTTGCCATCCCGGCTGAATCTGTCCAGACTTCACAATTTCTTCGATGTCATTGGCCAAGGCCAAAGTCACGACATCACCTTTTAAACCGTCAACCACAGAACGGGCTTGTTTACCTGAGCCACCGTGTGATTGTTTAAATGCGACCGTTTTACCCGTACGCTCTTTCCAATATGCACCAAATGACTTATTAAATTCGTCATAAAATTCACGCGTTGCATCATAAGAAACGTTTAAAAATTCACGATCAGCGGCCTGAGCAGACGCTGAGAAAGCAACACCAGTGGCAAGCAACGCAGCACTGAGCCACGCCTTAAATTGAGTTTTCATAACAGCCAGCATAAAGTTATATTCAATACTGCTAAATATATGAAATAAAGTCATAAATCGCAATTGCAGCAAGTTTAGACCCTTTACTAGATACAGCTAACGCAGCGAATTTAATTGTTTGTTTTTCATATTAAAATACACAAAAACAATCTACTTATTCCCTATATATAGATTTTTATGCATTACATATGCAAAAAACGGATAACCCCAATTATCCGTTTTTACACCAATCAACTTTATTTGCAGACTTACTCTTTATTCTTTTCACTATAGATTTGATCGAAAATCGCACCATTCACAAAATGTGTTTTTTGCGCTTTTGCCCAACCTCCAAACATTTTATCAATGGTAAAGGTTTGAACTTTCGGGAATTGAGCAGCGTACTTTGCAGTGGCTTTTGCATCGCGAGGGCGGAAGAAATATTTGCCTGCTAGCTCTTGGCCCTTAGGTGAATATAGATAGTTCAAATAACCCTTCGCTAAATTTCGATTACCATTTTTATCGACGGTTTTATCTACCACAGCCACCGAAGGTTCAGCTAAAATCGAAATAGAAGGATAAACAATGTCATATTTATCTTTGCCTAGGCCCTGAGTCGCTAATAGTGCCTCATTTTCCCAAGACAATAAGACATCTCCAATGCCGCGCTCAGCAAAGGTCGTGAGTGAACCACGTGCGCCTGAATCCAAAACTTTGACATTGCTATAGAGTTTTTTCACCAATTCTTTGGCTTTGGCATCATTGCCACCCGGTTGTTTTAAAGCATATCCCCAAGCTGATAAATAGATCCAACGCGGTGCCCCACCTGTTTTTGGATTTGGCGTAATAATTTCAACGCCCGGTTTGGTCAGGTCATTCCAATCTTTAATTTTTTTCGGGTTGCCCTTACGCACCAAAAATACGATGGTTGAGGTATACGGAGCAGAATTATGTGGAAATTGTTTTTGCCAATTTTTATTGATTTGTCCGGTCGCCACAATTTCATCAATATCGTTGGCCAATGCCAAAGTGACAACGTCTGCTTGCAAACCTGTTGCCACTGCACGAGCTTGTTTGCCAGAGCCACCGTGAGATTGTTTAAAATTAATCTCTTGTCCTGTACGCTTTTTCCAATATTGTCCAAATTCTTGGTTATATTCCTGATAAAACTCACGTGTTGGATCATATGAGACATTTAAGAAATCTTTTGCGGCATACACCTGTACCGCTACCCCACCCAACAATGCGAAAATGCCCGATGCTATTATTTTTTTCATCTGCTCAAACTCAAATTGATCTTGAGAGCACTATATAAATCAAAAATAACTTTAGCAATCAGCTATCTATAATATAAATTCAAATCTATTTCTGTTTTAAAGATATCTAAAAATAACGTATTTAAAGCTTTAATTCTGCTAATACAGCAACAATCAGAAGCGATCTCCATGCTATCTTCATAGTTGTTTGCTAAAACATCCGAAAATCTGGAGAAAACAGTCTATTTAGGTAATCCTAGTACAGACTTTTTTAGTTTTTTTGTAAAAATTGTGACGTAGTTCTACTTTTTAATTACGAAAGATGGTTAAATCGTAGTCTAAATATTAAAACTATTTTGCAAATAAAAAGTTCCATCACCAAAACTAGGGGGAGATTTGGACATGAAATTTTCATACGCATTATGCCTAGGCTTAAGTTTAAGTGTGACTGCACAGACTGGTTTTTGTGCTGCAACCAGCACCGCATCGAATAATAAACTTACGATGCCTGCTGAACGTACCTCATTGATCGAAAAAGCGATTAATCAGCAAAAATCTGAAGGTAAAGGCCGTACAGACGATAATTTAAAAGTACTTACGTCTATTAAAGCTGCACCGACTCAAAGTTTCTTTGCATCACAAAACCAAAGTTTTTCTCGTTTTGTTCAAGCCATTTTTTCTGGTAGCAACTCATAACGACATCAGCATACTGATGCTGTCCAAGCTATTGTTTTAGACGAGTTCCCCTACTGTCGTCTAAAAAATACTAAAAAACGCCTGATCATTCAATGTTGAATTAAGCATTAAGTGATCAGGCTTTTTCGTTATAATAGATCCCAATTTACATTCTGATTAAAAGCTGATTATGACTGTTCGTACTCGTATCGCACCTTCTCCTACTGGTTTCCCGCATGTTGGGACTGCTTATATTGCATTGTTTAACTTATGTTTTGCGAAGCAACATGGCGGTGAATTTATTCTTCGTATTGAAGATACAGACCAACTGCGCTCTACCCCAGAATCTGAGAAAATGATTTTAGATTCATTGCGTTGGTTAGGTTTGAACTGGTCAGAAGGTCCAGATGTGGGTGGCCCTCATGCGCCATACCGTCAATCTGAACGTATGGACATTTATAAACAATATGCTTTGGAACTGGTTGAAAAAGGCCATGCATTCTACTGCTTCGCAACAGCAGAAGAACTCGATCAAATGCGTGCGGAACAACAAGCGCGTGGTGAATCACCGCGTTATGACGGTCGTGGCTTAAAACACACTCCAGAAGAAGTGGCAGAGCGTTTGGCTGCTGGTGAACCGCATGTTATTCGAATGAAAGTGCCTGAAGAAGGGATTTGTAAATTTAACGACTTACTGCGTGGTGAAGTCGAAATTCCTTGGGCGCAAGTCGACATGCAAATTCTACTGAAAACCGATGGTTTACCGACGTATCACTTGGCAAACGTGGTTGATGACCATTTAATGGAAATCACTCACGTAATTCGTGGTGAAGAATGGATTCCATCTGCGCCTAAACACCAATTATTGTACAAATATTTTGGTTGGGACATGCCTGTACTTTGCCACATGCCGCTGTTACGTAACCCAGATAAATCAAAACTGTCTAAACGTAAAAACCCAACGTCAATTAACTACTACAAAGACATCGGCGTTTTACCTGAAGCATTATTGAACTATTTAGGCCGTATGGGCTGGTCAATGCCGGATGAAAGTGAAAAATTCACTTTGGCTGAAATGATTGAACACTTTGACATTCAACGTGTATCACTAGGCGGTCCAATCTTTGATGTTGAAAAGCTAAACTGGTTAAATGGTCAATGGATTAAAGGTTTAACACCAGGTCAATTGCTCGACACCCTGCTGGCTTGGAAATCAGATCGTAATACCTTGGAAGAAATTGCTGCTGCGATTCAACCGCGTATTAATTTATTATCTGAAGCAGTGAATTGGGCAGGTTTTTATTTCAACCAATTCCCAACACTCAGCAAAGAACAGTTTGAAAGCAAAAGATTGACTGAAGAACAAGTGCGTCAAAGCCTTCAATTTGCCATTTGGCGTCTAGAAAGCATATTCACTTGGAACAATGACACCGTCAGCCAAACGCTTATGGATTTGGCGAACCAAATGGACATTAAACTTCGTGACTTCATGCCAACCTTCTTTATTGCAATTGCTGGTTCGACATCTTCGACACCGGTTATGCAATCGATGGTAACCATTGGTCCTGATTTAACCTTTGCTCGCTTACGTCATGCACTTGAAATTGTGGGCGGCCCGAGTAAAAAAGAAACAAAAGCATGGGAAAAACTCAATGAAAGCCTAAAACTGCCGAAAAATGATGCAGTTGATGAAGCTTAATTGATTTTTTAGTTGACGGATGGGCGTTATCCCCCTAATATAGCGCCCATACCGAGAGATGGTGTCAACCAACTCTAAGTTGCCTCAAATTGTCCCTATCGTCTAGAGGCCTAGGACATCGCCCTTTCACGGCGGTAACCGGGGTTCGAATCCCCGTAGGGACGCCATATTCAAGGTGATGCAAATCATCTTATAAAAAGCCCAAGCATTATGACTTGGGTTTTTTATTGCCTAAATTTTATCTGATTTAAATTTACGGTATTTTTGCTTTCTGCGTCATTCTGATTAAAATAAACCATAGATTAAAATTATGGAGTTGCAATGCAATACCGTTGCCCAAAATGTCAAAGCCCTAAAATTATGCCCCTTGCGCAAGCAGGCCAGCCTGTTGCTCGTCCTGTCGTGCCTAAGAGCCTGATTATCCTCATCCCTGCGGTATTTATTCTTTTACTGTTGGTGATTATCAGCATCGCAATGTGGATTTTTGGTGACGGTGCAGGCACTACATTACAAACTGCGACTGTTGTTGTATTTATTGCTTGCTTGATTGCTGGCTTCATGTTCTATCGCGACCTGCCAGATTTCAAAATTTCAATGCAAGGTTTTATGCAATCACAGAAAAAATGGAAATGCCGCGAATGTAATCATGAGTGGGAAATCTAAGCCGGCCATTTAAATTACATCAGCGTTAGTGCTGATGTGATTCATCATGAGAATGCGCGTGATCATCTTGATGATGCCCATGTGCATGATCAGACTTTTGGGTATGTTGGTGTACCACACATTCATCTTCTTCGATTTGTAATGTCATCTCCGTGATTCCATGTTCATGTTGCAACATTTCAATCGCCTCAAAATATAAGGCATTACGATCGGCTTCAGGTGCAAAGAGATGAACTGTCAAATGCACATTCTTTGATGTTATTGCCCAGACCTTTAACTGGTGAATACTCTCTACCCCATTGAGTGCCAATAAATCATTGCGTAACTTTTCTATGTCAATTTCTTCAGGCACGCCTTCTAACAAAATATTGATACTTTGTTTGAGTAAAATCCAAGTCCTTGGTAAAACCCAAAAGCCAATGAGCACCGCAATTAGTGTATCGACCCACATCCAGCCCGTAAAATAAATAATCGCCGCACCAATAATTACACCAACCGAACCTAGGGCATCACTCAACACTTCTAGATACGCCCCCTTCACATTCAAGCTTTCTTGTGAACTGGAAAATAAAATACGCATCGAGATTAAGTTAATGATCAAACCAATAACGGCGACAATCATCATGCCCATACTTTGAATTTCCGGAGGCGTTGAAAAGCGCTGATAGGCCTCATACAAAATATATATTGCAACTACAAATAACATCAAGGCATTAAACAAGGCAGCCAAAATCTCAAAACGCTGATAGCCAAAGGTGCGTTTGTTGTCAGCAGGAAGCTTGCCAATTTTAATCGCGACCAATGCTATAGCAAGGGCTGCGGCATCGGTGAACATATGTGCCGCATCTGACAATAGCGCCAAACTTTGAGTCATAAATCCAGCAATGACTTCAATAATCAAAAACGTCGTGGTCAGTGCTAAGGCAAAACTTAATTTTTTGACATTCCCTTCCGTCACAACGGCATGGCTGTGGTCATGCCCATGATGCTCACTCATTATTTTCTGACCTTTATAAATTATATGTTCTTCAGTCTTGAGCTTAACAGGTGCAGTAAACGTAATAAAATTACATTATTCAACCAACAGCATGGCATTTTACTCTCAAACTTTAAAACTGCTTTTTTCAGCATCTACTTTCAATTTATTAAAAATAATTTTTCGCAATCTAGATGACTGAAATCACTTATAGATATTTTTCAAGAACTATTCACATATCATGACAAGCATACTAATTTTCATCTTAAGTGTGATCTGTTTAAAACAATTAAATCATTCATCGCAGCGCACGAATGACTGCAATTAATATTTTTATTAATCAAGTGGTTATATTTATCAACAGGGAGTTTAACAATGATGATACAAGCTCTGAAAAAAATCTATGCACTGTTGTCACAACAGATGAATCCAAAGTTGCAAGGAATGCACCTTTCGATTCCAGAAGCCGAGGGTGATTACGCCCAAGGGACTTATTTTGAAATTCTTGCGGCTCAACACCATCAAGACTTTCTCAGTCACCATACTATGGATTCAGCAGACCAATCCCCTACTGACTATCGCAATGCCATGTGGAATTTCTTAAGTGCCGCATTAAAAGGTCATAAAGATGCCCAATATCGTTTAGGTCTCGGTTATTTACGTGGAGAACTCGGCTTAGACCGCAATTATGAACTTGCAGAGCTTTGGCTCAGTAAAGCGGCTGCACAAGGCCATGAACAAGCAGACTACGTCTTACATCATGCCTATGAAGACATTGTTGTATAGTCATTGCTTCTCACGCAATAAAAAACCAGCCCGCAGGCTGGTTTTTTATTTTAAAACTGGAACTTAGTTACCAATTTTGCGGTATTTTTGACGCTTTGCAACAAGGTCATCACCATCACGTTTACGACGGTATTCTTCAAATTCATGGTAGTTACCCGTGAAGAATTCAGGGGTTTCACCTTCAAATGACAAGATGTGCGTTGCAATACGGTCGAGGAACCAACGGTCATGCGAGATCACCATGACTGTACCCGGGAATACCAGAATTGCATCTTCAAGCGCACGTAAAGTTTCGATATCCAAGTCGTTTGACGGTTCATCGAGTAAGATGACGTTTGCGCCCATTTGCAGGATTTTCGCAAGTTGTAAACGGTTACGTTCACCACCTGACAATTGACCTACGCGTTTTTGCTGATCTTGACCTTTGAAGTTAAAGCGACCGATATACGCACGAGATGCGATTTCGTATTCACCAATTTTCAAGATATCTAAACCGCCAGAAACTTCTTCCCAAACAGTTTTGTTGTCATCTAAGGTGTCACGAATCTGACCAACATAAGCCACTTTAACAGACTCACCCAGTGTAATTGTACCTGTATCTGGTTGTTGTTCGCCTGTCATCATACGGAATAATGTGGTTTTACCCGCACCGTTTTCGCCCACGATACCTACAATTGCAGCAGGTGGTACAACGAACGATAAATCTTTATAAAGTGTACGGTCACCAAAGGATTTACTAATACCTTCAACTTCTACAACTTTATTACCTAGACGTGGACCAGGTGGAATATAGATTTCAGACGTTTCGTTACGCTGTTGGAATTCGCGTGAGTTAAGCTCTTCAAAACGCTCCATACGCGCTTTGTTTTTCTTTTGCTGACCTTTAGCATTTGAACGAACCCATTCAAGTTCTTTTTTCAATGCTTTAGCAAAAGATTCTTCTTGCTTCTGTTCTTGCTCTAAACGGGCATTTTTCTGCTCTAACCAAGAAGAGTAGTTGCCTTGGTATGGAATACCCATGCCGCGGTCAAGCTCAAGAATCCACTCTGCCACGTTATCCAAGAAGTAACGGTCATGGGTAATCGCAACGATCGTACCTGGGAAGTCTTTCAAGAAACGTTCCAACCATGATACTGATGAAGCATCCAAATGGTTCGTTGGTTCATCTAGAAGCAACATGTCTGGTTTAGACAATAACAAACGGCAAAGTGCAACACGACGGCGCTCACCACCAGACAACTTAGATACGTCTGCATCCCAAGCTGGAAGGTTAAGCGCAGCTGCAGCTTGATCCATTTGGTTCACAATATTATGTGCATCCCATGAATGGATAATGGCTTCTAACTTCTCTTGTTCTTTTGCAAGTGCATCAAAGTCAGCATCTTCTGCTGCATATTCTGCAAACACTTCATCAAGACGCGCCAAAGCATCTAACGGCTCACGTAAACCGTCTTCAACGTTACCACGAACGTCTTTGCTTTCATCCAATGGCGGCTCTTGTTCAAGGTAACCAATTTTGATACCCGGTTGAGCACGTGCTTCACCTGAGAAATCTTTATCTACGCCCGCCATAATACGAAGCAAGGTAGATTTACCTGCACCGTTTAGACCAAGCACACCAATTTTTGCGCCTGGGAAAAATGATAAAGAGATGTCTTTCAGGATTTCGCGCTTAGGCGGAACCATCTTCGACACACGGTTCATCGTGTAAATATATTGGGCCACTTAGGACTCCTCAATAGTCAAAACATATACGGAACAACACAAAGTTGCCCCTGCTCAATTGAGCGAAAAAATAATCGGCTATTATACGCATAAAGTCGTGAAAAAATAAGGTTTCGCACACGCCTTCAATGCATTGTTACAAGTTTAATGGCGAACAAAATTTAAGCATGCGTTTTTAAGCATGATTTCGCTCATCTTTAGCTGAAAATTTTTCAACAATATGAATAATTATGATATTCATTTTATAAATAAAGCACTTTTATTCATATATATAAATGATAGACTATTTAAAAAATTAGCTCACTTAGATGATGTAATCATGACATATAAAGACGAAACTTTAGCAATTCACGCGGGGTATACCCCGGAAGCAACCACCAAAGCTGTTGCAGTTCCGATCTATCAAACAACATCATATTCGTTTGATAACACGCAGCATGGTGCTGATTTATTTGACTTAAAAGTTCAGGGTAATATTTATACCCGCATTATGAATCCAACCACGGCGGTACTTGAACAGCGTGTTGCAGCGCTCGAAGGCGGTATAGGCGCACTGGCGTTGGCATCAGGTATGGCTGCCATTACATATGCGATTCAAACCATTGCTGAAGCGGGCGACAATATCGCTTCTGTTTCGACCCTGTACGGCGGCACATATAACCTGTTTGCCCACACCCTGCCGAAACAAGGCATTGAAGTTCGCTTCTTTGATTATCAAAACCCTGAAGCGCTGCGTAGCCTCATCGATGACAAAACCAAGTTGGTCTTTGTCGAATCTATTGGTAACCCATTGGGCAATATTATTGACCTCGAAGCAATTTCGAAAATTGCGCATGAATTTGGCATACCTGTAGTCGTAGACAATACTGTGGCCACACCTGTTCTGCAAAAATCATTTGAATTTGGTGCCGACATCGTGGTGCACTCACTCACAAAATATATTGGCGGTCATGGTAATTCGATCGGTGGCATCATCGTCGATAGCGGCAAATTTCCTTGGGGCAAATACCCTGAACGCTTTAAATCACTCAACACCCCTGATCCAAGCTACCACGGGGTCAATTATGTCGAAGCCTTAGGTGACGCAGCCTATATTGCCCGTGCGCGCGTGGTCCCGCTGCGTAATACAGGCGCTGCGATCAGCCCGCATAATGTATTCTTAATCTTACAAGGTTTGGAAACCTTAAGCCTGCGCATGGAGCGTCATACTGAAAATGCGCAAAAAGTGGCGGAATATTTACAAGCGCATCCAAAAGTAAAATGGGTCAACTACGCTGGCCTAAAAGACCATCCTCAGCATGCTTTGGCGCAAAAATATGTCAAAGGCAAACCATCTGCGATTCTTTCCTTTGGGGTTCAAGACGGCCTTGCAGGTGGCACACGTTTCATCGATGCGTTGCAGTTATTTACTCGCCTTGTGAATATTGGTGATGCCAAAAGTTTAGCTTGCCATCCTGCGACCACGACACATCGTCAGCTCAATGAAGATGAACTCAAAGCAGCCGGAGTCAGCATTGATATGGTTCGTTTATCGATTGGGATCGAGCATGCAGATGACTTGATTGCCGACTTAGAGCAAGCCTTAGCTGCTGTTTAAACCACAAGTGCACAATCCACAGGTCTTATTTTTAAGGCCTGTTTTTATTTCCATTTCATTTAAATAACCACCCCCACATTATCCGCCTTTCAATTTTGCGCATCTATGGCCCTGCTTCTATATTTATTTACAATTTTATTTATCTTGAAAATCGACTTTTTTTAGGTTGCAACGATGTGGATAAAAGCACTTCTCTTTCACATATTTATGTGTTAAAAAATGAGTAAATAGGGATTTTAATTTAGAGTAAAAACTCTAAATATTATTTTATTATCAATTACTTATCATATGGCTTTTTTTAAATAAAACGCTATCATACCGCTGACTTAAAACAGCCCTGCACATAGCGTTGTCGGGCCGATAAATGAATACAATAAAACTGATTTAACAGGGAACCTCATCGTGAATTCAAGACTTGAGAAACGTTTCGTTGACCGTGTCAACGGCAAAACCATTTTAATCACGGGTGCATCAAGTGGTATCGGTTTAACCACAGCGCATCGCCTTGCCAACGCAGGCGCACATGTTCTATTGGTTGCACGTACCAAAGAAACTCTTGATGCCGTAAAAGCTGAAATTGAAGCCACTGGCGGTAAAGCTGATGTTTTCCCATGTGACCTCAATGATATGGAATCCATTGATGCTGTGGCACAACAAATCCTCGCTTCCGTCGATCATATTGATATCTTAATTAATAACGCTGGCCGTTCTATTCGTCGTGCCGTGCATGAATCAACCGATCGTTTCCATGATTTTGAGCGCACCATGCAGCTGAACTATTTTGGCGCGGTACGTTTGGTGATGAACCTGTTGCCTAAAATGATGATTCGTCGTGAAGGTCATATCATCAACATCAGTTCGATTGGTGTATTGGCCAATGCAACGCGCTTCTCTGCATATGTTGCGTCTAAAGCCGCATTAGATGCTTTCAGTCGTTGCCTAAGTGCTGAAGTTCACTCGCATAATATTGCCATCACGTCGGTATATATGCCATTGGTGCGCACACCAATGATCGCCCCAACCAAAATTTATAAATACGTACCAACCCTTTCTCCAGAACAAGCAACCGACCTGATTGCCTATGCCATCGTGAAACGTCCGAAGAAAGTGGCGACCAATTTGGGCCGTTTGGCTTCGATCACCTACTCCATTGCTCCTGACATTAACAATAAACTCATGTCGATTGGTTATAACCTGTTCCCAAGCTCTTCAGCGTCTATTGGTAAGCAAGAAAAACTCAATTGGGTACAAAAAGCATATGCTCGCCTATTCCCTGGTGAACATTGGTAAGACCTGATGCATCCCTAAAAAAGCCCTTATGAGGGCTTTTTTATTGGGTTTTATACGACAACTTTGCTACATTGGGGTGAGATAAAATCAACTTTTATAACAATGAAAACTCAAAATATTGCCATCATCGGTGCAGGTACAGCAGGATTAGCCGCTGCAGCAATGCTTGCTGCTCAAGGCCATCAGATCTGCTTATATGAAAAAGTCTCACAACTTGAACCTGTGGGTGCAGGATTATTATTACAACCTGCCGGACTAGCAGTTTTCGAACATTTAGGCATTTTGGAACATGCCTTAAGCCTAGGTGCTGTGGTAACAGGTCTGGAAGGTCAACTGGCTGGCGGCGACTTGCTGATAAACAGTCATTATCGACAAGCCGATGAACGTTCATATGGACTCGGCATTCACCGTGCCACGCTCTGTCATGTCCTCGCATCCAAAGTCCGTGAATATCCTCAACACGTTGAGTGGTGCATGGCGCATGAAGTGCATGAACTTCAAGAATCCAGTGAGGGTATAAACGTAATTGGGCAGTCCGTAGATCAATCCTTTCAACGTCAGTTTGATCTCGTGCTGATTGCCAATGGTGCACGCAGCCATTTACGTCCTAAAGCGTGGGAAAAGCTCAACCAAGCTTATCCTTGGGGGGCGAAGTGGATCATCGTGCCTGAATGCGAAGTACTCAATCCGCAGATCTTACATCAGTTCTATGACCGTTCCAATATCATGATGGGTGTGATGCCAACGGGAGCAATTCCAACGCAGCCTGAACAGCGCCTTTCGAGCATTTTCTGGAGTCTGCCTACAGAAGATTTAGAGGGATTCTTAAAAACCAAGAACGCACAGCAGCAATGGTTGCTTGAAGTTTCAAAACGCTGGCCGAGTGTTGCAGAATGGTTAGCGCATGTGATTCCACATCCAGATAATCCGCAGCAATGGCTATCTGCCAATTATCGTGATGTGGTGCTGAGCAAACTTGGTGAAGGTCGTATCGGCATATTAGGCGATGCTGCTCATGCCATGAGTCCACAGCTTGGACAAGGCGCCAATATGGCTTTGCTCGATGCATGGGCCATCAGTCAAGCTCTGCTTCAATATCAACAGGACTCCTCACTGCAAAACCTCTGGCAGGAGTATCATCAGCTACGGTTGTCCTCCGTGCGATTTTACCAATTTTTTAGTCGCTTGCTGACTCCTTTTTATCAATCACATCATCGCTGAACAGCACCGCTCCGTGATTTTTCATTTCGTGCTATGTATCAGCTGCCGTTTTTCCGCAAAGAAATGGCGATTACGATTTCCGGCTTAAAAACGGGTGCATTTGGGCAAATGAATTATGCTGACATTGCCCGAAAGCCTGCAGATGATTCTGCGGCTGAACTGCGCAATTTAAAATTTGATTAAGAATTAACTCCCCATCATTCTCTTGATGGCTTACACTATAGTGCTGCTCAAATGCTGCGGCATTTATTTTTTGATTTTTGAATTGGTGAAATCCTCATGAACAACCTGCAATGGCTCGATGAAGTAAAATTTAACGAACAAGGCTTAGTGCCTGCTATTGCACAGCATCATCAAAGCGGGCGCGTATTGATGGTGGCATGGATGAACCGTGAAGCGTTGGCGCAAACTGCAGAAAAAAATCAAGCGGTGTACTTTTCACGTTCACGCAATAAGCTATGGCATAAAGGTGAAGAATCTGGCCATTTCCAAACCGTACATGAAATCCGTTTGGACTGTGATGCTGACGTGATTGTGCTACAAATTGAACAGCATGGCGGCATTGCCTGCCATACCGGCCGTGAGTCATGCTTCTACCGCAAGCTTACTGCCAATGGCTGGGAAATTGTCGATGCGCAATTAAAAGATCCGGCTGCAATTTATGGTGCAAAATCAGCAAATCCGCATACCCTTGCGATGAATGCATCCAATGCGCAATCTGAGCAAGTCGAAGTACTCGACTACTTAGGTAAAATGATGGCTGAACGCAAACAAGCTGATCCTGAGTCCTCTTATGTGGCAAAGCTTTACCATAAAGGCCTGAATAAAATTTTAGAAAAAATCGGTGAAGAAAGTGTTGAAACCATCATTGCCGCTAAAGATTTCAAAATCGAAGCCAATGAAGACAACAAAAACGATTTGATTTACGAAGTAGCAGACCTTTGGTTCCATACCATTGTGATGTTGGGTTATTTCGATATTGATCCTCAATTGGTACTTAACGAACTCGCTCGTCGTCAAGGCCTTTCCGGTTTGGTTGAAAAAGCCAACCGTCAGCACTAAGACGCAACCGTGCCAGATCTTAAAAAACCGACCGCGACCTATGAGCAGGCCACTGCCATAGATAACGCACGTCTTGGTAAATCATTTAAAGTGATTGCCTATGCTGGCACAGGTAAAACAACCACACTGCAAATGATCAGTGATGCCATGCCTCAGCGGCGTGGCATGTACTTGGCCTTTAACAAAGCCATTGCCACCGAAGCACAGAATCGTTTTCATCAAAATGTCGACTGTCGAACCTTCCACTCATTGGCTTATCGTAGTGTTCCACGTGGAGTGACTGACAAACTGCGTCTACCACGTTTAAGTCCGAGCTTTATTGCTAAAGAATATCGACTAGAACCGATCACCTTACGTCGTATGATGGGCGGTCGTTATGAAAAATATGTACTCATGCCTTCGCGTTTGGCAAGTCTGGTGGCAAACGCTGTCAGTTATTTCTGTTCGACCAGTTCGCAATACCCTGCCCCACGACATCTACAAGCACCGAGTTGGCTGCATCCGGACGATATCGAAAGCTTACAAAAGCATTTGTATCCTGCCATTGAACGTCGTTGGTTAGAGTCGATTGATCCGAATCATGCAGCAGGGATTGGACACGATATTTATTTAAAACTTTGGGCTTTGTCTGAACCGAATATTCCTGCGGATTATGTGCTGTTCGATGAAGCTCAAGATGCTGACCCGCTAATGCTAGGGATTTTACTGAAACAGCGGAATACTCAAGTCATCTATGTTGGCGATGCGCATCAACAAATTTATGCATGGCGTGGCGCAGTCAATGCCATGCAGCAACTCCCTTTACCCGAATCCCGTTTAACCACGTCTTTCCGTTTTGGTGAAGAAATTGCCTTGAACGCCAATGCTCTACTGGGCGCATTGAACGAAACCGTGCCTTTATTGGGTAATCCGCAGCTCAACTCTAAAGTGGTCAATAAACCACATACCAAGATGCGCGATGCCATTTTATGTCGTACCAATGCACGTGCGATGGAACTGTTATTGGCGGGTTTGGTTAAGGGCGAAAAAGTTAGCCTGCAAGCAGATCATGCGCGACTCAATCGTTTTGTCGATGCTGCAGCCATGCTCAAGCAAGGCAAGCGCGTAGTCGATGTCCCAGAGCTTGCGTGGTTTAACTCATGGCATGATGTGCATGAATATTGTGAAACCAACGACGGCAGCGATATTAAACCGCTAGTGAAGTTGGTCGATGACCACGGTACTGACCCACTGAAAAAGGCGCTGGCGAAAATCACCCCGATTGATCAAGCCGATTACATCATCTCGACCGCCCATAAAGCCAAAGGTTTAGAATGGGATAGGGTACATATTGAAGATGATTACCAATTTAAGCTCAACGATAAAGATTATAAAATTAGTGACGAAGAGTTACGGTTACTTTACGTGGCTTGCACACGTGCTAAAGTAAGTTTAAATATCCATCATATTTATGACTTGATGCAACACTTAAAACGTCAAATGCCCAAATCTTTGGCACAAGCGGTCAGCTAGTATGATGAAAAAGGTGAATAAACAATAAATCAGTAAAAGGTGCACCATGAAATTACAATCGATCCAACTCAAGCACACCCTTCATTTTACTGATATCACCCTCAATTTTAATTACCACGATCTGCCGATCACCTTAATTTTGGGTGATCAAAGTTCTGGAAAAACCTCCCTACTACGCTTTAGTTATCAGGCCCTCACTTGGTTCGCTGCACGATATAAAGATTTACGCACCGCAGGCGTGGTAATGCTCGATCAAGACATCATGTTAAATCGCTTGCAATCGAAACTTGATATTCAAGTCAGTTTTCCCGAAGACATTGGCTCATTTCAGCTTTCAAGTGATCAACAAGACCAAGACCCACAATGTTGTTCATGGCAATTGTACAAAACCTTAAACAGTCAAGGCGTCGGCCTCAGTAAGGCCGAAACACAGCAATTAGAATCGATGGTTGCGCTGTATCAAAAAGCCCTCAAAGCCGATCCTTTACAAGGGTTGCCACTCATTGCCTATTACCCTGCTGAACGTTTCGTCAACGATGTGAATATTCTCAATAAAAATAATCCTGCTATTTTTCAGCCTTCGCATGCTTATGAAATATCGGCCATTCCCTTTACCACGTTTATTCGTTTTTTTGAGTGGTTTCGAGAAATATCCGACATTGAAAATGCACAAAGTGCCGAATTAATTCAAAATTTATTACATCCTAAAACCCAAGCCGATACATCCAACGCATCAGACACGCCAATTTTTGGGCAAAAACTAGCACAAGCTCAGGCCGATCTACACGCGCCGTCACTCAGATCATTAAAACAAGCTTTAGAGACCGTGTTGCCCGATGTGACCAATATTTATCTGCAATATCACCCTAAATTACAGTTAATGGTCTGCTATCAAGGCAAAGACATGTTATTTCAACAGCTGTCAAATAGTGTGCGCAACCTTGTGGCCTTAATTGGTGATATTGTGCGTCGCCTCTGTCTGCTCAATCCTCATAGCTTATATCCTTGCCAAGAAGGTGACGGTATTTTATTAATCGACGCCATAGACCACCAACTCGATCAAAACATGACTCAAGTGATTTTGACCCGTTTAAATCAAGCGTTTCCACGACTCCAAATCATTGCCAGCGGCAACCGTCCTGAACTGATGGAACAAGCTTCTCGCTTTCAGTGCTTACAATTACAGAATAAAAAGCTCAGTGAGATTCAGCCTGAAAAACTACAAGAAACCTATGATCAAATTTATCAGCAGTTGCAACTCGGATCTAAACCATCGCTTCCACCTAAAACTGAAGAGACTGAATTAAATGAGCCGCTGAACCATCCGGATACCATCCAGCACATGTTGCAATTAATTCAGACACAACTGACCGAGCAACAGCAACAAGAATTGGTTAGGGCTTTATCACAGCGAGGTGATCAGGACGTTACAATCCAACCCCTGAGTTAAAAATACTGAGGCTGATTGGCTGAGTATAATACACCGACTCGATGTTTAAATATTCAGCAACAAGGCCGCAATAGATGTCTAGACAGTTTCGTCAGGCGTATAATATGTAAGTGGTTCATAAAAAAGATTGATGTTGTTTTACGCATGTAATATGATCGGTTTTATTTGCAATTTTCATAGTAACATCGGAAATTGCTATCGCTTCACGAGTTGCGCAACACAGCTTGTTTTTAATTTTTTTTGACACACATGGCTTTCAAGATTGAATTTTTGGACTGCTCTTTGCTGTCCTGTAATCCTTGAAAGATGAAATACACCTAGGTTTCACCGCCTAATCATGACAATGGATACGAGTGTGCTACCGATTATTATATTGTTACCGTTAATACTAGGCACAACACTTGTCTCGTGGTTGAAGCAATTCTCTCGCGGGGTAACAGCTTTAGGGGCGATTGGCGTCAGCCTCAGCAGTTTAGTTTTATTATTGAGTCAGGCTCAAAATGTATTTAATGGCAAAACCGTCATTCAAACATGGCCATGGCTCACTCAAGTTGGCATTGATTTCAGTTTCCGCCTCGATGCACTGGGCTTATTGTTTTCCCTGCTCATTACCGGGATCGGCACCTTAATTTATATCTATGCCTACTATTATTTAAGTCCAAAGAATTCGCTCAGTAAACTATATGTTTTATTGATGCTGTTCATGGCTGCCATGCTCGGCATTTCATTGTCTAATAATTTAATTTTATTGCTTATTTTCTGGGAACTTACCAGCATTTCATCTTTCCTTTTGGTTGGTTATTGGAGTAATTACGACGCAGCTCAGCGTGGCTCTCGAATGGCTTTGACCATTACAGGTATGGGTGGTTTATGTATGCTGGGTGGTTTTGTTCTGTTGGCGCAAATCACGGGCACCTATCAGATTGATCAAATCCTAACCATGAGTAGTCAAATTCAGCAGCACTCGCTTTTTGTACCCACACTGCTATTAATATTAATGGGGGCTTTTACTAAAAGTGCGCAGTTCCCTTTCCATTTTTGGTTGCCAAATGCTATGGCGGCACCGACCCCCGTCTCGGCCTATTTACACTCTGCCACGATGGTGAAAGCCGGAATTTTCCTGCTTGCACGCTTATTACCGATTTTTGCAGGCGCTACGTTGTATCACAACTTGGTCACCTTTATTGGCTTATTTACCTTATGTATGGCAGCATTCTTTGCCATTTTCAAAGAAGATTTAAAAGGGCTTTTGGCCTATTCCACCATCAGCCATTTAGGTCTGATCGTTTGCTTACTGGGGATCGGTTCTCCCCTTGCAGTTGCGGCTGCCATTTTCCATATCATTAACCATGCGACCTTCAAAGCAGCCCTATTTATGATCGCGGGGATTATTGACCACGAATCAGGCACACGTGATTTACGAAAACTCTCTGGTTTATGGCAATTACTTCCGTTTACCGCAACGCTAACCATGATCACTGCGGCCTCTATGGCAGGTGTCCCATTAACCAATGGTTTCCTCTCTAAAGAGATGTTCTTTACTGAGCTTTTAGCCAATCTGACTGGGCCTGTGATGATCGTATCAGCCATCATTGCCACCTTTGCCGGTATCTTTGCTGTCGCGTATTCAGTACGTTTAGTTCACGGGGTGTTTTTTGATGGTCCACTGGGGAAAGAAATTCCCAATAAAGAAGCACATGAACCACCGTTTGGTATGCGCGCACCAGCAACATTACTGGCTGCTTTATGTATTTTAGTTGGATTATTCCCTGCCCTATTGGTTGAGCATATAGTCAACAGCACAGCACGTGCGAGTATTCAAAACCCTGCGTTTGAAGGTACACATTTAGCGATTTGGCATGGTTTAAATGCACCGCTTTTGATGAGTGTAATAGCACTATTGGGTGGTTTAATTTTCTACTTCGCATTGGCAAAGGGCGGCAAATTACGGCGGATCGACTTAGATCCATTTTTGGGTCGTTTGCAAGGTAAAGTGCTGTTCGACTTATTTTTAAAATATCTTTTACTCAGCTCAAGAAAATTTCGTCGCTTTACTGAAAATGGCAAATTACAAAGCTATTTATTGTGGATTTTAATCTTTAGTGTAGCCATCCTCATCGTTCCATTTTGGCTGCAAGGCATCGGCACAGGCAGTCGTGAACTGGTACATGCACCGGTCATCGCGATCGTTCTGTGGCTATTATTATTCTCTGCATGTTGGATGATGCTTTGGTTCCACCATGAACGGATTAAAGCCGTCCTCATCAGTGGTGCAGTCGGTCTAGTTGTGACCATGGTGTTTATCTGTTTCTCCGCTCCCGATTTGGCGTTAACGCAGATTACTGTTGACGTGGTGACCACCGTGCTCTTACTCATGAGCCTATCGTTATTACCACAGCTCACCCCTTATGAGTCGAGTGTGTCACGTCGTTGGCGAGATGCATTGATTGCGATTATTGCAGGTCTAGGGATTGCATGGATTTCATGGTTGATCATGACCCGTGATCACAATTCCATTTCATGGTTCTTCATGCAGCAGTCTATCCCACTTGGTGGTGGTACCAATGTGGTCAACGTGATCTTGGTGGACTTCCGTGGTTTCGATACCTTTGGTGAAATTACCGTACTGGGAATTGCTGCACTTGGTACGCTATGCATGATGGATGGTATGCGTGCTCATGGCACCACCATTACGCAAGGTCTGACCTATCGTTTTAATCCGTCGCCACTGATGTTCCGTATTACCTCATCTTGGATTTTGCCTTTGGCCTTGGTGGTCAGTCTGTATATTTTCCTACGGGGTCATAACTTACCTGGCGGTGGCTTTATTGCAGGTTTAATTACCTCTTTAGCCTTAGTGATTCAATATATCGCGCTCGGTCAAGACCGTGCTGAACAATTGATTGGTGCAAAATCAGGTCGACTATATGAAGTCTGGATTGGTATTGGTTTAACCATTGCAGGTCTGACAGGGATTGCTGCTTGGCTATGGGGCCGTCCATTCCTGACCAGTGCCCATATCTATGTCTCACCACCCATTTTAGGTGAAATGCACCTTGCCTCCGCTGCCCTCTTCGACACAGGTGTCTACATCACTGTTGTGGGTGCGACGATGTTAATGATTTCCGTCTTAGGCGACTCGCGTCACTCGAGTATGTCTGGTCCAGTTCCAAGAGGCGAATAAGATGATTAGTTTAGAATTTTTACTCGCTTCAGCCATTGGCTTACTGACCGCAACAGGGGTATACCTGATTTTGCGGGCACGTACCTTTCCTGTCGTGCTGGGTTTAGCCATGATTGGCTATGCTGTGAACTTATTTTTATTTGTCATGGGACGTATTCATGTCAACGCACCGGCTGTGTTAACGGAAACAACCAAAGCGACCGATCCTTTACCACAAGCCTTGGTCCTAACCGCCATTGTGATTGGCTTTGCGACCACTGCGTTTATCGTACAATTGGCTCTGCGTAGCCGCTATGAAACCGGAACAGATCATGTGGACTCCAAAGAAGAAATACCGCAAATTGACCCGCGGGAGGATGAGCCATAATGCATGATTTCATCCAATTTTGGACTACCCACAGCCCGATTTTCAGTATTTTAATTCCTGCAATTACTGCATTTATTTTAGTCCTGTTGGGCAACCCCGGCTCTGGCTCGTTGGCACATGACTGGCGACAACCTTGGCGTCGTGGAATCAGCTATGTTTCTGGTATCCTTGGGCTGATCACATCTATCAGTTATTTGATGATCGCCAGCTCTGGCCAAGTCTTGGTTTATAACCTGAGTGAATGGGCTGCACCGTTTGGTATTGTCTTAGTTCTAGATCGACTCTCAGCATTCATGTTGGTGCTGACTTATGGTCTTGCTGTGCCAGTGATGTGGTTTGCCAGCAAAGAATGGGATGAGCGTGGTCGTTATTTCCATGCCATGTGCCATTTCTTACTGATGGGTTTGTGTGGTGCGTTCCTAACAGGCGATTTATTTAACCTATTTGTCTTCTTTGAAATCCTGTTGATGGCATCGTACGTTTTGCTCTTACACGGCCAAGGCAAAGCACGTTTTCAATTGGGTATTCATTACGTCACCATTAACCTATTTGCCTCTGCCCTCTTCCTGATTGGACTCGGGATGATTTATGGCAGTGTAGGTAGCTTAAATATGGCAGATGTTGCACGACTTATGCCTTTGCTTGAAGCGGATCAACATCGTATTGCTGTAGCTGGTGCATTGTTACTGTTTACCGTCTTTGGCATCAAGGCAGCAATGCTGCCTGTAGGGTTCTGGTTACCAAAGACCTATGCTGTGGCAACCACTCCCGTTGCAGCCTTGTTCACCATTATGACCAAGGTCGGCATCTATGCCATTCTCCGTGTTAATGGCACTGTGTTTGACGATGGGATTAGCCGTGAAATCTTACAACAGTGGCTGTTACCGATTGGCTTAGTAACCTCGCTCTATGGTGCCTATGGTGCTATCGGAACGGATCGTTTACGTCGTTTTGTCGGTTTTATGATTTTGTCTTCTATCGGCACAATATTGGTTTCGATTTCACTCTTTAATACGGATGCATGGGCTGCAGGACTTTATTACCTGATTCACAGTACCATTATTGGTGCAGCTTTTTATATTCTATCGGGTTGGATTACCTCACAACGCGGCGAATTTAAAGATCATTTTAAAATTGCGCCCCGCATGAAACAGCATAATACCGTTGCTGTCTGCTATTTCATCATTGCGTTGATGATGGCTGGTCTACCACCCTTTAGCGGCTTTTTGGGTAAAGTATTTATCTTACAAGCCACGGCCAATTCACCTTACCAAATCATGATTATTTTAATTGTTTTGTTGGTGAGTTTACTCAGTATCATGGCATTTACCCGCGTTGGTTTTGTACTTTTCTGGCGTTCATCTCCTCCAGAAGATGATAGTGATACTGAAGAATATCAACGCTATCAGGCTTTGCCGAATAAGGCTCCGCTACGCAATGACAAGACCATTTATCTACTATTAACAGCGCTTGTGGGATATATGGTCTTTGCTGCACCAATCTATGACTATACCTACAAAACTGCGCAGCAAATTCAAGACAACCCATTATATGAATCGTTGCTATTGAAAAAGGATAAAGAAGGTCAAATTATCAGTGTTCAACCTTATGATCCTGAAAATTTACCTGAAACCAAATATGGTGGCGAATCAGCGGATCCAAATGCACACCTCATCCCTGCATTGATTGCGCCTGAAACCCTAAATGGCGAACATATTTCTGAATATAAGCAACGCCAAATTCAGGGACAGCAACAAGAAGAAAAATTGCCTGAAGAGACCCAGCTGAAACCAATGGAGGTGCCTTAACATGGCGACAATATCTTTATTTAATCGCTGGTTTCCGCATCCATTGGTATCAGTCATGGTTGGTCTGAGCTGGGTGATGTTAGCGCACAGTTTAGATGCGGCCACACTATGCATGGCCTTGGTTTTAGCCATTGTTATTCCGCGAATGGTTCGCCCTTTTATTGATCGAACACCGAATATCAACTGGCTGGCAGCATGTAAATTATTCTTTGTGGTGTTATGGGATATTATTGTCAGTAATATCCATGTTGCAAAACTCGTCCTTGGTCCGACACATAAATTGCATCCGAAATGGTTCCGTGTTCCTCTCGATACACAGCATGAAGAAGTCAATTCTCTGCTTGCGATGATCATCACCACGACACCCGGTACGGTGTCTGCCGGAATTGACCAAGACCGTGGTGATATTTTGGTTCATGCGCTGAGCACGGATGATCCTGAAGCAGAAATTCAAACCATTAAAGAGCGCTATGAGCGCCCTCTCATCCTTATTTTTGGCGCTGATACAGGAGAGTCTGCATGACAATTTTACCTTATGCGCTTGGCATTTGTTTAGTTGCAGTGACGATCTCAATGTTACTGTGCCTCATCCGCTTGGTGATGGGACCTTCAGTTGTGGACCGACTACTTGCTTTAGATACTTTGTTCTTAAATGCCACCTGCTTAATCGTCATTTTAGGTATTTATTGGGCAAGTACATCAATGTTTGAAGGGGCTTTATTGGTTGCCATGCTGGGGTTTGTATCTACAGCTGCTTTAGCACGCTATTTCACCACTGGACATGTCATCGACTAGGAGTCCTTTAATATGCAATTAGTCATGGAAATTTTGGTCTCGATTTTTTTGGTGATTGGTGCTTTCTTCATGTTGGTCGGGGGTATTGGTATGGTTCGCCTACCCGACTTATTTATGCGTCTACACGCACCGACTAAATCAAGCACCTTAGGTTTAGGAAGTTTTCTAATTGCTGCAATTATTTATGCAGCATTTCAAGGCCGTTTTGGATTTGCAGAAATCCTGATCACGCTTTTTGCTTTTATCACTGCACCGGTTTCTGCAAACCTCATGGCACAAGCGGCGTTACATTTACGACTGCGCTCGATGAGTGGTGATGCACCAGAAGCTCTGAATCGCCCTCTTCCTTGGCAGCGAACTCGGCGCCGTGCATTTCACTCTAAACGCCATTCAAAACCGGAGGATCTGGATTAAATCTAGATCCAGTTTTGATTATCCCTTATAGCCCAAAAGTCTTTAATTTTCATCCATAATTTCTCAATTACATTCCCTTGAGCCATATATTGCAAACGTTTTTGGTTATAAGGTGTTTTTTTTAAACCATACTGCCTAGCTAAATCAATCAGTAAGTTAGTCTCAAAACTACTTTGAAAATTGTTATACCAGCCAGGCTGATTCTGGCTCATCTCAAGATTCGCCAATTCATAAAACAGCTGTGCCATCACGGCATCCTGTCTTGAAACAAAATTCTTCCGCTCACTGATTTGTAAGCTGACCTGTTCTCGTATGGCATCGTATTCCGCTGTTGTGGGTTTCCGCTGATCCTTCCAATGTCCATCAGGAACATAGCCTGTTACATAATATACATTCAACAATAGATATTCATGAAAATATTTTGCTGTCGCACTTTTTCTTTGGCTGTTAAAATATTCAGATGAATCCATTCACTGCCAAGATGTATCGATGGATCACGCTTCATACCTTCTGCAATCCAATTTTTGGCCAGTTTAATATTGCCGATCAACTCATAAGCTGTGCCTAAATTCACTGCCGTCTTCGGTAAACTTGGATGCTCAATTTCCAATTGCACGTAAAACTTTAATGGCTAAATCGTAACGGCCTGCGTAGATCTGATGTACGGCATAATCATTTTCTGCCTGATAGTCTATTGGGCTAGGATGCCTTGATACAAAGTTATTCAATTTCTCGTCATGATGTTCTTCGCGTTGATTTTCTTTTTGTGAATCAGATGTATAAAAATCTTCTACATAGGTATTTAAACATGCCCAACTTGGCATAGTAATAAATAATGCGCTACTCAAAAGGATTATTTTTTTCAATTCATTATTTTACAGATTGGCGGATTAAATATCATGTTCGACCTGTCTTTCATTGGCATATTATAATTTTAAAGTGATTGAGTTTTTAAATTACCGTTATTCAAACATAAAAAAGCCACCCAAAGGTGGCTTTTTTCATTCAGCAAACTGAATTATTCATCATCTTTTTTTGCTTCGTCAGTAGGAGGTAAGTCCTTGACTGCTTCCGCAATTAGACCAAACATATAGTTGCCATAAGCATTTGTTTTGTCGTAATGGAAACGCAAACGTGGCGTAATACGTGTTTTGATACGACGGCTTAGTTCATGACGCAAGAAACCAGATGCTTTATTCAAGACATCTAAAGTCTCTTTATTTGCGGCTTCACTTTGCTCATCGCCTAGCTCACGACCCATTACAGTCACATAAACTTCGGCATATCCTAAGTCTGGGCTCACCTTCACGGCAGAGATGGTCACGAGACCACCTAAGCGTGGATCTTTCAGCTCCTGACGGATCAGTTCTGACAACTCACGTTGTACTGTATCCGCCATACGCTTCAGACGTTGACTACCCGCCATTAAAGACTCCGTTTAATTAATTGAACATCGTACACTTCAATCTTATCTTGTGCTTTGATGTCTTTATAGCCTTTCACCGCAAGACCACATTCCATACCGGCACGAACTTCTTCAACCACATCTTTGTAGCGACGAAGAGATTCAAGCTCGCCTTGGAATACCACCACGTCATCACGTAATACGCGAATCGGTTTATTACGGTGTAATGTACCTTCAAGTACCATACAACCTGCAGCAGCACCGAATTTACTTGAGTGGAACACTTCACGTACTTCAGCAACACCCAGAATTGTTTCACGGTGTTCAGGCGCCAATTTACCGCTCATCGCATCTTTCACATCATCAATTAATTGATAGATGATCGAGTAGTAACGAATGTCGATACCATCAGCATCAGCTTTTTGACGTGCAGTATTATCAGCACGTACGTTAAAGCCGAGAAGAACCGCTTCTGAAGATTCAGCAAGTGTTACGTCAGACTCAGTGATCGCACCAACACCTGAACCAATAATACGTACTTTTACTTCATCAGTTGCAAGTTCAGCAAGTGCAACGTGTAATGCTTCCAAAGTACCACGTACGTCTGTTTTCAATACCACGTTGACAATAGGCACATCTTTCTTGCCCATAGACGCCATGATATTTTCAAGACGCATCGCAGATTGACGCTCAAGACGTTTTTGACGTTCACGATCCATACGCGCATCAGCAACTTCACGTGCTTTTTTCTCGTCATTTACAACAAGAACTTCATCACCCGCCATTGGCGCTTCTGGTAGACCCAAGATTTCCACAGGAATCGAAGGACCAGCAGATTTAATACGTTGACCATTTTCATCTGTCATCGCACGTACACGACCGTATGACGAACCTGCAAGAACAAGGTCACCCACTTTCAATGTACCGTTTTGAACAAGAATCGATGTTACCGCACCACGCCCTTTGTCTACACGTGCTTCAATTACAACACCTTGTGCTGCACCCTCTTCAGATGCTTTAAGCTCAAGAAGTTCGGCTTGAATTGAGATCAAGTCAAGAAGTTCGTCGATACCTGCACCGGTGTGCGCAGAAACCATTGCCACTGGAACGTCACCGCCCCATTGCTCAGGTACAATTTCTTTCGTCGTCAACTCATTCAATACGCGATCTGGATCAGCAGACTCTTTATCCATTTTGTTGATAGCAACAATAATTGGCGTACCTGCTGCACGTGCATGGTCAATCGCTTCCGCAGTTTGTGGCATAACACCATCATCTGCTGCAACAACCAAAACTACGATATCTGTAGATTTCGCACCACGTGAACGCATTGCAGTAAATGCTGCGTGTCCCGGTGTATCTAAGAAAGTAATAATACCTTTTTCAGTTTTCACATGGTAAGCACCAATATGCTGTGTGATACCACCTGCTTCACCTGCAGCCACTTTAGAGCGACGAATACGGTCAAGAAGTGATGTTTTACCATGGTCAACGTGACCCATAATTGTCACAACTGGCGGACGAGTGGTTTGGACACCACGCGCTTCTTCAGCTGCTTCAAGTAAGTTGTCTTCTGCTTGTGTATCCGAAACAAGTACTGGATTGTGACCCATTTCTTCAACAACAAGTGCTGCAATTTCTTGATCAATCGCTTGGTTTTGAGTAACCAATTCGCCCATTTTCATGAGTGATTTGATAACTTCGCGAACTTTAACCGCCATTTTCGCAGCCAAGTCAGCAACAACAATTGTTTCACCAATTTCAACATCATAAACTTGTTTTTTAACTGGTTTTTCAAAGCCATGCTTGTTCGCTTGACTTGTTTTCAAACCACGTTTATGTGAGTTATCACGGAAAGATTGCTCTTCGCCACGACGACCACCTTTTTTAGGTGAACGTGAATTGTTGGTATTGGTACCACGTTTAATTTCACGGTCTTCTTTCGCAAATGAATCTTCATATGCCTGACCTACAAGGCCGGCAGCAAGCGGAGAATCATCTACAACACGAATGGTCGCAGTAGTGTCTTCGTTAGAATACTTAGACGCCATTTGACGCATTTGCTCAAGCGTACGTTGTTGCGCTTCTTCAGCAGCTTTACGACGCGCCGCTTCTTCTACAGCTTTCAATTGTGCTGCTTGAGCTTCACGTGCTTTTTTCTGTTCTAGAGTTTCAACAGGTTTTGTAATTGGCTTGTTGTTTGACTTACGTTTTACAACAACCGCAGCTTTCGGTGTTTCTTGCTTCGCATGTTCTTGCTTCGCAGCAGCGCGCATTGCTTCTAAAGCTTGTTTCGCTTTAGATACTGGTTGTTGCTTCGGTTCTTCAGCTTTCGCTTCAACCTTAGGTTCCTGTTTACGTGCTTGTTGGTCAGCTTGTGCTTTCGCTAATGCTTCAGCTTTAATTTGCTCAGGATCCGGTTTAACAAATGTATGTTTCTTACGAACTTCTACATTAATCGTTTTTGCCTTGCCCGATGTACTCGCCACTTTAGCAGTACTGGTAGTTTTACGTTTCAACGTGATTTGTCCTGCATTGCCCGCATCCTGACCATGAACTTTTTTCAAATGGTTAACGAGGGCATTTTGTTGTTCAGTGGAGATAATATCGTCAGGTTTAGTTTGTGGTAAACCCGCATCACGAACCTGTTCCAGTAGCTTCTCAACTGGACGACCCACGCTGAGAGCTAACTCCTTAATCGACTTGTCCGTCATATATTACCTCCTAGTTAAACCATGATTCGCGCGCTTTCATAATAAGTTGACCTGCTTTTTCAGCACCTAAACCTTCGATATCAGAGATATCGTCAGTGGCTTGATCTGCAAGATCATCTACAGTTACCACACCGCGAGCGGCAAGCGCATATGCGATTTCTTTAGTCACGCCTTCCATTGCAGCAAGCTCTTCGCTTGGCTCTTGGATGTTTTCTTGTTGCTTCAATGCATCAGCCAATGCGATTTCTTTTGCACGACCTTGTAGCATTTCAACAGTTTCAGCATCAAGTTCGATCTCATCGAATGTTTCCGCAGGAACATACGCGATTTCTTCTAATGATGTGAAACCCATTTCAACTAACGCCATCGCTAAGTCTTCATCAATATCTAGACGTGTAACAAACATATCTAAATATTGTTGCGCTTCGTTTTGTTGGCGTGCGTGATATTCTTCTTCAAGCATCATATTGAGCTTGTAACCAGTCAATTCAGATGCTAAGCGTACGTTTTGACCTTGAGAGCCAATTGCACGTGCTAACTGATCACTCGTTGCAAAAATAATATCTGCAGTACGTTCTTCTTCATCAATCACGATACCTGATACATCAGCAGGCTCTAGAGCACTTGCAATGTACTGTGCCGCGTCATCAGACCAAACGACTACATCAATACGCTCACCATTTAACTCTGATTGAACTGCTTGGATACGTGTACCACGCATACCAATACATGCACCTACAGGATCAATACGGTGATCGTTTGTTTTCACAGCGATTTTAGCACGAACGCCAGGTTGGCGTGCAGCAGCCTTAATCTCAATGATTTCTTCAGCAATTTCAGGAATTTCTTTCTTCATCAATGCAATAAGCATTTCTGGTTTAGAACGAGAAAGTAATAACTGAGCACCACGGCCTTCACGGTTTACGTTAAACAAAATCGCGTTTACACGTTGTTTAGGACGTAGAATTTCTTTAGCGATCATTTCTTCACGCGCAAGATATGCTTCTGCATTGTCACCTAAATCAATGATAAAGCCATCTTTGGTTTGTTTTTTCACTTCACCGTAGATGAGTTCACCAACTTTAGATTCGTAAGCATCTGCAATTAGCGCTCGCTCTGCTTCACGAATTTTTTGAACAATCACTTGTTTCGCAATTTGTGCCGCAATACGACCAAAATCAATCGATTCAACTTCAAGTTCACGGATATCCCCAATTGCCCATTTTGCAGGATCTACATCAGAGATCGCATCTTGGCATGCTGGCATTTCGTGATCTTCGTCGGCAACCACTTCCCATTGACGGAAAGTACGGTAATCACCAGTACGACGGTCGATTTCTACACGTAGACGAGCTTCTTCCGAGTGAGTTCCCTCGTAGAATTTCTTCTTAGTCGCTGCAACTAAAGCTTGTTCAAGCGCTTCAAAAATTGCATCACGACTTACACCTTTTTCGTTACTAACCGTTTCTACTACGGTAAGAATTTCACGAGCCATAAGTCACCTATTCGTTCAGATTCTTATTTATTAAATTAATCTTGGAAAACCAGATTTGCTTTATCAATATTGTGGCTGTCAATATCCAACACTTGTTGCTTTTCAACTTCAACCTGAATCATTTCGTTCTCAAGGTCTACGTTAACAAGTTTGGCTTGGAATTTACGACGATTATCTACAGCACTGATCAAACGCAAAGCGACTTGCTGACCAATGTATGCCGTCATTTGTTCCAATTTAAAGAACTGACGATCCCAACCTGGAGATGACACTTCCAATGCATATTCGCCTGAAATTGGATCATGTACATCCAACATCGCACCCACTTGCTGAGTGACACGAACACAGTCCTGCACGCCGATACCACGGCCTTGCTCAACTTCGCCATCTTCATTGATGACAGGTTCTGCATTTTCATCAACTTCACGGTCGATATAAATACGTAACAGTGAACGTTTTCCTTGAGGTTGGAAATCAACCCCCCAAAGTTCTACATCACATGCTTGCACCGCTGGGGCAATTAAGTCCTGAAGTGCTTGAGTTTTATTTGATAGCTTCATTTACTCTCGTCAAATTTGTGCGATTCGATGGTCGAAATGACCACTACAGACCAATACGAAACTATAGTAGTAGTGAAACATGACGGTTTGACCAAAATACTGTCGACACTACACGATAGCCAATAAAAAAGGGCGTAAATCGCCCCATTATTACACAGAAAACCATAGTCCACTGTGCAAAAAGGCCCACCTAGTTGTGAGCCTCTTTTAGAAACTTGGTAGCGGGAGCTGGATTTGAACCAACGACCTTCGGGTTATGAGCCCGACGAGCTACCAGACTGCTCCATCCCGCATCAACATGCAAAAATTATATACAATTTCTTGGTCATTTTCAATCTAAAACAACCTGAAGAATTGCCCTACTGAGTTGCATCTCAGAGGATTGGTAGCGGGAGCTGGATTTGAACCAACGACCTTCGGGTTATGAGCCCGACGAGCTACCAGACTGCTCCATCCCGCATCAACATCACAATGACTTTCAGATAAACTGCTTATATAGATTGTGTGCTATATAAGATTGGTAGCGGGGGCTGGATTTGAACCAACGACCTTCGGGTTATGAGCCCGACGAGCTACCAGACTGCTCCACCCCGCATCAATATGCAAATAGTTTTCTCAGCTTTAAAAGCTGTCCATTTAAAAGTTTGCATCTTAAAAATAGAATTGATTGGTAGCGGGAGCTGGATTTGAACCAACGACCTTCGGGTTATGAGCCCGACGAGCTACCAGACTGCTCCATCCCGCATCAACAGAGTTTTGCTGCATACACCAACTTATGTTCTGGATTATAAGTTGGTGCGGAAGGGGGGACTTGAACCCCCACGCCCGAAAGCACTACCACCTCAAGGTAGCGTGTCTACCAATTCCACCACCACCGCAGCTGTGACGCATTCTAGTCGCAACACGTCAAAAAAGAAAGTGCTAAATAAATTATTCAGCGCTTTTTGGTGCAGTTGGCGAAGTTTCAGCCGATTTTGCAGGCGCAGTCGGTACTGAAGAAATCGCATTCAGACTATAAGCATCTGTCGTTTGTTTCTTTGCAAACACAGCAAGTGTCAAGCTCGTAACGAAGAACAAAGCCGTTAAAATCGCAGTCAAACGGGTCATAAAGTTACCCGAACCCGATGCACCAAATACAGTTGCAGCACCGCCGCCACCAAAAGATGCACCCGCATCTGCGCCTTTGCCATGCTGAACTAAAATCAGCACGATCATTAAAATCGCTAAGATAATATGTACCACCAGCACAAACGTATGCATGCTGAACTCCTAATTATTTTGTATTTGCAAATGCTTGAGCAATTTTATAAAACGACTCTGCATTTAATGATGCACCACCGACCAGCGCACCATTGATATCCGGACAGGCTGCCAACTCTACTGCATTTTCAGGTTTTACACTACCACCATAAAGAATCGCAGTATGAAGTCCCATTGGGGTGATTTGGCTTAAACCTTCACGAATTTTAGCGTGCATCGCTTGCGCATCTTCAGGTGACGCTGTTTTACCTGTGCCAATAGCCCAAATTGGCTCATAAGCTACCACAATTTGTTTCCACTGCTCTGCTTGTACAACAGCAGCAATATCACATATTTGTTGTAACACAATCTGTTCTGCTTGGCCGCTTTCACGTTGTTCTAAGCTTTCACCCACACAATAAATCACAGTCAAACCTGCGTTTAATGCATTTTTTACTTTTTCATTAATGATATGCGGTTGATCAGCGAATATTTCACGGCGTTCCGAATGACCAATCAGTACAAACTCAACACCATAATCTTTTAATAGCTCTGCACTGAGCTCACCCGTATATGCGCCTGTACCTGCGACGCGAGAAACGTCTTGTGCAACGGTTATGATGTTACGGCTTGCTTGTGCTAATTCATTTTGCACCGTGGTCAAAGCAATAGCTGTTGGTGCAACCCCAATATGGCATGCCGCTTCAGCAATATTTTGTTCATCTAATAATTGCTTAAAATTCTTAAGAAGTGCGCCAGCATCGGCTTGCAATGGGTTCATTTTCCAGTTACCCACTACCCAAGGCGTAATCGTCGAACCCGACATATTTATCCCACATGACAAAGATGAAATCGGGCACATTCTACACGTAATTCATAATTTTGAAGATAAATTTCAACACATTTGCATCTTCGAAGCACACCAGTCATTCCAAGATCTTCACTTTTCTGTAAAAAAATTAAGCAGATTTAAGGACTGGTTCATGCTTTTTACCAATTCTTAGCTAGTGACAACACTTTAAGATATGGTATTTTTGTGCAACAAAAGTATAATTTTGCTATACCAATTATAAACAGACTGAAGCATAGGCAAGTAAAAGCATGACAGCAGTTCAAGGTTCTTCAAGATTTACGGGGTTTATTCGTCGCTTAGTTGACGAAGGGCATCTGTCTGCCGAAAAAATGCAAGCAGCGCTGCAAAATTCAAAAAAGGCTCATCAAGATATCGTGCCGCATTTGATTCAGGAATATCACCTTTCAGCACGCCTGATCGCAGAAACCATCTCGATAGAGTTCGGTGAACCGGTTTTTGATATTTCAACTTATGATACGTCTTTAATTATACGTGATGAATTTGAAGATAAACTCATTACCAAGCATCGCATTTTGCCTATTTTTAAACATGGCAATTTATTATTCGTTGCGATCAGTAATCCCACCAATATTGAAGCAGTGGATGCCATTCGATTTGGTAGTAAGCTGAATACTGAAACAATTATTGTTGAACATGACAAACTTGAAAAGTTAATTGAACAGAACTTTTCTGAAGAAAGTACTTTTGACTTTGATGATGACTTTGATCTTGATTTAGAACAGGAAACTATTGATCCAGCGAAAGAAGATGAAGATGAGGCAACGGGGGATGAAGCTCCGATTGTTAAATACATCAATAAGCTGCTAGTCGACGCAATTCGTATGGGTGCATCTGACTTACACTTCGAACCCTACGAAAAAACCTATCGCGTCCGCTACCGTGTCGATGGCGTGTTAAGAACAATTACAAATCCGCCCTTGCAGCTCGCTACTCGACTCGCTTCACGTTTAAAAGTCATGTCACAAATGGACATCTCGGAAAAGCGTATACCTCAAGACGGTCGTATCAAGTTAAAGCTTTCAAAGAACAAAGCTATCGACTTCCGTGTGAACTCTTTACCGACATTGTTTGGTGAAAAACTTGTTCTACGTATCCTTGATCCATCTAGTGCGATGCTAGGGATTGATGCGTTGGGTTATGAACCGGATCAAAAAGAACTGTTCATGCAGGCTTTAGAAAAACCACAAGGCATGCTACTCATTACCGGTCCAACGGGTTCCGGTAAAACCGTATCTCTATATACAGGTTTAAATATTCTCAACCGTGAAGATACCAATATTTCAACGGCCGAAGACCCTGTGGAAATTAACTTAGAAGGGATCAATCAGGTCAACGTAAATAATAAAGTCGGCCTCACCTTCTCTGCAGCCTTAAAATCATTCTTACGTCAAGACCCTGATATTGTGATGGTCGGTGAGATTCGAGATTTAGAAACGGCTGAAATTGCAATTAAAGCGGCTCAAACAGGTCACATGGTGATGTCTACACTGCACACCAATAGTGCACCTGAAACACTGACACGCTTACGCAATATGGGCGTGCCTTCATTTAACATCGCGACATCCGTAAACCTTGTCATTGCGCAGCGACTTGCACGACGCTTATGTTCACAATGTAAAGAAACAGTAGACGTACCAAAACAAAGTCTATTGGAGCTTGGTTTTACCGAAGATGATTTAAATACACCAGAATTCCAAATATACCAGCCTGTGGGTTGTGCCGAATGCCGTGAAGGCTATAAAGGTCGTGTGGGTATTTACGAAGTCATGAAAGTGACACCTGAAATTTCAAGAATTATTATGGAAGACGGCAATGCCTTACAAATTGCCGAAGCTTCAAATCAAGCAGGTTTTAACAATTTACGCCGTTCAGGCTTAATTAAGGTCATGCAGGGGGTGACTTCACTTCAAGAAGTCAATCGTGTGACCAGTGAGTAAGTGAATTAGTATTTAAAAATAAGGATAAATTCATGGCTGTAAAAAAAGCGCAGATGATGCCAACCTTCAGTTATGAAGGCGTGGATCGCAAAGGGGCGAAAATCAAAGGGGAAATGCCTTCGCGTAATATGGCTTTAGCCAAAGTTACTTTACGTAAGCAAGGCATCACCATTAAAACCATTCGAGAAAAACGCAAAAATATTCTCGAAGGCTTGATGAAAAAGAAAGTATCCACTTTGGATATCACGGTATTCACGCGCCAACTTGCAACCATGATGAAAGCTGGTGTACCGCTCGTTCAAGGATTCGAAATCGTAGCGGAAGGCTTAGAAAACCCAGCCATGCGTGAAGTAGTCTTGGGGATTAAAGGTGAAGTTGAAGGCGGTAATACCTTTGCCGGTGCGCTGCGAAAATATCCGCAGTATTTCGATAACCTATTTTGCTCCTTGGTTGAATCAGGTGAACAGTCGGGTGCACTTGAAACTATGCTAGACCGTGTTGCAATTTACAAAGAAAAAAGTGAATTGCTTAAGCAAAAAATCAAAAAAGCCATGAAATACCCAGCAGCGGTAATTGTTGTCGCTGTTATTGTGACAATCATTTTGATGGTAAAAGTAGTTCCCGTATTCCAAGACTTGTTTTCATCATTTGGTGCAGACCTACCTGCCTTTACCAAAATGGTAGTGAACATGTCGGAATGGATGCAAAAATATTGGTTCTTCCTCATCATTGGAATTGGCGCTGTGATTGCTGGTTTCATGGAAGCAAAAAAACGTAGCAAAGCTTTCAGAGACTTCTTAGACAAAGCTGCACTCAAAGCACCAATTTTTGGGGATTTGGTTTATAAAGCAATTATTGCCCGCTATAGCCGTACCTTGGCAACCACATTTGCCGCGGGTGTACCCTTAATCGATGCGCTCGAATCAACTGCAGGTGCAACCAACAACGTGGTCTATGAAACAGCAGTCATGAAAATTCGTGAAGATGTGGCGACTGGTCAACAGCTGCAGTTTGCGATGCGTGTCACCGATAAATTCCCATCTATGGCGATTCAAATGGTGGCTATTGGTGAAGAATCCGGTGCCTTGGATGCTATGCTAGACAAAGTGGCAACGCATTATGAAAATGAAGTGGATAATGCCGTAGATGGCTTAACCTCGATGATGGAACCCTTAATTATGGCGGTACTAGGTGTCCTCGTTGGTGGTCTTGTGATTGCAATGTATCTTCCAATCTTCCAAATGGGTTCTGTGGTTTAATGCAAGAATTAATAACATATTTAATTAATACCCCAATTGCGATGTATATCGCAGTTGGGATTTTTAGTCTTTGCATCGGTAGTTTTTTGAATGTGGTAATTTACCGCACACCAAAGATGATGGAACAAGAATGGCGTACGGATTGCCAACTGTTTTTACATCCGGATCAACCGATTATTGACGAAACAAAGATCACACTGAGCACACCTGCTTCAACCTGCCCAAAATGCAAAACGCCCATTCGTTGGTATCAAAACATTCCGGTTATCAGTTGGATCGTTTTACGCGGAAAATGTGGAAGTTGCCAAAATCCAATCAGTAGCCGTTATCCACTGATCGAATTACTCACCATGATCTGTGCGCTGATTGTTGTTGCAGTTTTTGGTCCAACCATCCAGATGCTGTTTGGTTTGGTGCTGACTTATGTATTGATTGCCTTAACATTTATTGACTTTGACACCCAACTTTTACCTGACCGCTATACCCTTCCTTTGGCTGCACTCGGGCTTGGCGTGAATAGCTATGCCATTTATACCTCTGCAACCTCAGCCATTTGGGGGTATATCATCGGGTTCTTATGCCTATGGATTGTTTACTATTTATTTAAAATCATCACTGGCAAAGAAGGTATGGGCTATGGTGACTTTAAGCTTTTAGCTGCCTTGGGTGCGTGGATGGGCCCTTTCCTGCTTCCACTGATTGTATTACTCTCTTCACTGGTGGGTGCAATCATTGGCATTATTTTGCTCAAAGTCCGTAAAGAAAACCAACCTTTTGCATTTGGTCCCTATATTGCCATCGCCGGATGGATCGCCTTTTTATGGGGTGATCAAATTATGAAAATTTATTTGGGTCAGTAAGGTCGTTGTATGACATTTGTCTTGGGTTTAACAGGTGGTATTGGTAGCGGTAAATCTGCTGCAAGCAATTGGTTTGAACTCCAAGGCATTCAAGTCGTCGATGCTGATATCGTTGCTCGCGAGGTTGTCGAACCGGGGCAACCCGCACTGATTCAGATTCAACAACAATTTGGTGATTGGGTTTTACTTGCGAATGGTGAGTTAAATCGGCGTGCATTACGTGAGCATATCTTTAAAGATCCCACAGCACGTCAAACACTTGAAGCCATTACCCATCCTGCAATACGCCAGTCCATTATCCAACAATTAAACGAAGCCACTAGCCCCTATGTCATCTTGGTTTCACCACTGTTATTTGAAACCAATCAACATGAATTGACCAATCACACCTTGCTGATTGATGCCACGGAACAATTGCAAATTCAGCGCGCATCACAGCGCGATGGTCAAAATATCGAACAAATCCAAAAAATTATTCAAGTACAAATGCCAAGACAGGAAAAGCAAAAAATTGCAGATGATGTCGTGCTGAATGATGGTCATTTAGATCATCTTTATGCACAGCTTCGGCCGTTGCATCTCAAGTACTTAGCGCACGCTGAAAAAAGCTAAATAAAAAAGCAGTCTTACTCAGACTGCTTTTTTTGTTGTTCGAGTTGCTGCTCTAGACTGTCCTTTCGTCCCAACCATTTCCACGGTTGAATCGCTCCAATCCCCATCCCGACCAATCCACACACAATTGCAAAACTTAAGGGTTCATTCAGCAGCGGTACCGCTAAAATTGCAGCAATAAAAGGTGCCAAAGTTACGATACTTCCGGCTTTAAATGCACCCAGGCGCTTGATCGCCTCTACATACGTTAAAGTCGCAATAATCACCACAAAAATACCGTGAAAGATAACTTGTCCAATGAGTTGCAATGGCTCTGGGTCAGACCAATGTTTAGGGAAAAATAGTAGATAAATAGGCACGAATACCACGGCAGACCAAACCGCAACCCCCGCCATGGCATGCCAAGCAGAGAGCCTCCATTGCTTAAGCAATACCGTAAATATCCCCCACCAAATGGCACTGATAAAAAATAGCAAATCACCTAAACCAAATGCCACACCAGTCTCGACGTACATTAAATAGCTCATTAAGCTAATGGCAGAGACCATAATCACCACACTGATCCACGTATGCTTATCGATCGGCTGTTTGAAGATCAGAAACGCGGCTATGGCCGTACATAAGGGAATACAACCATTGAGGAAAATTGCAGCATGGGCCGCAGGAGCATAATGAAATGCGCTATAGGCTGTTAAACAATAGGTCACCCCGCCGAGCATGGCGAGGATAAAAGGCTCTTTCTTCCATAAAAAAGCCGTATCTTTTTTATAAATCAAAATTGGCATTAAGATGCAAAATGCCAAAGCAAACCGAAGTGCCGTGATATCCCAAGCACTGATTCCCCAATTGGCGCTTAAACGCGCCGTTAAGGTGAATCCGCCCCAAATACACATGGTAATGAAAACATATAAATAACCTTGCTTTTGGGGAGACATCATCACTTCTATTTCAATTTCAATTTCAATTCATTGTTACGTTGACGACATGCTTCATACAATGCCATACCGGTTGCGACACTGACATTTAAGCTTTGCAAGTTACCAGCCATTGGAATGTAAACAGTTTGATCACATTGCGCCTGCGTAATAGGACGCAAACCTGTATCTTCAGCGCCCATCACCACACATACACCCGTACCAGTGAAGTCAAATTTTTGAATCGGCAACGCTTTTTCATCTAGCATGGTGCCGACCACACGCACGTTAAAATCTTCTTTGATTTGAGCCAATGTACGTGCCAAGTTGGTCACCTGAATAAACTTCACTTTTTCAGCACCACCAGCAGCAACTTTACGAGCTGTTGGGGTAAGTGTCGCTGAACGATCACGCGGTGCAATCACGGCTTCAACGCCCATAGCTGCCGCTGTACGGATACATGCACCAAGGTTATGTGGGTCTGTAATATGATCTAAAGCCAATAGCAACGCATTGGGATTGGCTTGTAATAAAGCCTCTAAATCTTTTTCGTTTAAGACTGGATGGGGGCGTACAGCCGCGACCACACCTTGATGGAACGGTTGTCCCGCAAGTTTTTCCAAACTATCACGGCTAGCTTTTTGAATGCTGACACCAAACGGTTCTGCCAACTCAAAAATACGTTTTAAACGCTGATCATCACGTCCTTTTAACGCAAATAAAGTTAATACGCGTTCTGGCTCAAGTTCCAGTAATGACTCCACTGAATGAACGCCATAATAATATTCCGGTTTCGCCATGAACGACCTCTAATTTGCAAACTTCGAAAACTTTTAAACAGGGTATGATCACCCAGCGCACAGCTTAGGTTATCAAAAAGAAAAATCCTGCAAAGCAAGCTTTACAGGATTTATGCTATGACACATAGTTTAACCGATTTGAGGTTAAAAAACTGTGCCTAAATTGATTGAATTATTAGCCTTCTAAGTGGCACACATAATCCAAGACTTCATCTGTTTCAATTTTAAATCGGCTATTACCTGGCACGTAGAACGATTGACCCGCACGGAATAGTTCGCTTTCTTCGCTATCAGCAATTTGAACACGACATTCACCTGAAATAATTTCCATACGTTCAGGTACATGAGTTTCAAAAGTCAGCGCTTGTTCAGTTGGAAGCAACACACCCAGTGTTTTCTTGGTTCCATCTTCAAATTGCACAGTATGGCTGATGCATAGACCGCCAAAATAAACATTTGATTTTTTGATGACTGATACATGATCAAACTGTGCTGACATGCGTTTTCTCCAGATAAAGCATATTTATAATATTTTGATCGAAGTAGTTTAATTGTGCTGCAAAAACTAATCAATCAGTGTTGAAAATTTTGAGATAGATAATTACAAAAATCTGAGAAGTGGATATGTCCCAATACCATCTCACTATCTTGACATTGAGAATCTAAAACAAACTGTACTTTTGTACAAAATACTTTTTTTATTTCATCCACTAAAGTCCTAGTTAGGGTCTATAGAAACGCTGCAAAATCATTTCACAGATATATACATGGATAATGAATTATATGGATGGATTTAAGAGACCAAATCATGACGTTTTAAGGCAATAACACGTTAGATTAAATACAAGAATACATACACAAACGTGTTTTGTGAGAACTTAGCAAAATGTTGGATGGTTTAAGCTCACGTTATGCAAGATCATTTACTCTTTGCATCACTACACTGCGTGCTTACGGCAGATACGAAACTAATTTCTTATTAAACTGAAATTTAGGATAGAATTATGAGGTTTTTCGTCATCTTAAAATAAAACTTATCTTGTGACTAAAACAAAACTTAATTATCTTTAACTAGAACTTTTCGCAGCTCGGATGCGTTTATGCTGACACATTTAACTCTGATCAATTTTGCATTAGCCGACCATTTAGCCATCGACATTGAACAAGGCTTTAACGTCCTGACGGGTGAAACAGGTGCAGGTAAATCTTTGCTGCTAGACGCACTATCAGCATGTTTAGGTGAACGAACAGACACCAACTATGTGCGCTATGGATCAGACAAAGCCGATGTGACAGCGACCTTTAGCTACCAAGAGCACAGTCCTGAAGCACTGTGGCTCAAAGAACACGAACTAGATGATGAGTCTGGAGAAATTCATTTACGTCGCGTGATTTTTGCAACAGGTCGCAGCAAAGCATGGATTAATGGACGTCCGAGCAGCTTATCTGAGTTAAAAGAAATTGGCCGCTTATTGGTACAACTCTATAGCCAACACAGCCAACAACAACTCTTAGAACCGCCCTATCCAAAACATTGGCTAGATCGCTATTACAATTTTTATCAGCCGGCTCAAGCCGTTCGTGATGCCTATAGCAAGTGGCAAAAGGATATTCGACAGCACCAAGCAGCACTCGATGCCCAAGCCACACGTAAGCAACGGATAGAAACGCTTGAACTTCAATTAGAAGAACTTGAAGACGTTGTGCAAACGGACTACAAAGAAATCGAGCAAGAATTTGACCGTCTCAGTCATCATGAACATATCATGCAGGATTGTAGCTATGGTCTAAATGCCCTCGATGATGCCGAGCAAAATATCAATCAAGAAATGGGCGCGATCATTCGTCGAATTGAATCGCATGCAGGACGTAGTGAACAACTTTCTGAAATTTATACGTCGCTACTGAACGCTCAAAGTGAAATTGAAGATGCCACCGCAAATTTACGTCAGTTTATTGATCGTCAAAGTTTCGATCCTGAACGTATGGACGAATTAAATACCAAACTGGAAGTTTTTCATCGCTTAGCGCGTAAATATCGTACTCAGCCTGAAGACTTAAAAAATGATTATGATGCGTGGCAACTTGAGCTTGAACAATTACATCAGCTTGAGGATCCTGAAACCTTAGCTGAACAAGTGGAAGTGTCTCATCAAGACTTTTTAACCAAAGCACAGCATTTGGATGATATTCGTCGTGAAGCATCTACCCCATTGGCGAAGCAGTTGACTGAACAAGTGAAGCAGCTCGCGCTCCCAGAGGCTCATTTTGAATTTAAATTTGAGCCTCTAGAACAAGCTTCAAGTGAAGGTTTAAGCTTTATTCAGCTGTTATTCACAGCCAACAAAGGGATTCCTGCTCAGCCTCTAGCACGCGTGGCATCGGGGGGTGAATTGTCACGTATCGCCTTAGTCATGCAAGTGATGAATGCTGAAAAAACCGAATCCGAAGTGTTAGTCTTTGATGAAATTGATGTCGGGATCAGTGGCGGAACGGCAGAAATTGTGGGGCGTTTGTTGGCTGATTTGGCGCAGCATGTTCAAATTCTATGTATCACGCATCAAGCGCAAGTTGCAGCACAATCCGATCAGCACTTGTTGGTGAAAAAACGTCAAACGGATCCTGCAAGCAGTACCATTATCGAATTAGAAGAAGATGATCGGATTCAAGAGCTGGCTCGAATGACTGGTGGTGTGGAGATTAGTCAAACGACCTTACAACACGCAAAACAATTACGACAATTAAAGTTTCAGCACAGCTAAATCACCGTAAATGTCTTAAATAAAAAAGCCTTAGTTCACTTTGACTAAGGCTTTTTTTATCACTTGTGATACAACTTCTATTTAATAATGCCTTGATAGACAAAGCCTTTTGAGCCCAAGCTATAGCGTAAATATTTATACTGCGGCTGATGTTGTTGATTGAGTAACATAACATCCACGTGTTTCGGACTGATTTTGAGATATTCATTACCGCTACGACGATCGGTTTCATAATGGCAGTCATAATCTACCGAGATTTGATCTAGTTTCTTTTGCTTAGTTTGAAATACATAAGATTTAAGTAACTGTTTTGGTCCAACTTCAACAGCTCTTAGATGATGTAGTCCGCTGCAATTATCACCTTTATAATAACTCTTCACCAAATATACGGTTTTATTTTGGATGTTGACCGGCAAAATTTGATTGATATAGCCTGAGTCAAATTGATCTAAATGTTGCGTTTTTCCCGTTGCATATTGCACATAGCTGCTCCACTCCCCCATGGTGCCTCCGCCAGACACATCAAAACTATAAAATTTAAGTTTTTTATCTGGTGAATATTGCACATGAACAAAACCTTGCTTTTCAAGTTGCGTAAATCCGTAGTGAAAACTGCTCGGATCTGCCGCAATGACATCCACAATTTCACGTTCTATCGCTTCATTGACCTCATAAAAATTTAAGTTTTTATATTTTTTAATCACCTGAGATTCATGTTTTTGTAAGTCAGCGCTTCCTGCAAAGCCTGAAATAGGTAGGCTTGCACAGAGTGCCATCCCTATTATTTTTGAATAATGTGTCATTGTTTTACCCTCAGTTTATCCTGCTATTTTAAGCAATCTCAGTCATCCATCACGTATATCTTCTCCTCACTTTTGTACTGCTGTTGTTCAAATCACCAATCATCGCTTCACAATTCACCACATTGCAGACCCGCCTGCACGATGAAGATTTTTAGCATGTCCCTCACTGGTCGAGCATGACAAATATTGAATTTGCAGAAAAACTCATTGTTGAAAACTTGTGAGTCTAGTATGTTGATAAATACAACGTTATTCGAATGCAATTCCCCCAAGAATGAAACTTACCCCAATAAGGAGAAGCCATTAGGTGACTAAACAATACCTCACACACCGCTGCCTGATTGCTCCACCCGAAATGAACGATGAATTCTTTGCCAATACGGTGATTTATTTAGCGCGACATGATGAAGATGGCGCTCAAGGCATCATTATTAATCGTCCTTCGGGCTTGCAGATCAAAGAACTATTGAATGATTTAGAAATTGAGGCAGATAATGTGCATCCTCATGAAGTGTTGCAAGGTGGTCCTTTGCGCCCAGAGGCAGGTTTTGTTCTTCATACCGGTCAACCGACATGGCATTCGTCTATTGCTGTAGGTGAAAATGTCTGCATTACCACGTCTAAAGATATTTTAGATGCGATTGCACACAATGAAGGTGTGGGTCGTTATCAGGTGGCTCTAGGCTATGCCAGTTGGGGTAAAAGCCAATTAGAAGAAGAAATTGCTCGGGGTGATTGGCTCATTTGTGACTCAGACATGGATTTAATATTTAACTTACCTTATGACGACCGCTGGGATGCTGCCTATAAAAAAATGGGCGTAGACCGCATGTGGTTATCATCTGAGATTGGACATGCCTGATTTACCACAATATCAAATGATTATGGCCTTTGACTTTGGCACACAAAAAACAGGAATGGCTGTGGGACAAGCCCTGATTGAAAGTGCAAATCCCCTGCCACTCTTTCCCATGAAAGATGGCATTCCCAATTGGGATAATCTACTCAAGATTGTGAAACAGTATCAGCCGGATTTGTTCATCGTGGGTCTACCGCTCAATATGGATGATAGCGAATCTGAACTCTCCACACGTGCGCGTAAATTTGCACGACGCCTTCGCCACCAAACCAATATTGAAACCTTGATGGTCGATGAACGCTTAACGACACGTGAAGCGCGTGATGAATTAGATCATTATCAAGCCCAAGGCCGTGCGAAGAATCTTTCTGCCGACAGCCTTGCTGCAGCATTGTTTATTGAAAGTTGGTATCGAAATCCAGTCGGGCTAAAACCTTAAGCGCTTTCAACAAACAGGCAAATAAAAAAGCATCCGAAAAAGGATGCTTTTTTATGCGCAAGATTGATCACTCGATGCTGCGCAAATGAAATGATTGGGGATAACTTAGTTTTTATCCACAATATGAATCGTGGTGGTTCGACCCGCGACAAAAGCCAACTGATCATGCGGTACTTCATCCAGTACAATTTTCACTGGTACACGCTGTGCCAAACGGACCCAACTAAAGGTTGGATTGACATTGGCCAGTAAGCCATCAGTCGAGGTACGTTCACGGTCTTCAATCCCTGTTGCAACGCCTTGTACATGGCCTTTATAAACTTCAGAACTTCCCATCAGTTGGATTGTTGCAGGTGCGCCAACATAGATTTTATCCAGTTTGGTTTCTTCAAAATATCCCACAACATACAATTGTTGACGGTCAATTAAGGCCGCTACGGCTTGGCCTACTTTGACGTAATTCCCTGCTTTGAGTTCAAAGTTAGACAATGTTCCATCAGTCGGTGCAACCACTTCCGAACGTTTTAAATTCAACTCAGCCAAATGCAAACTGCTATTGGCCGCTTCAATTAGGGCTTTTTGCTGCACCACACTGGCTTTGGCTTGTTCAATCGCGGCCTGAGCTTGCTCATGCTCTGCATGTGATTGATCACGTACTGCAAACATTTGATCTTGTTCTTGTTTTGAAATCGCACCGTCCATCAAACTTGCATAACGATTTGCATTTTTATTTGCAAGGTTGATATTGGCTTGTGACTTCACTAGATTTGCTTTGGCTTCAGCAAGCTGTGCTTCAGCCCCTGCGAGTCCTGCTTTGGCTTTCGCCAAGTCAGATTTGGCTTGCTCAAAATCCAAGGCTTGACGTGCCACATCTATACGAAACAGCACTTGGCCTTTTTTCACTTGTTGGTTGTCTTGAACCAAAACGTCTGTGACCAAACCTGAAACATCCGATGACACTTGAATCACGTCACCACGTACCCGCCCATCACGCGTCCAAGGTTCCGAATTGTAATATTCCCAAATATGTTTCAGCGCAAGTAATGCGCCACATAGCACAATTATTAGCAATACAGGCCGAATATATTTTCGGACATTCAAATTGGTCATACGATTACCTCAATCATTTCATTTTTTTAGGGGCTTAGAACTGGCAAAAAATAAAGATTTCATGCACCAGCCAAAGCAACATCACAAATACACCCAAATAAAAAATATTGGGCATCGGCACCCAATCTTGCGCCATCCATCGGTCAAGCAAACGCATGATGACCCGCAATAACAGATAGGCCAATACCGCTTGAATCAATAGAATAGGCACATAAATGCCATATACATTTAGCTCACCCATGTTGTGCCTCGACCTGTAAATGATTTGGAGTCTGCTGTGTTAGGACATGACACAAACTGCTTTGAATATTGTTCAGTGAATACTGAATTCGATGCATAACATCGTCGTTTTCCACACCCTGAACGGCCTGATTCAATCGTTGAACTCGCTCTACAATTTGCTGTTTCAAGCTCATATACACATTCTTTTGCCCTTGTTCCATGGCCCGAAAATAGTCATCTAAATCTTGTTGTAACTCTTCGAGTTCACCGACCAGTGCATCATTCGGATCGAGTTTATTCATCAGTTCTTGTAAGCGGGTCAAATCAATCACCGCACTGGCTTCCACCAAAGCCCACTCGATCTGTTGTTTCAAGTTCCCTGATTGCACCATTTTGCTATTTAGGATGCCGATTCGGTCCAACATACTGCGTAAATGCACCCGAAACGGTAAGCCGTACGGCAGATATAAAGCCTGACGCAGTGCCTTATAGTGCTGTGAAAGTATGCGTTGGGCCGTCATATCTGGGGACATCGCACGCACTAAATGAATAATAAATACCGAGATAATGGGTCCCAAAACCGTCCCAATCGATGCATCGAAGAAAAACACCTGATCGAGGCTAAAGCGGTTTTGAAAATTCAGTCCCATGATGGTGCCCATCAAAAGCGGCAAGCTGATCCCAATCAAAGGCGGATGTAAAAACAGCATCAGACAGAACATCACAAACGGTGCTAACACCACGATCAACTGCCAAAAAGCGGTCACATGCGGGAAAATGCCATAGGCGTAGATAAACACCATGAAAGCCGCATACATATTGGCGCGAATAAACATTTTCAATGCAGGAACAGGGTTATCCATTGCCGTTAAAATACAGGCACTGATCGCAGCCATTTCGGCCATCATAAATCCAGCTTTCCAACCACTGGCGATCCAAAAACCCGTAGAAATTAAAATAATCAAACATGCAGACACCCCGCCACGAATGGCAACCCCCGCATCTCGGTGCAAAGTCGGATAATGACTATTGCCCAAGGCAGTCAGTGTAGCTGGTAAAGTGGAGTCGCCTTGTTGTACCCGCTGCCAAAGCAGACGAATCGCACGAATATTCTGAATAAAATGGCGAATATCCATTTTTAGACTGCCCAAAATCACCTGCTGTGATGGCAATGCCTGTGCCTGAATCTGTTGAAAATCTTGCTCAAACTGTTCAGGCAATTGATTAAGTTTACTTTCCTCAATCTGATGTTGATCTAATAAAAACGCGGCAATATGTTCATGGGCTTGCTTGAGTGCCGTCCGATAATGTATGTCCAGACCGTCTAATTGTTTCATCCGTTCAGACATGGCCACCAAGTTACAGACCAACAAACTCAACTGATGCAAGATTTCCTGCAATGGACGTGTCATGCCTTTTAGGGTAGATTTTTCATAAGACAAATGCACCGCCATGACATGTATATCCGCGATATCTCGTGCAATATTGCCGAGATTTTTTGAATAATTTTCTAGTTCGGCAGGCTCTAATAAAATCTGATCAAAAATTTCTTTGGTATCGGCAAAGGTTTTGCTCACCCGTGTTTCGACTGCAGGACCAATATGCATTGGAAATAATGTCGTAGTCACGATGGCACTACATACCACACCCACCGTAATTTCGAGAAAACGCCCCAAGGCCATATCGAAGATCGAAGCGGTATCAATAAAATACACCACGTTAAAACAGATAATGACCGTGGTATAACCTGCCAACATGGAAACATAACTACGAGGCGTACGGTCTAGCAGTGACAAATACAAGCAAAACCCAACCCAAACAGCCAAAAAAACCGTAAACAGTACAGGCATATGAATAAGATGTGGCAGTGCCACCACTGACACAGCCGCCCCTAAGAACGTCCCTAATACACGATACAAACTTTTTGAAGACGTCATCCCTGAATATGGATTCGCGATCACGAAAACGGTGCCAATTGCCCAAATCGGATAAGCCAAATTCAGTACAAAGGCTACATACAATGCCAACATGCCCGCGATGAACGTTTTGGTCGCAAAAATCCAGTCCATTTTATTGGGCCGAAAAGCGAGTATTTGTTTCGTCAGCAGCATGATTGATCTCGTCGGTTTGCTTCTTTTTAGTGAAAACGGCCTCGTATCGAATGCTTAAACATTCGACAGCACAACCTGTATCACGGCACAGGAATAACTAGAAATTTCAATAAGTAAAGAAGCGATTCAAATCGTGTTTCAAACCATTTGAATACAAAAAGTAGTGTGCAACATTGCCTGCGCATCGAAAGAATGGGCAATATTTATTCAATATAGGATATTTTCACAATAATTTTGCTAAAAAAACAAATTAAAGTCAATATTAATATCTTATTTTGATAAATTACCTATATTTTAAATGCATATTTCAATTTTTTATTGTGCTTTTATCAGAATAACCCAAGAAACCCTGTGATATTTCAGATTTGTTTCATTTTCAATGTAGAAAAGCGCAACATCAGGCCGAGCAATTTGTTATAAAGTAACTTAACGATTCATTTTTATTGTGACCAAGCAGGTTCTTATGGCGCTTTCCAGTTTTGGTAAAATTCTCACCGTACTCGACTTATTTTCAGTTGCTCGTCCCATCATCAATGTCGACATTATTAGTGAAGAATTAGGCTTATCTAAACCAACGAGCTATCGCTATTTAAAAGAACTGGTTTCTGCTGAATTATTGCAGCGCCTCAGTGGGACTTCTGGCGATTACACACTGGGTTCAAAAATTGCTGTGCTTGATTTTATTTCTCGCACCACCGATCCATTGGTGCAAATTAGCATTCCCTTCATGAAAGAAATTGTGGAACGCACAGAGTCTTGTTGCTTATTGACGCATCTGAATATCGACTCATGTATTGATGTACATCATGAACTGTATAAGGACTATACTGCCTTGGCATATGGTCGAGGTAGCCCACGTCCAATGTACAAAGGCTCATCGTCTAAAGTGATTTTGTCGCAGTTACCTAAGCAACGGATTTTAGATTATTACCACCGTTTTGCGGACGAGTTATCTCAAGTTGGTTTTGCGCATAATGAAGAAGAATTTATGCTGCAAATGAAAAAGATTAAAAAGCAGGGTTATTATTTTTCCAATGGTGAAGTTGACCCGAATATGTCGAGCTTATCGATTCCGATTAAATTTTCCAGTAAAGAACCCCCGCTTGCTTTGACCCTATTGGCGTCTAAAAATCGTTTTGAATTTATGAATTTTCAAAAAGTCGTAGAAATGATGCAAGACTGTACAGCGCGTATTGAGAAAAAATACAGCAGTAAGATGGAAGAATCGGATGCCATTTAAATCTGATCAGTTTGCGCACAACTGATGCGATGTTGTAAAGATGATATTTAATTAATCTGATAAATTTATATCATTAATTGAATTTATTAATTATAAATATTAGATAAATTATCATAATATGATTATTGTTCTTTAGCAGTCATCTCAACCATGTGTTCCATGATTTCAGTTGATTGTCGCTATACTCTTCCTCAGAGAAAGAAAAAAGCTCATCTAGATATGGGCTTTTTTTACGGCTGTTGATCATAGAAATAACGAAAGGTTAAATTCACCCTCGGCTCGGTCACTTTCATCGACTTCATTAGGGCATGTTTCCAATACCGTTGGGTTTTCCCACGCATCACAATCAACTGTCCACTTTGCAGTAAAAGCTGTACTTTCTCTTGAGTGCTTTTATGTTTAAAGCAAAACTTACGGCTTGCCCCAAAACTCAAAGATGCGATCACCACCTGCTGTGTGGGTGAAAGCAAAGATGGCTCATCATCACTATGCCACCCCACCGCTTGCGTACCATTTTCGTATAAATTGGCCAAACAGGAATTAAACGTCTGACCCACCCGTTGTTCAATATGTTGCTTTAAGCGCAGTAAAGCTGGATTCCAGATCAATGCCTGCTTTTGCATGCCTGAATAGTGATACTCATAATGAGCATCTCCATACCAAACCACTTTTCGTTCCGTTTGAAAATACTGTCCATGCAAAATGACTTCATCATGCTGCCAAGCCAACTGCGTGAGGAAATAGCGTAAATATTTTTCACTTTCTTCAGCATTGAAGATCAATCCATAATCTTCAACTTCACCATCATAGGGCAACAGATTTGCATGCGGTTCAGGCGTAAATAATTCAAAATTCATCGGTTCAACTCAACACTGTTTGGCACAGCAGCGTGATGCTGATGTCGTGAGCACATTAAAAAAATATCTTAGCCGAAAAACTCTCGTCACAAATCAAAACATTGTCATTACTTGTCGCATAGAATTTTCAGTCTTAGACTAAAGCTCATATTCACAATAAAAATAATTGCTTATGAACCTGTGGCAGCTTTTCCAAAAATTACGTCCATTTGTACAGCCATACCGCTGGCTGGTGGTCGTGACGCTGATCTTGACCTTAATTGGCTCACTCACGGCACAGGTGAATGCCCTGACACTCAAATATGCTGTAGACAGCATCAATCAGCTTTTACAACAAGGCCTCGGTCTAGCGAATGGTTGGCATATATTAATCACCATCACCGTAGTCTTACTGGGAAAAGAAGTCATCAATGCCATCGTGCAATTTGGACAAAAATCGTTTGGTGAAAAATTACGTATTTTAATTTCTCAGGATTTGTCCCAAGGCATTATTGAAAAATTTATTACCTATCGATTGGCATTCTTCGATCAACAAGACAACCAAGCAGGTAAGCTCCAAACTCGAATTGATCGGGGTGTCAGCTCGCTCACACGACTGGTTCAAATCTTTTTTATTGATATTTTACCGCTATTTACCAGTGCTATTATTGCACTGGGCTTAATGTATTATGCCAATGTTTGGGTTGGCGTGGTGGCCACAATTATCGTGCCGATTTATTTTTGGCTAACTTTCAAACAATCACAAAAACTGGCAGGCAAACGCCGTGCCCTACGCGATAATTTTGAAAAGAAAAATCAGGGTATTCTGAGTATTATCAATTCGATAACGGTCATTAAATCTTTTAACAAAGAAGCCGTCGAATCGAAAAAGCAATTAAATCTGCAAAAGTCGCTGACTGAAAACCAAATGCAGACACGGCAAACCAGTTATATCTTTGACGGACTCAAAACCTTTATTGAACAGGTCGGTGTGGTACTGATCATCATTCTGACAGCCTATTTTGTTTTGGATGGGCAAATGAGTATCGGGATGATTATGTATCACGTGTTGTTATTTAATAATGTCTCTGCCCCGATTCGCTCGCTGCATCGTATCTATGATGAAATTAACTCTGCGATGATTTATTCAGAAAGCTTCTTTAACATCTTAGAAGCGGATCATGAAATTGAAACCAGTGGCACTGCCCAGCCTCCGATTCAAGGTCAATTTGAATTGAGCAATGTCGACTTTAGCTATCCCAATGGCTTTCAGGCATTGCACCGCATCAACATGACCATCCAACCGAACAAAATCACCGCCTTGGTTGGTTTATCTGGGGCTGGTAAATCGACATTAATTAGCTTACTGGATAAGTTTTATCATCCTCAAGCGGGCAATATCAAACTCGATGGCATCGATTTAGAACAGATTGATACGCAGTATTTACGTGAAAATATTGGTTTGGTTTTACAAAAAAATCATATTTTCCCAGGTTCAATTTTTGAAAATATTCGCTATGGCAAAAGTACAGCCACAGAGCAAGAAGTCTTTGATGCAGCACGGAAAGCCTCGATCCATGATCAGATCTTAAAACTGCCGCATGCCTATGAAGCCGATGCCTTACTGCTCTCAGGTGGACAGCAACAGCGTATTGCCTTGGCACGTATGTTCCTGAAAAATCCGCCGATTATTTTCTTAGATGAACCGACTGCAAGTTTAGATGCGATCGCTGCTGAACAAATTAAAAATAGTCTGGATCAAATTAAACAAGGGCGTACCGTCATCATGATTTCACATAGTTTGTCGCAAATTATCGATGCCGATTACACCTATGTGATGAAAGACGGACAAATCGTAGAACACGGGGAGCATCATGATTTGTACCATCAAGAAGGTGCTTATAAGCAAATCTTCGATGCGATGGCAAAAAGTTTGAATATTGACAAAATTGCCCGAACTTTTGAGGAAGACGAAGAAACACATAGTTAATTTTAGACAAAAAAAAGCCCATCGTGTGATGGGCTTCGTTAATATTGGTTTTTATCAATTAACGCTGAACTTTTTGCTCAATTTCTTCAACACTGGTGTGACGGACATCTAGACCTTTCACCATATAAATCACTTGTTCAGAGATATTTCGTGCATGGTCACCAATACGTTCCAGTGAACGCAGCACCCAAAGCACATTCATGACCCGAGTAATGTGCCGTGGATCTTCTATCATATACGTCATGAGGGTACGGGTTGCCGATTGGTACTCGCGGTCAATATCAGCATCGGCCAAAAGAACACGTAAAGCCTGATCTACATCCAAACGTGCAAAGGCATCGAGCGCATCATGAATCATCACGCGAACTTGGTTGCCAATATGACGTGTTTCCATATAACCACGCGGTGAACCACCCTCTTCACACAAGCTTTGTGCAATACGGGCAATTTTTGCCGCTTCATCACCAATCCGTTCTAAATCGGTGTTGGCTTTCGACATCGCAATCACCATGCGTAGATCAATCGCAGCAGGATGACGACGCGCCAAAATTAGGGTAAGCGCTTCATCAATTTCAGTTTCCATACGGTTCACCGTATTGTCTTGAAATTGAACATCGATCGCCATCGTTGCATCCGTATCCAATAAGGCATGAATGGCATTTGCAACCTGCTGCTCCACCAAACCGCCCATAGTCATAAATTTGGTATGCACATCCTGCAACTCTTCATTGAATTGCGAAGAAATGTGATGGTTTAAAACAGGATTATTAGGCAAAGCGAGTCTCCACTACAACGTGAATCGGCAGATTTTAGTGCCATATTAAAGCATATTGATTGTGAAACTTTTATGACCATGGATTATTTCTTTAGTAGGATCGATGGCTGATTTTTCTGATCGACCAACCATGCATTCATTTCCACTAAATCAGCTTCCGTTAATTTCCCAACGGAGGCTTTGAGTTGCAGTACATGTATTAAATAATCGTACTTGGAATTTAAATAATCTTGACGGGCTGAAAAGGCATTACGCTGTGCCAGTAGCACATCAACCATAGTTTTCAGACCTTCTTGGTACTGGGCTTGTGAGGCCAAAGACACTTGCGCGGAAGAATCCATCGCGGCTTTACGTGCCTGTAATTTACTTTGATCCGTTTCGACTTGCATATAAGATTTTTTTACATCGGTTTGTGCTTTTCGAATTGCTGCATCCACCTGTGCTTGGCTTTTTTCAACATTGATCGCCGCTTGCTTAATGGATTTCTGTGTCCGTCCACCATTAAACACATTCCAGTTCATTTCAATCCCCACCTGATCAAATTGACCATCTTGCGACATGATGGATTGTGGACTTTGCTTGTTATAACCATAGGTCCCTACCGCTTCAATCTGAGGATATAAGGCAGCTTTTTCGACGCGTTTGCCATCTTCCGCATAACGTTGTTGCATACGCGCTTGTAAAATGCCTAGGTTCTGCTCCTGAGCCAGTTCTTCCCACGCTTGTACATTGTTTGGAATCGGTTTTTCAAACTGAAAATCTTCACGTAACACCGCCAAATTTTCTCGATATGGCCCAATCAACTGTTGTAATTGTTCCTGCGCCAAAACCAATTGAACATTAGTCGCCATGCGGTTGGCCCGAGCATTTTGATATTGAGCATTGGCTTCGCTGACATCACTTTTTGCCACCAAACCTTCTTTTAATTTAGCATTCATCATGCGCAGCTGTTCCGATAGCGCCTGTTCTTCTTGTAAGTTGGCAACCGTCAATGCTTGCTGACGTAGGACATTAAAATAAGCTTCAGAGACATTTAAAATATGATCTTGTTTTTGAATCCGCAGATTGATTTCACTTAAATTAATCGAGGTCTTGACTTGCTTCAGCCCTTCCCATGCATCCCAACGAAAAATGGGCTGACGGGCAGTGAGCGCAATTTGTCTTGTTGTGGTGCTGTCTGGCATGATCAGCCCGGCTTGAGCGCCGCTTTGGTTGGAATTTTGATTTTTTCGGGTCACATTTCCGGAGATTGTTACCGTCGGGAGTAAGTTCCCATTGGCAATCCCCAAATTCAATTTATCCGCTTCATATTGTAGTTTATTGGCTTGCCAATTGGGGTCTTCTTGTTTTGCACGTTCATAAGCTTGCACAAGATCTAGCGCACACGCCCATTGACTCGTGAAAAGCAAACAAAGACCCACCACAACTTTTTTGTTCATTTTTTTTGTAAATTCCTAATATTCAAATGCCCGAGATTGAATATTCAAGCCTAAAACTAAGCAGATACTAATCATATCCTTGCAAATTTCCGTATGATTTTTATTAATTTTTTATATCAAATGCGACAAAACCGGATAATTTCAGTCGTTTTCGGACACTACTCACAACGCTATAACAAAGAACTGTACAATAGTACACATATTGCACGTGTTTCATCTATAAAATAGTCGACATTCCATCGGACAATACCACTTCTATAGCGCATCGAGTTCCTGTGTCAAAATTTTTTCAGCTGCCTGCAAAGTTTAGTGCAATGTTTTTATGTTTCAGTATGTTGAATGGATGCCAACAACAGCCTGAACCTCAACCTGCACCAGAGTTTCCCAACAATAAGACTGTTCAAAAAGAAGCAGTCGATTTGTCTTTGCTGTGCAAAAAACTTGAAAAAAACATGCTGGAAATAGACGATCAACGAACAACTTTCGCTTTAGAACAAATCAACCAAGATCTCAAAGTCTGCTTACCGCTGTTAAAAGCAGACGAACAAAAAAAATTACTGCGTTTGTCCAATCAAATGTATCGCAACTTTTTACATGTTGAACGTACAGCTCAACAGCAAATGGCGTTCGAACAATTTGCCTTTGATATGGCTCAGCATCCCACAATTCAACAAAATCATTATGAGCGGCTCACTGCCCGAGATCAATACTTACTGAAACATAAAGGCCAAGCTTATGTGGAGTTGTTCGATGCAGGTGAAGGACAATTACGCTATCGCCGCAGTCCTGAATATTTAGCCAAAATTTTTGCGCCTTATATGGAAGAATCTGAGCAAGTCTTTATTGAAAAACTGGCTGAACAAAATGCACAACCTGCCTTGCTGCAACAAAGTTTAGCCATTGAGCCACAAGAGATTGCGACACGTGCAATTTTTTGGGAAGACTATCTCAAACAATATCCAGATAGCCCCTACAAAAAAGATGCACAACAATTGCTATATCAATATAGCCAGTTGTTATTTATTGGTTCGGCACATAGTCCCGTTTCTAATGATTTTTCAGACCGCCTCAGTATTCAAGCCAGTTCTTTAGAAGAAATTGAACGCTTGGCTCAATTAAAAAACTCCAAATTGGCAGATCAGGCGCGTTTATTTTTAAAATTATTAGATCAAAATACTGCTGCATCTAATCAGCGATCAGAAGCGCAGCTGTTGAATTTAATTGGTGTCCGTAATCCTGATCCGCATTATAAGAAAGACTGTTTTAGTGACGCCATCTGTGTAAATCAGTCCTCTACTTAGCCAATGCAAGTTCAATTGCACACGGACCTAGCCAAAATTCTGCACTGCAAAATCGATGAAAAATAACACTGTTTTAAAACAGCCTTCATGCTAATATCCGCACAAAGCTTGACGGAGCGCAGGTAATTTCCTGCTGAGATCATCTAAATTTAGTTCGCTAAATTTAAGGATGAGTACCGTTGAACCTGATCAGGTTAATACCTGCGTAGGAATCAAGCCATCTAAAAACTTAAGCCCTTCTTATCTCTTGGTTTTACGCCTTTATTTTCAGGTAAACCCATCAGATAAACCGCCACGTTTTTGGTCGTGCTTGATTCGTTGATGTCATTCATAAGGATCATTGCAATGAACCAATTAACGAATCTCACCGCTTCAGATCGCGCTGCTCAACATGAACAAGATGCTAAAGATCTCACGCGTATTCTCCCCGCGTCAAAGAAAGTCTATATCCAAGGCTCACGTCCTGATATTCGCGTACCAATGCGTGAGATTAGCCTTACAGATACGCCTACAGGTCTGGGTGGAGAAAAAAATCAACCCATTATGGTCTATGACACCTCTGGTGCTTATACAGACCCCAATATTCAAATTGACCTGAATCAAGGTCTACCCAATGTCCGTGAATCTTGGATTGAGTCACGAAATGATACGGAAATACTCGATACCTTAACTTCAAAATTTGGGCAAGAGCGTCTTCGAGACATCCGTACTGCAGAGATTCGTTTTGCGCATATTTCAAAACCGCGTCGCGCTCGTCGTGGGCACAATGTCTCTCAAATGCACTATGCCAAACAAGGCATCATCACTCCTGAAATGGAATACATTGCGATTCGTGAAAATCAGCGCCAACATGAAGGTGTTGATATGCGCCAACATGCCGGTCAAAATTTTGGCGCACGCAATTTAACTGAAATCACCCCAGAATTTGTACGTCAAGAAGTGGCTGAAGGTCGTGCCATTATCCCTGCCAACATTAACCACCCTGAATGTGAACCGATGATTATTGGTCGTAACTTCTTGGTGAAAATCAATGCCAACATTGGTAACTCAGCACTTGGTTCAAGCATCGATGAAGAAGTGGCAAAAATGACTTGGGCAACTCGTTGGGGCGCTGACACCATCATGGATTTATCGACAGGTAAAAATATCCATGAAACCCGCGAATGGATTATTCGCAACTCCCCTGTACCGATTGGCACCGTGCCGATTTACCAAGCTTTAGAAAAAGTTGATGGTGTCGCAGAGGACTTAACCTGGGAAATTTTCAAAGACACACTGATTGAACAAGCCGAGCAAGGTGTCGATTACTTTACGATTCACGCAGGCGTGTTGCTTCGTTATGTTCCACTCACCGCCAACCGTTTAACTGGTATTGTGTCACGTGGCGGATCCATCATGGCGCAGTGGTGCTTAGCGCATCATGAAGAAAACTTCCTGTATACGCATTTTGATGAAATCTGCGAAATCATGAAAGCCTATGATGTGTCATTCAGTTTAGGTGATGGTTTACGTCCGGGATGTATTCAAGATGCCAACGATGAAGCCCAATTTAGTGAATTACGAACCTTAGGTGAATTGACTCACCGTGCATGGGAGCATGATGTACAAGTCATGATTGAAGGCCCTGGCCATGTCCCAATGCATATGATCAAAGAAAATATGGATCTACAACTCGAGGTTTGCAAAGAAGCACCTTTCTATACCCTTGGACCACTCACCACCGATATTGCCCCGGGCTATGACCACATTACCTCTGCCATTGGTGCGGCAATGATTGGTTGGTATGGCACCGCCATGCTGTGTTATGTGACCCCGAAAGAGCATCTTGGTCTACCAGATAAAAAAGACGTCAAAGATGGCATTATCACCTACAAAATTGCAGCCCATGCCGCAGACCTTGCCAAAGGTCATCCCGGTGCGCAGGCTCGTGATAATGCATTATCCAAAGCACGCTTTGAATTCCGCTGGGAAGACCAATTTAATCTGAGCTTAGACCCTGATACAGCGCGTAGCATGCATGATGAAACTATGCCGAAAGAAGCACATAAATCAGCCCATTTTTGTTCGATGTGTGGACCTAAATTTTGCTCGATGAAAATCACACAAAATGTGAGAGATTATGCAAAAAATCAGCAAGATATGCAGCTTTCTTCAGAATCTAATCCTGAAATTGAAACAGGTTTACAAAGCATGAAAGCGGCCTATCATGAACATGGTCAAAAGTTGTACCACAAAGTGTAAAGCTTAAAAAAAATCTTTTGTATTCAACAAAATCTCGGTTAGGATGAAATGGAAGATTTCATCCTAATTAGCGCTTATGAATATTATTAAACAGGCCACATATAACAAAAAAGATTACAGCATTGAAGGGCGTGAACATCTTTATAAAGGCTTTATTCAAGTTGAAAAAGTTCAGCTTCGACACCGCTTATTCCATCAAGACAGCATGATTCCAACCATTCAGCGTGAATTGATTCATCGTCCTGAAGCAGCAGGTGTGCTGATCTATAGTCATCAACAACAAAAATTTGCCTTAATTGAACAATTCCGCATTGGGGCGATTGATGATGAAACTTCGCCATGGCAACTAGAGATTATTGCCGGCGTGCTCGATGGTGATGAATCTGCTGAAAGCTGCATCCGCCGTGAAAGTTTGGAAGAATCAGGCTGTGAATTAGATGCACTACAGCATTTATTTAGTTTTTATCCCTCTGCGGGTGCCTGCGCGGAATTATTCCACCTTTATAGTGCTGAAGCTGAACTTCCTGAACTTGGCGGAGTCTTTGGCATGCCTGATGAAGGAGAAAATATTCAATTGCATATCTTAAACTATGCTGATATTCCTGAATTATTAACCAATGGTCGGCTAAAAAACGCACCTGTCATTATGGCCTTGCAATGGTTACAACAACAAATACATACTACAAGGAATGTCTAAGGGGAAGGACATGACTTTAAGGGATACACCACAATACGACTGGACACTGATCCAGATCTCGGACACACATTTAATGGATCAGGAAGATCTTGAATTTGTCCGCATGAATCCAGAGCAGAGTTTTCACGATGTGATTCAACAAATTCAGTTGAACCATCATCACATCGATACGCTTGTCCATACTGGCGATCTTGCACAAGTGCCGGTAGAGCGTACCTATGCGCGTTATCTCGAATATATGCAACAGCAGCCGTTTCCGTTTTATCAGATTCCGGGGAACCATGACGAAGCGTCTTGCTTCCCATTTCATCAACAGGAAGATCGTGCTCACTGCATCGCATTAGGCAATTGGTGTCTGATTTTACTGAACAGTGCGGTTAAAGGAAAAGTGGATGGTTGGGTATCACAACAGCAGTTGGAACAATTAGATCAGTTACTCACAGCACACCCACAGCAACACATCATTGTGGCATGCCACCACCACCCTTTTGCCATGCAATCGCATTGGATAGATCAGCATAAACTAAAGAACGCTGAACATCTCATAGATGTGCTTTCACGCCATGACAATGTCAAAATTGTACTATGCGGACACGTACATCAAGACTCGTCTAATCAATGGCGCAATATTCAGTTTTTATCGACGCCTTCGACCAGTGTTCAGTTCAAACCACATAGTGAAAATTTTGCCTTAGATGAGGCTTTACCAGGGTATCGTGCACTCTATCTGAATGATAATGGTGAATTTAAAACTGAAGTTGTTCGGGTCAAATTGAAACAACCTCAAATTAATGTTGAAATTTCAGGTTATTAACTTTTCAATTTGATTTTTTTGCTTTACTTTATGGCTTCTAAAGGAAAAGTGATAGTTAGAATCCAAACATCAAAGACTATCAATAAGCAGAAAAAGTCTATATGATGACGACCCCCACAGAAGGAAACTCTGTGTTGGGTGGATAAAAAACTTGCATATCACCATATTTTTTGCGTATAGATATATGCATATGATGAGGAATGCCCTACATGGCGAATGACAACCAAAATCAAGTCTTAGACGAACAAACTGATGTAGTAGACGAAAAGTCTACCAAACGCGTGCGCAAATCAAAGCCAAAGGCGACTGAAGGTGGTTCTACTGCAAGCTTATTTGGTATTGAACCTTATCAGCCTAAAAAGAATGAAGAATACATGTCTGAAGGGCAACTTGAGCATTTCCGTCACATCTTATTGGCGTGGAAAGCTGAGTTAATGTCTGAAGTAGACCGTACTTTGAATACCATGCAAGACGAAAATACTGCGCTTCCAGATGTGAACGACCGTGCAACGCAAGAAGAAGAATTTGCGATTGAACTTCGTACACGTGACCGTGAACGTAAACTGATCCGTAAAATTGAACAATCAATTGAAGCGATCAAAAATGATGACTACGGCTTCTGTGAAACGTGTGGTATCGAAATTGGCTTACGTCGCCTAGAAGCACGTCCAACAGCAACTTTATGTATCGACTGCAAAACACTTGCAGAGATCAAAGAGAAGCAAAATAACGGTTAATTCTGTGTTGAGTAATTCCTCTCTAGCCCTCCCTTTAGATAAGGGAGGGAAAGCTGCAGAGCATTACGTGGGTCGGTTTGCGCCATCGCCAACCGGCCCTTTGCATTTTGGCTCTTTAATTACAGCAGTCGCAAGCTACTGCGATGCCCGTGCCCATCAGGGGCAATGGGTGGTTCGTATCGAAGATACCGACATTCCACGTATATTTCCCGGCAGCGAAGAACATATCTTACGTTGTATTGATGCATTTCAATTCAAACCAGATGCCGAGATCATTTTCCAAAAAGACCGCTTAGAAATCTATGAGGAAGTCATTGCACATTTGTATTCCCAAGACTTGATCTATGCTTGTCAATGCACCCGAAAAATGCTCGGTTCGAATCATATCTATCAAGGTACATGTCGTAATCTTGGCCTTCCTCTTCAGGATCAGGCCATTCGAATCAAAGTCGATGCACAGAACATTTGTTTTACCGACCGCTTACAAGGGATGCATTGCTCCAATCTGCAACAGGATTTGGGTGACTTTGTCTTAAAACGCCGTGATGGCATTATCAATTATCAACTTGCTGTCGTGGTTGATGACTACCTACAAGGGATGACCCATGTTGTGCGTGGGGCTGATCTTTTGGACAATACCGAACGTCAAATTTGGCTCGGACAGGTTTTGGGTTATCCGCGCCTTGAATACATGCACTTGCCATTGGCAATGAATGATCAGGGACAAAAACTGTCAAAACAGAATATGGCTCAAGCTCTTGATTTAAACCAAGCAGCACCTTTATTGCAACAAGCATTGCAAGCCCTACACCAACCGCCAGTCGACTTGGATACGCCACGTATTATGCTACAACAGGCGATTGCGCAGTGGGATATTCAACAAATTCCCCATGGCACAGCATTGCCTCAAATCTATCAATAAACCCACATCCCTATCTGAGCCAATCACTCGATATTCAATTGAATTATGCTTTAATAAAGTGATCAATCGACCATTGGAGAGCCTAATGTTTTTTATTTTTGGAGTTGGTCCGAAAACCAAAGTCATTGAAAAGAGCCAATTTACTTGCCCTGTCTGCCGCAGCAGAACTCAGTATGAGTTGAAACAGCAACGTAATTATTTTTCTTTATTTTTTATTCCATTGATTCCACTATCTAAAGCCAAGGCGAGCTTGGTCAAATGTCTCCATTGTGGAACGGAGATGCCGGCGAGTGTACTGCACCATGCATCTCCCGATCCGCAACGAGATACGAATTTAGAAGCTTGATTCTTCTTTACTTGGGTTCACTTCTTTGGTCGTCGCATCGATCTTTAAGATCAGACTCACCATAACCGCACAGATAATCAAAGAAGACCCCCCATAACTAATAAACGGTAAGGTCAAACCCTTGGTTGGAAGCATGCCCATGTTCATGCCTGCATTCACCAAAATTTGCAGCAAGAAGATAATACTAATGCCATAAGCCAAGTAGCCTGCACGTAAATACTGATGACGCAAGGCACGATGACCAATGCGAATACAGCAGACCAACATCACAAATGATAGCGTCAATACGGTCAAAATTCCAAAGAAGCCAAATTCTTCACCCAAAACCGCCAACATGAAGTCGGTATGTGCCTCAGGTAAATACGACATTTTTTGAATACTATGACCTAAGCCGACACCAAACCATTCACCGCGACCAAAAGCCATTAATGCATTCGACAACTGGTAGCCTGCGCCTAATGGATCATTCCATGGATTTGAGAAGGACATCAAACGCTCTAAACGATAAGGTTCAAATAAAATCAAGAACACAAAGGCCATGATGATCGCACCAAAGGCAATTGCGAACTGAATCAACGGTGCACCTGCGAGGAAGAATACCCCTAGCATAGTTAAGGCAATCACCACCGTCGCCCCTAAATCTGGCTCTGCCATGACTAAACCGACAGTTGCAGCCATAATCACTGCCAATCGTACCAAGCCCTTGATGTTATTGCGGACTTCTTCAGCACGTCGTACCACATAGTCCGCGGTAAATATCGCCATCATGACTTTGGCGACTTCCGAAGCCTGTAAGGTGAAACCAGCGATCCGAATCCAACGTTTAGAACCATTGACCTCTGTCCCGACAGCCAATACAGCAGCCAGTAAGATAATCGTGATAATCCATAAAAAGAAGGTGTTGTTAAACCAAACATTCAACGGCACTTTATAGGCGATATAGGCGGCGGCGGCGGCAGCGGCAATCGAAATACCGTGTCGTGAAATGTAATGAAAGGCATTTTCATGCATGCGTTCTGCATAAGGCATCGATGCAGATGCCACCATGATCGAACCAATACACAACAATGCCAAAACACAGAACACCAGAACATTGCGCACGTTGACCTCGGCAGGTAACCGAGGAATCCAACGCTCTACAACTTCATTTATTCTATTTATGGTCGCCTGAGCTAACCCAGCCATACAACTTTCCTTATCATTCTTTTAAACGAGTGCATTCACACAATCAACAAATTGGTGTCCACGCTCACTGTAGCCTTTAAACATATCAAAACTTGCGCACGCTGGAGACAATAACACCACATCATTGGCTACCGCATTTTGTTGGCACAGCTCAACCGCTTGTTTCAAACTTTCAGCATGAATCAGCGTGGTTGTCCCTTCAATCGCTTTTTCAATAATTGGACGATCTTCACCAATCAATACCGCAACTTTGGCATATTTTGAAAGTGAATCACGCAGCGCAGTAAAGTCCTGCCCTTTGCCTTGACCACCTAAAATAATCGCCACTTTACCGCCTTTGGCTTCAATCGCAGCACCTAGACCATCAATCGCAGCTAAAGTCGCACCAATATTGGTGCCTTTAGAGTCATTATAATAACGAACACCATGCACTTCTTTGACAAATTCACAGCGGTGCTCTAAACCTTTAAATGTTTTCAAAGTTTCCAACATGCCCTCTAGTGGCAAACCAATCGCTTCACCCAAAGCCAAACATGCCAAGGCGTTTGCCACATTATGAGTCCCTTGAATATACATATCTGCACTTTTCAGTAAACGCTCACGACCACGTGCCAACCAAATTGTGCCATCAGTATCGCGTAAAATACCAAACTGATTCATATCCGGTGCATTTAAGCCAAAGCTTTGCATTGGAGTAGCATCTGGAACCAATGGACGTGTTAATGAGTCATCACGGTTATACACCACTTTTTTCACCGCTTGGAAAATACGATGCTTCGCAGTGTGATAGCCCATCATATCGCCATGACGGTCCAAATGGTCTTCACTCATGTTCAACACCACAGCCACTTCTGCTGCCAAGTTCGACGTGGTTTCTAATTGAAAACTTGAAAGCTCTAAAACATAAAGCTCTGGATCATCTTTGGTGAGATCCAAAGCTGGACGGCCCAAGTTTCCACCCACTGCCACTTTTTTGCCTGCATCTGCTGCCATAAGACCAAATAAAGTCGTTACGGTACTTTTCGCATTCGAACCTGTAATCGCGACAATTGGCTTATCCGTCGCACGACGTAAAATTTGAATTTCTGAAACCACAGGAATGTTGGCTGCAATGGCCGCCTGAATTTGCGGTAATTTTGGATCTAGCCCCGGGCTGATAATAATTTCTTCTGCTTGGAGTAATAAATCTTGATCCAACTGACCGAAACTAGTTTGTACATCATTTGGAATTTGATCATGACCCGGTGGGACTGCTCGTGAATCGGTGACTGCAACGCGGTAGCCATGGCTATGTAAGAAATTCACTGCGGAAACACCAGAAATCCCTAATCCGGCAACAACCTTCAATCCACCACGCTGTATTAACATTTTCGCCCCATTTTTTGGTCGGTTTTTAAATCTGACAAAATGTTAGCACTTTGCTGTTTTGAATGCTTTTTATGTTTTCACTTTCTCGCAGTTTTTTTGTGTCCGCTCGTAAAAAAACCGCCCATCTTGGGCGGTTTTTTTACGCAACGGGCGGTGAGCTTATTTCCACTTCACCGCTTGTACTTCAGCTTTTTTTGCAGATGAATTATCCGAAGCTGAACATCCACAACCGCCTGCACAGCCTGCGGCCATTTTTGGCTTTAACCATTTGGCTAAACTGTTCCAACCACGGTTTGCACAGTGCCCAGATAAAGTTGTGAAGACTAAGTTCGATGTTTTTGGAAATACCTTCTTAAACACCACGACAGCACTCCAAATCACCAATACCGCAATAATTATTGATTCAAGCATGTCTCTCTCCTTTGTTCAGCTTTTGCCATTCAAGATTCACTATCCAAAATAGCGTGTTGCAATTTGATACGTGATGAATGCCATTAGATAAGCCAAACCAAATAAATAGATAGTCATGAAACTCACCGTTTTCAAGGAGCCAGTTTCACGTTTAACTGTCGCCAGTGTCGCCAAGCAATGTGGCGCATAAATAAACCACACCAATAATGATAGACCGGTTGCCAATGACCAACCCAATGACCCATCGCTACTAATTAAATTTGCCAGACCTTGAGACATGGCATCCTCATCTGTTGCAGACAAGGCATACACCGTACCCAATGCCGCTACAACAACTTCACGTGCCGCCATCGCTGGAATTAAGGCAATACAGATCTGCCAATTAAAACCTAATGGTGCAAAGATCGGTTGTAATACATGCCCAAGCATACCTGCCAATGAATAATCAATATCCGGCAAAGTTGCGCCTTCTGGCGGTTGCGGGAAAGTACACAAGAACCATAATAAAATTGATAAAGCGAAGATGATGCCACCAACACGCTTCAAGAAGATCTTGGCACGGTCCAGTAAACCAATCCAAACACTCTTAATATCTGGGAAACGGTAGCTTGGAAGTTCCATCAATAAGGCATGCTGTGATTTATCTTTTTGGAAGAATTTCAGCACTGTTGCCACAATTAAGGCACTCACAATCCCTGCTGCATATAATGCAAATAACACCAAGCCTTGTAAGTTAAAGACGCCCCAGACCATTTGCTGTGGAATAAATGCTGAGATCAGCAAGGCATAAACCGGTAAACGTGCCGAACAGGTCATCAATGGCGCAACTAAAATCGTTACCAGACGATCTCGGGGGTCTTGAATACTCCGAGTTGCCATAATGCCCGGTACAGCACAGGCAAAGCTCGACAGTAAAGGAATAAAAGCACGTCCACTCAAACCTGCTTTAAACATCAGCTTATCTAGTAAGAATGCTGCACGTGGTAAATAACCCGATTCTTCTAAAACCAAAATAAAGAAGAATAAAATTAAAATCTGCGGCAAGAACACCACTACACCGCCTGCACCCGCAATGATCCCATCAACCACCAAGCTGTTCAGGAGTGGATGTGAAATGTGTTCACCGACTAATTCACCGAACCAACCGAAGAAGGTTTCAATACCATCCATAAACGGCGCAGCCCACGCAAACACCGCTTGGAAGATAATAAACATCATCACCGCTAAGGTAATTAAACCAAAGACTGGATGTAGAAAAATTTTATCGAGAAAGTCTGAGCGTTTATCTTCATGATCAACAAACACCACCACGTCTTTTAAAATTTGTTCAATTTTTTCGTGGTTAGTCCCAGAAAGATTGGTATCACTTAATGACGCATCTGGTTTTCTGAAGCCTTCGGCATCCAAAGCGCCCATTAAGTTTTCAATACCTGCATTACGTACAGCAACGGTTTCTACAACAGGAACGCCCAAACGCTGAGACAGCTTTTGGGTATTGATTTGCATGCCACGACGACGCGCTTCATCCATCATGTTGAGGACAAGTAAAATTGGACGACCCAAATCGATCATTTCCATGACTAAACCGAGGTGCAATTTTAAGTTTGTCGCATCAACTACACATAAAAAGACATCTTGATGCCCTTCTTCTGCAATTTTACCTTGCACGACATCACGCGTAATGGCTTCATCAGGACTCGTCGCTTCTAAGCTATACGTCCCCGGCAAATCCAAAACTCGAACAGATTTACCCGATGGCAACGTAAATTGACCAACCTTGCGCTCAACCGTTACCCCAGCATAGTTCGCAACTTTCTGACGTGTACCCGTTAAATGATTGAATAATGAAGTTTTACCACAGTTTGGATTACCAACGAGGGCAATACGTAACGCATCACTCATGCTGATGCCCCTTCCATTGCTATTTCCACTTTTTCAGCTTCTACTTTTCGCAGTGCGAAACGAGTAAACCCAACTTGAATTAAAATCGGGTCACCACCAAAAATACCTTTGGTAATCACCTGTACTTTTGTTCCGGGAACAAAACCCAAAGTCTCTAAACGGCTAGCGACTAAATCAGCCGGAGCATTGTTGCCATTCTGGTTACGATGTACCTTATGAATGACTGCGCTTTGTTTCACTTTCAAATCAGATAATCGCACGCAACTAACCCTAAAAAATTTTGAACATTATACAAACAAATGAGAATAATTAACAAATCGGATTCGATTTCAATTCTCATTTAACAATCTAGCATCGACACGACTATTTTTTTAAATTACATTGCATTAAACCATTGTGATTTCTTGGTTTAATTTCGAAAATGAGCGGCACATGTTAAATAAAAAACCACGTATTCCAACCCCAGTCCAAATTCCAGAATCACTCAGTTTTTTACACGGATATCGTGATCATTTAATAGCTCAAACCGTCAGTCCACACACTCGAAATGCATATTTATCTGATTTAATTCAATGCAGTGAGTGTCATACGCATGTCATGACTGATTGGAGCAGTGACGACATTTCAGATGTCTTGCTTAGCCTGACTAAACAAGGAAAAAGTCCACGCTCGATCGCCCGCTCACTTTCTGCACTGCGTTCATTTTTCAAGTTCTTACGCGAACAAAAAATACGCAGCGACAATCCTGTTGCAATCCACAAAACACCCAAATTGGGTCGTGCCCTACCAAAGGATTTATCTGAAGCAGATGTTGAAGCCCTGATTAATGCCCCAGACCTCAACACCGCATTGGGTCTACGTGATCGTGCCATGCTCGAAGTGCTGTATGCCTGTGGTTTACGTGTCTCTGAGTTATTAAATTTAAGATTAGAGCTGATCAATCTTAAACAAGGCTATTTACGAATTACCGGTAAAGGCAATAAAGAACGCTTAGTTCCTTTAGGTCAAATGGCGGTGGAATGGATCGAGAAATATTTAGCCGAAGCGCGCCCCGTCTTATACAAAAGCGCAACCGATGCTTTATTTCTCACTCAACTCGGTGGAATGATGAGTCGCCAAAACTTTTGGTACGCGATTAAACGCTATGCGCTCATTGCAGGCATTCAAGCCGAATTATCACCACATACCTTACGCCACGCCTTTGCCACGCATTTGCTCAACCACGGTGCCGACTTACGTGTCGTGCAGATGCTGCTCGGCCACAGTGACTTGTCTACCACGCAAATTTATACCCATGTCGCGCAGATTCGTATGCAAAAATTACATGCAGACTATCATCCGAGAGCTTAACGGCAGGAAATATCAGACCAAGAAGTTCTATCGTGCCCGATATTTTTTGCTATGCTTACTCACCTGTTTGATAAAGCTAAAAGAAAAGGGTTGTTTATGTTATTTACCCGTTCAAAAATTTTTCTCGCATCGACACTTGTTGCCAGTATGGCGTTAGTGGCTTGTTCTAATTCAAATAATGACGAAAAGAAAGATGCGACATTAACGGCAAGTACGCCTGCAACTGGTGAAGCTTCGAATTTATCTGAACGTAATGCTAAGCAGCGTTTAATTGATACTTTGCAATCCAATCTGCAAAAAGCCAATATCAATGCCAAAGTCACTGGGGTGAAAGCGACTGAAGTTCCTAATTTGTTTTGGGTAAGCTTTGAAGGCATGCCTGCGGTCTATGCTACAGCTGATGGTAAATACATTTTCCAAGGCGACGTGGTTCGTTTAGGTGAAAAACAACTCTTTAATGTAGGCGATACACTACAAGCAGAGGCCAACAAAAAATTATTTGATCAATTAAAAACTGAAGACCTACTGATTTATAAAGCCAAAGGTAAAACCAAACACGTGGTTTATGTGTTTACCGATGTTAGCTGTCCTTATTGCCATAAATTACATGAACAAATGGATGATATTAATGCCCGTGGCATTGAAGTCCGTTATATCGCTTGGCCACGTGGTGAACAACACATGCCAATGATGGAAACTATCTGGTGTAGCAAAGACCGTCGTGCCGCATTTGATAAAGCCATTGCCGGTGAGCAAATCGAGCCTGCATCATGTAAAAACCCAGTGCGCAGCATGTATGAAATGGGTCTAAATATTGGTGTGAATGGTACGCCAGCGATCTATAACGCAGAAGGCAAACACATCGGTGCTTACATGTCGGCTTCCGAACTTGAAAGTGCGCTTAAATAACTAATTTTTATAGGCTAAATGAATGTTTTTTATGGGTGGGAATAAAGTGATTTCTACCCTAGAGTCCGAACGTTTTTTTAGCTATGATCTAAACTCACTTAAAGCAATGATGAAATAAATGGAGTGTGACGTGAAACCAGTTCGTCTGGCAATCCTCGGTCTTGGTACTGTGGGTGGTGGTGCCCTTAAACTACTAAAAGAAAATGCTGCTGAGATTAAACGTCGCACCGGTCGTGAAATTGAAATTACCCATGTGGGTACGCGTCGCCCTCGTCCTGATTTAGAACTGCCTGCTTCAGTGAAGCAAAGTGCTGATTTATTGGATATCGTCCGTCAACCCGATGTAGACGTTGTGGTTGAAGTTATGGGCGGCATTCACCCTGCGTATGAAGTGATTCGTGAAGCAATCGTTCATGGCAAACAAGTGGTCACAGCCAACAAAGCTTTATTAGCTGAACACGGTAATGAATTATTTAAATTGGCCGATGATCATCACGTTCAGATTGCTTATGAAGCAGCTGTCGCAGGTGGTATCCCAATTATTAAAGTCCTCCGTGAGGGTTTGGCAGCCAATAAAATTGACTGGCTTGCAGGTATCATTAACGGTACTGGTAACTTTATCCTGACTGAAATGCGTGAAAAAGGTCGTGCCTTTGCAGACGTTCTCAAAGAAGCGCAAGAACTCGGTTATGCAGAAGCAGATCCAACATTCGACGTCGAAGGGATCGATGCGGCGCACAAGTTAACATTGCTGGCTTCTATTGCTTTTGGTATCCCACTCCAGTTTGACAAAGTCTTCACGGAAGGCATCAGCAAAGTTACTGCACAAGATGTCAAATATGCTGAAGACCTTGGTTTCCGTATTAAACATTTAGGTATTGCACGTCGTGCTGCAACTGGCATTGAGCTTCGTGTTCATCCAACGCTGATCCCTGAAGACCAACTGATTGCCAATGTAAATGGCGTTAAAAATGCCGTATTGGTTCAAGCCAATGCCGTTGGTCCAACGCTTTACTATGGCGCAGGTGCAGGTGCAGGCCCGACAGCATCAGCAGTGGTTGCCGACGTTGTCGATATTGTCCGTGACATCTCATATACCGAAGATGGCGCAGGTACAATTCCACAGCTTGCTTTTGAAGCACTGACCGATTTACCAATTCTTCCACGTGAAGAAATGACCACTGGATATTACATCCGTATTAATGCCGAAGATCAAACTGGCGTTCTTGCTGATGTCACTACGATTTTAAGCCGTGCAGGAATCAGCATCGATGCGATCATGCAACAGCCGCGCTTAAAAGATCTTATTCCTATCGTGATTCTGACTGATCCAGTTAAAGAATCTAAAATGGATGAAGCCCTTCAACAAATTCAAGCATTGCCTGTCATTCATGGCGAAATTGTACGAATTCGTTTAGAATCGCTTGATAATTAATCGGGTCGAGGGGAATATTTCAGTTCCTCTCGCCAAGCTCTACACACAATTGGAACATCATCATGTCTAATGCCAATCGTTATACTGGTTTAGTTGACCGCTATCGCGACCGTTTACCCGTATCTGCAACTACTCGCGCAATTTCTTTGGGCGAAGGTAATACACCACTGATTAAGCTTGAGAATATTCCACGCATTATTGGCAAAAATGTTGAAATTTATGTGAAGTACGAGGGCTTAAACCCGACTGGTTCATTTAAAGACCGTGGTATGACCATGGCTGTAACAAAAGCAGTTGAAGAAGGCTCTAAAGCAATTATCTGTGCCTCTACAGGTAATACATCTGCTGCAGCGGCTGCTTATGCTGCACGTGCAGGCATTAAAGCATTTGTGCTCATCCCAGAAGGCAAAATTGCCATGGGTAAAATGGCACAAGCGATGATGTATGGCGCGGTAACGATGCAAATTCACGGTAACTTCGATGACGGTATGCGTCTTGTAAAAGAAGTTGCAGATCAAGCACCAGTTACGATTGTAAACTCAATCAACCCATACCGTCTGCAAGGTCAAAAAACCATTGCTTACGAAATCGTTGACGAATTAGGTCGTGCGCCAGATTACCACTGCCTACCTGTAGGTAATGCGGGTAACATCACAGCACACTGGATGGGTTATACCGAAGCTGTGGCGAATCAGCCTAAAGAAGAATTTGTACAAGTCGTTTATGATCCTGAAACTGATCAATTCACAGGTCCAAAACCTGCGGGTCTACCAACAATGGTGGGTTACCAAGCTGCTGGCGCGGCACCATTCCTACGCGGTGCACCTGTAGAAAACCCTGAAACAGTAGCAACTGCAATCCGTATCGGTAACCCACAAAGCTGGAACCATGCTAAAGCAGTAGTCCGCGATTCAGAAGGCTGGTTCGATGAACTCCAAGATGCTGAAATCTTAGAAGCACAGCGTCTACTGTCTATGTACGAAGGTGTATTCGTAGAACCTGCTTCTGCAGCGTCTATCGGTGGTGCGATTCGTGACATTAAAGCAGGTAAAATTGCTGAAGGTTCTGTGATCGTATGTACTGTGACAGGTAACGGTTTAAAAGATCCTGACACTGCCATCAAGCAATGCCAAGATGCAGTAATGTTGTCGATTGATGCAACTATGGATCAAGTTCGCGATTCAATTCTGTCAAATATGTAATTCATATGCTGACTAAATAAAAAAGCCCTGCTCTTGCAGGGCTTTTTATATCTTGCATTCACTTCAGCATTTAAACGTTGAGTAAATCCAAATACTGAAAGAATGAAAAATCTGAAATCTTATTAAATACGTTTTGGTAACTGGCTCGCCCAATTCATTAAACGTGTCGCATCATTGGTTCGTGCAACTGAAGAATCCGCACCCAATAACACCACTACCGCTGGACGGTTATTCAATGTGGTATGCATCACTACACAGCGCCCTGCTTCATTAATAAATCCAGTTTTTGAAATATTAATATTCCAACCACCATTACGCACTAAAGCATTAGTATTGTTTGATTTCAACACGCGGTAGCCCAAATTAAAGTCATAACTTGGTGTGGTTGAAAATTGACGAATCAAACCATACTGCGAAGCGGTATTCACCAAAATACCTAAGTCACGTGCCGAAGCGACATTGCCTGGGTGCAAGCCAGTCGATTCTACATAATGAGTCGAGTTCATCCCTAATGAGCGTGCTTTCGCATTCATCGCTGCAATAAATGCAGAACGACCACCTGGATAAGTACGTGCTAATGCCGAAGCCGCTGGGTTTTCAGATTTCATCAAAGCAAACAGCAATGCTTCTGCACGATTCATACTGTCGCCAGCACGCAGCGTTGAACTTGAGCTTTTACAACCTGAACATGAGAAATCAGACTGTTGTAAGGTAATCTTTTCAGACATGTTTAATCGGGCATCTGAAATCACTACTGCTGTCATGAGTTTGGTAATTGATGCAATCGGTAAAGCGGTATTGCTATTTTTGCTATATAGCACTTCACCAGTTTGACCATCCATAACCAGTGCTGCACGCGCATTTACAGAGGGCTGTCCTGCGTATTGATTGGTATCAATAATACGGACCGTTTTCGATGGTGCTGTCTGTACCACGCCGCCTGTACTACGTACAGAAGTAGTCACTTTCGTTGACCCTTGAGGAGATGGCTCTTCAGCGCTATAAGACACGTCACCGTTGAGTAACTGGTTTGCATCTTCAGATGACCAGCTAATATTTGACTGCTGATTTGCAGCACTATTCATCACAATTTCAGCAGAACTGAAACTGCTCATACTGAATAAAATTGACATGCCCAAAACGTGCATGAAGGATTTATTTAATTTTTTCACCATTGCTCACTCAACTCAGGATACTAAACATTTGCGCAAGACCAGCAATATGCCGTACATTGGTCACAACTACGAACATTTTTTGCTCACACATTGTGTATGAAGTTTTTCATTTCATATAAGAATAGGATTGCTAATTTTGTCGTTTCATTGCAAGCTTATTTTGCTTTATGTAACAAAAAAAACAGATTTTGATTTGAGGGAGAGTGTAGGTGATCACAGTTTTGGTGGTAGATGACCATGAATTAGTCCGTACTGGTATTTGCCGTATGCTCGAAGACCATGCAGATATCCAAGTCATTGGACAAGCCGAATCTGGTGAAGATGCGATTACACTTGTTCGCCAACACCATCCAAATGTTGTTTTATTAGATGTCAATATGCCGGGGATCGGGGGGGTAGAAACCACACGTCGCCTACTTCAAACAGCGCCAGATACAAAAGTCCTCGCCGTCAGTGGACTAGCTGAAGAACCCTACCCGTCTTTATTGTTAAAAGCAGGTGCCAAAGGCTATATCACCAAAGGTGCACCAGTTAATGAAATGGTCCGTGCGATTAATAAAGTGATGCAAGGCGGCAAATATTTCAGTGCAGACATTGCAGAACAACTGGCCAGCTCATATTTGTCTGATACACAACAATCACCTTTTGACGCCCTGTCTGAGCGTGAAATGCAAGTTGCCATGATGGTGGTCAATTGTATTAGTGCACAAGAAATTTCCGATAAATTATTCGTTAGTGTTAAAACAGTGAATACCTACCGTTACCGCATTTTTGAAAAACTGAATATTGATAGTGATGTCAAACTAACTCACTTGGCGATTCGCTACGGGTTAATCAAACCTTAACACAACGTACATCCAGTTACTTATGACACAGCGTTCAATTCATAGTGAATTGAACCAGTATCATTTAGGCCTTTGGTACAGTGCTTATCGCTTTATCATCAGTGCCTGTCTGTTACTGGTCTTTTTACTGACCTACACTCAATTCACTTCAGATTATGAATACCCACGTCTTTACCTATATGTATTGACGATTTATTTGCTGTTTACCAGCATTCAATTCATGTCACTTGGACGTTTCAAAGTCCGGATCCCAAACCAGTTACTACTGTTATTCATTGTAGATGTCATTTCGCTGAGCTTACTGACCTTAGCCATCGATGGGCCTAATTTACATTTGAGTTTGCTGTTTGTGATTACGATTTTTGCAGCATCCCTGTTATTAGATGCCCAAAAAGCTTTGGTCATCACCCTCATCGCTGTGATTTGCGTGGTGTATCAACTGTTTTTAGGTTCAATTCTTGAATTTACCTCACTCAAAAATTTAACCAACAGTGCGATTTTGGCTTTTTTATTTTGTGTGGTGTATGGCAGTGCACAAATTGCCGTGAAACGTTTCCAGTTATTGGAAAATCTGAATTTTTCGCAATCCTTAGAGCTCCATCGGCTACAAAACATTAATCGCTATATTTTAGAACAGATTGACACGGGCTATTTAGTATTGGATGAAAACTGTCATGTGGTGCTGAGTAATCCTGCTGCTTGCCATTTACTCGGTATGCCAAATTCTTATCATCATGACCAATATCCACTGTATACCACGCAGCCAGACTTATTTGAATTACTCAAATTTGAAGATTTAAAAAGCGGTGAAAAATTCCAATTTGAATCACAACAAAGCCAATACCACATTCAGGTACTCGTACAAAAACTCGTTGTGCCGCATCAAATGCTGACCTTGCTGATTTTACAAGATGCACAAAAACTCAATCAGCAAGTGCAACAATTAAAATTAGCTGCTTTAGGGCAACTCTCCGCCAGTATTGCCCACGAAATTCGCAATCCTTTAGCGGCAATTGTGCATGCCAATGATTTATATCCGCAAAGTGATACCGAACAACAGCACATGTTGAATCATATGATTTCACGTCAAGCGGTGCGGATTGACCGGATTATTCAAGACACCCTAAATATGGTGCGCAATAAGGAAACCCATCCGACTCGTCTGAATCTAGAGCAATTTTTACCGCTGTTCCTACAAGAAGATCTGGCAGACATTCAACAGAACATTCGGCTCAATGTACAGGCCAAAACCTTGATCGATTTTGATGAGGCACAGTTCAGACAAATTTTAATCAACCTGATTCGTAATGCGATTCGCCATAACAATCCGGACATGTCGTATATCGAAGTGGTGGCGCGTACGGATCAGAAAAAAGTCCAGATCGATGTCCGAGATTTCGGTCATGGGGTTGCTTTACAAAACCGCGCACAGTTATTTCAACCATTTTTTAGTACCGAAATTACTGGAACTGGTTTAGGATTATATCTTGCTCATAGCTTCTGTGAAGCGAATCAAGCACAGCTTTCCTATGTAGAACAAAAACAGGGAGCTTGCTTTAGGCTTGAGTGCTTACAAGCTGTTATTTAATTGTTTTTAGGGGAAAACTGTGGATTCACAACCACTGGTATTGTTAGTTGATGACGAAGAAGACTTATGTATGCTGATGCAAATGTCTTTATCAAGGATGGGGGTTAAAACGCATGTTGCACATCGCCTCGATGAAGCTAAAAAAGCCTTGTCTACCTATAGCTACGATGCCTGCCTAACAGATCTCAACTTACCCGATGGTAATGGTCTACAGCTCTTAGATTGGATGAATGAACACTGTCCTGCCCTGCCTGTTGCTGTGCTAACAGCCTATGGCAACATGGATATTGCCATTGCCGCATTAAAGGCGGGAGCATTCGATTTTGTCAGCAAACCGATCAATCCGAAACATCTTGAACAACTGCTACAAAAAGCCCTGAATAAGCCTTTGGACGAAGACATTACTTCGCAAGATGCTTTAGAACATAAAATGTTGATTGGTGAATCGCTTCCAATCCAGCAATTGCGTCGAACATTAAAGAAAATTGCACGTTCACAAGCACCAGTTTTTATTACGGGTGAATCTGGTACGGGTAAAGAGGTCGTGGCCAATCTGGTTCACCGTTTAAGCAACCGTAATGAAGGGCCTTTTATTGCCATTAACTGCGGGGCAATTCCCACAGAGTTAATGGAAAGTGAACTTTTTGGCCATAAAAAAGGCAGCTTTAGTGGTGCCACCCAAGACAAGCAAGGTCTGATTCAATCTGCACATGGTGGTAGCTTATTTCTGGATGAAATTGCCGAATTACCTTTAGCCATGCAAGTTAAACTGCTACGTGCGGTACAGGAAAAACGTATTCGCCCCGTAGGTTCAGACTGTGAAATTGATGTTGATTTCCGTGTGATCAGTGCCAGTCATCAGGACTTAGAAGCGCTCGTCCAACAAGGTCGATTCCGCCAAGATTTATTCTTCCGTATCCATGTGATGGATTTAGTGTTGCCTGCCTTACGTGAACGTGGCGACGACATCCTCTTATTGGCACAACATTTTATTCAAAAAATTAGCCATGAATGGGAAATTGCCACTAAGCCTCTGACTGAACGAGCGAAAAACTTCCTACTCAACCAATATTATCCGGGTAATGTCCGTGAACTCCGTAATATTATCGAACGTGCCATGACCCTCTGCGATGATGAGCAAATTGATCTTCAACATCTGCAAAGTGCGCCATTAAGACAACCGAGTGCTCAGTTCAATTCCGCTCCAACAACGAATGATTCTGCACAGCTTGCTGCAAACAGCAACGAACAGAGTGTGGTTCCTCGTAAACTACCTGAAGAAGGTTTAGAACTCTTTTTAGAAAATATCGAAAAAGAAGTGCTTATGAATGCGTTGAATTTGACTCACTGGAACAGAACACTTGCCGCAAAAAAATTAGGTATGTCATTCCGTTCATTACGCTATCGTTTGAAAAAATTCGGTTTAGATACCGAAGACGAAGAGTAAAAGTTTTCCAGCGTATTGCTGTTTATTTTTGATTCAGCAATAACTCTGCAACATGATCGACATAGTGATCTTCACGTGCATCATGTTGCAGCGGATAGTTATAGTCTGGCTGCACTCCAATTCCTTCAATCATTTTGCCATTCGGTGTCAGATATTGCGACACAGTCATTTGTAAAGCCGCACCATTACTCAATGGAAATAGTTTTTGAACCACACCTTTACCATAACTTTTCTCACCCGCTACCCATGCACGTTTATGCTCTTTTAATGCTGCGGTAAAGACCTCTGCGGCAGAAGCAGAACGATTGTTGATTAAAATACCAACTTTCATATTTTGAAATTCAAAACTCGGTAAAGCCTGAAACTGTTGGTCACCCTCAGATCGACTTCGAGTCGACACAATAATGCCCTGATTCAAAAATAAATCGGCAGACTCTACTGCTGCGGACAATAACCCGCCGGGGTTATTTCTTAAATCAAACAATACGGCTTTGACACGTGAACCATGACTTTCAATTAAACGCTTAATTTCATTGGCTGTATCTTGTTGAAAAACTTTAACGTGTAAAACTAAAACCTGATTATTTAATAATTTAGATTCTATATCTGTTTCAACTTTAGTGTTTCTGACCAAATTGACCGGTTGACTTGCAGTTATCAGCTGTAGATTCAGCGTCGAGCCTATACTGCCGGTAAGCAGGTGTCGCACTTGATCTTGATTGAGTTTTTTGAGTTCTTGATCATCAATTTTAAACACCGCCGCGCCATTTTTCAGACCTAGCTTTGCTGAGTCGGCATCAGGCTTTAAATTGGTGATGACCCATTGCTGTAGACCTGCATCAAAGCGCAAATTGAAATCGACACTCGCAATATCCCCTTCAGTGTATTGCAAAAGCTGCTTATAGTCTTCAGGTGAAAGATATCGTGAATAGCGGTCTAAACCACTGACCATGCCTTTGATGGCTTGTTGGAATAATGCATCGTCATTTTTTTCAACTACATAATTTTCTTTGACAATGCCATAGATTTGAACAAATTGTTGGATCGATTCGACAGGTACTTCGGCATAACTTTGTTCATAGCTGCCATCAAATTCATCGAAAGCCGACTTTGCTTTGTCGGCTCCCCATGTCGAATGACTAAAACACAGCAGCAAGGCTGTAAGGCTTACAACTGACGTCCAGTGTGCTTTAGTCATTCATGCTTCCTTACATTTTAAGCTTCAAGAGTAATCAAGTTACGACCTTGCATTTCTGTTGGTACAGGAATGTGCATAAGCGTTAACATTGTCGGCGCTACGTCAGCCAAAACACCACCTTCTGCAATTGTTGCATTGGTCGGACCAACATAGATAAACGGCACAAGTTCAGTGGTATGTTGAGTATGCACCTGACCACTTTGGTAATCCTGCATTTGCTCTACGTTACCATGATCGGCGGTCACGAGCATGTGACCTTTATTTGCCATCACAGCTTCATATACACGACCTAGGCACGTGTCTACGGCTTCAACTGCTTTCACTGCTGCATCAAACACACCAGTATGGCCAACCATATCACCATTGGCATAGTTCACCACGAGTAAGTCGTACTCACCTGAGTTAATTGCGGCAACCAACTCATCAGTGACTTCATAAGCACTCATTTCTGGTTTTAAGTCATAAGTCGCAACGTTTGGTGATGGAATTAAAATACGTTTTTCACCCGGATATTCATCTTCACGACCACCACTGAAGAAGAAAGTAACGTGTGCATATTTTTCAGTTTCAGCAATACGCAGTTGTGTTTTACCCAAATTAGACAGGTATTCACCAATCGAGTTATGCAACGCTTCTGGCATATAAGCCACAGGTGCATCAATTGTTGCTTGGTAACGTGTCAACATGACAAATTTTGATAAAGCGGGAACCACTTTACGTTCAAAACTTGCAAAATCTTTTTCCACAAAAGCTTTGGTAATTTCACGCGCACGGTCAGCACGGAAGTTCATAAAGACAACGCTATCACCATCTTGGATCGGTGCTAAATCACCAATACGCGTCGCTTTCACAAATTCATCTGATTCTTCAGCAGCGTAAGCCTGCTCTAGACCTTCAACAGCAGTCGCTGCAGTGCGCACTGCTTCACCTTCAGTTAATAGGCGATAGGCTTGCTCAACACGATCCCAACGGTTGTCACGATCCATTGCAAAGTAACGACCAATCATGGTGGCAATACGACCTTGACCCGGATACTGAGCAAACAGTGCATCTAATTTTTCAAGCGAAGGTTGTGCGCTTTTTGGTGGCGTATCACGACCATCAAGGAATGCATGAAGATACACTTTTGCACCGCGTTTTAATGCCAATTCAGCCATCGCCACAATATGATCTTCATGTGAATGCACACCACCTTCAGACAACAAGCCCATGATATGTACAGCACGATTTGCAGCTTTAGCTTTTTCAACCGCATCGACTAAAACGTCATGTTCAAAGAACGCACCGGTACGAATATCTTTGGTAATACGAGTAAAGTCTTGATACAGCACACGTCCTGCACCAAGGTTCATGTGGCCCACTTCAGAATTACCCATTTGACCATCAGGTAAACCAACGTCTTCGCCAGAGCCTGAAATCAATCCATGCGGATGCTTTTCCTGCATTGCAGTCAAGTTTGGTCGTTTTGCTGCTAAAAAGGCATTGTCCTCGACCGCTTCGCGATGACCCACACCATCCATAATTACCAATACGTGTGGGATTTTGCCAGCAGTTGCATCCGTCATAATGAACACTCTTTCGTTTATAAATTAATCATACTATCTTACCGAATTTTCGGTGAAGACTCTATGTGACAACCATGGTTTATCTAGGTCATCAACATTGTTTTACTCAATCTTGCATGCACTTAACGTGCGCGGTGCAGCAGATAGCCACCCGCTACAAACATCAAAATAATCGGTATAAAGACGAACCATGCAGGCGATGGCGCGTACACCAAACTTGCATAACCCAAGAAATCTTGTAAGTAGTAAAAACCCAGTCCAGCAAATAAGGCAATCACCAAGCGGAAACCCATCGACTGTTGACGTAAAGGTCCAAAAATAAATGAACACGCAATTACCACCAAGGCAATTAAAGCAAAGGGCGAACCAAACTTTTGCCAAAACGCCAATTGGTAAGTTTTCGGGACTTGGCTATATTCATGCATATAGCTCATAAAGCTCACCAATTGACTCGGTGATAAATCTTCAGGGTCAATGGTAACCATATGCACATATTTAGGTTGCAACGCCAATGAAAGCGGCTGTTCAGCATTTTGCTTCGCTACAGCATCACCCGTCGCTAATAGATCCACTTGGGTTGAATTTTGTAGCGACCAAGAGCCATTTTGGACAAAATTCCCTTGCTCCGCATCCAAAGTGCCTCGCAAACGATATTTCTCATCAAAATCAATAACCTGAACATCTTTAATTTGACCTTGCGAATTGGCATAGTCAATATAAATAAAGCGCTGACCTTCACGCGACCAATAGCCTTTGACTTCACCCAACTCAGCCGCAGTGCGGTGACTTTTGACGCTTTTGGCTTGTTCATTGGTATAGGGAATGACCCATTCGCTTAATGCAAAGGATAAAACCACCAAAATGAGTGCCGAACGAATCACCCAGCCCACAATCCGCCAAAGGCTGATGCCGACCGAACGCATGACAATCAATTCACTGTTTGAAGCTAGAGTCCCTAAACCCAGTACCGCGCCAATCAAGGCTGAAATCGGTAAAATTTCATATAAATAATTCGGTGAACTCCATAACACATACTGCAAAGCATTCCATGCGTTATAGCCTTCTTTCAGCGAGCCCAATTCACCTAAATAAGTAAAAAGCACTTGTAAGCCAGCCAATACTGCTGTCGCACCAAGCATGGCTAAAGCAGTAGTTTTGGTCACATGTTTTGCAACTATACGACGTGCCAACATTTTAAGACCTCACTCGCTGAATTTGTTTCTTAATTTTGGGCGCTAATTTTTGTTTACGCGAGAACAATGCTGCTGCAATGCCGTAAATCACTAAGACCAGTGGATAAGCCCAAATCCCCATTTCATCTTTACTGATCCGCGTTTTGATCGCCATTAAGGCTACGATTAAACTGGCAAAAATAAGTAAAGCTGGGAACAGTTTCAGGTAACGCCCTTGACGAGGACTCACTTCAGACAAAGCGGTAGCGAGTAATAACGCCACCAAAATAGCGAACGGCACAAATATCCGCCAACCGAGTTCACTGGCAACCACAGGATCATGACGGTTATCCCATAACTTCGAGGTTGGTAAAGCTTCTACTTCGGTACTTTCAAATTTTGCTTCTTTATCATTTTCTAAACGTAAACGATAACTTTGGAATTCAGCTTGAGAATAACGCGGTTGCCCCGGATAGATTTCGTAACGGCGGCCTTCAACCAAATCCACCACATTGGCATTATCATCGGGCACTTCGACGCGGGTCGCTTCCTTCGCCAAAATAATGACATCAGGCTTACCCTCTTTTTCTGCACGCTGATAGAAGAAAATATCTTTTAAGTTTTTACGGTCTTCTGACAAGTCGCCTGCATAAATGGTATAGGGCCCAGAGGAAATAAACTCTTTCGGTCGAACCAAGTCAAAGCCTGTTCGTACCGCTTGCGAAGTCGTTAATGCTTCAAACTGACGGATGCCCCAAGGCGATGCCCACAGCATCAAAAATGCTTGAACAGCCATAATGACCACGGTCATTGGCACCAATAAACGTGACAATTGATTTCGACTGACACCACTACCATTGAGCACAGCCATTTCATGATCGACATACAGACGACCAAAGACCAACATCAGACCAATAAAGAAACCGAGCGGAAGAATTAAGGTTAAAAACTCAGGCAAACGGTAGCCAATGATGCTAAATAAAATACTTGCATCTAAACGACCCTGCGCCGCCACACCAAAGTACTTGATCAACCGACCACCCATCATGATCAAGGTCAATAAGGCAATCACAACCAGTGATGTCGACACCACTTGCTTGACCAGATAACGCCGAATAATCAAATTAATTCTTCCAAAAATAGGGCCAATAAAAACTAGCGTTAGTTTACCCGAATGTAGAAAATATAAAACCTATACCCTTGTTGCTCATTGAAACTCTATTCATATAAATGTTTCAATGGTTTAATGGTTTATAAATTTAAAAAGGCATAAATACCGCACATGAAACTTTCTATTAATACGTCATTCCAAGCGAATGCGTCCAGCCAATATTTGTTGATATTAGTAGATTCTGAGCACGTTACAAATGCAGCTACTTCATATCAAATCAATGATTTAGATAATTTAATTGAAGCAACTCAATTTAAAGCAGCACTCAATGAAAGCCTGCCTTTGGTGGCGAACATTGCCGCTTGTCGCAATAGCGCTCTTTTAGGCCTCGGCAAAGTTGCTGAATTACAAGTCAATAAATTTGCAAAAATTGCACAAACTATTATTAAAGCGTCACAAAAAAAATTCAAACAGATCAGTGTCGATATCTCTGCCCTACCACAAGAACAACATTATTTATTTGCACTTAGCCTGACGCAAGCGGCTTATGCATTTGATGAATACAAGTCTAAGAAAAATGAATTTGTTTTGGAGCAGATCCATTTAATCGCTGCTGAAAGTCCATTAACCACTGCACAGCTTGAATTAATTTCTGCAGTGCAATCAGGTCAAAGTTTTACTCGTGACTTAGGTAACCGTCCGGGCAATATCTGTTTTCCTGAATATTTAGCCGAACAAGCTCAAGCACTTGCAGCTGAATTCCCAGATCAACTCAAAGTGACTGTACTCGATGAACAGCAAATGGCTGATCTCGGTATGGGTGCTTTCCTTGCTGTGAGTAAAGGTTCTGACCGTCCAGGCCGTATTATTACCATCGAATACCTTTCAAATCGTGAAGAAGCCCCTGTAGTGCTTGTTGGTAAAGGCGTGACTTTTGATACTGGTGGTATCTCACTTAAACCAGGTGCGGGCATGGACGAAATGAAATTCGACATGTGCGGTTCTGCATCAGTTTTGGGTACCATCCGTGCGCTGTGTGAAGCGAAATTACCAATTCATGTTGTAGGCGCAATTGCTGCTGCAGAAAACATGCCGTCTGGTCATGCCACTCGCCCGGGTGACATCGTGACAACCATGAGCGGTCAAACCGTTGAAATTTTAAATACCGATGCCGAAGGTCGTTTGGTTCTGTGCGATACCTTGACCTATGTAAAACGCTTTAATCCTGCACTGGTGATTGATATTGCAACCCTCACTGGTGCATGTGTTGTGGCATTAGGTTCAGTCCTTACTGGTATGTTCACTCCGGATGATGAACTTGCGGCTGAATTGACTGCTGCGGGTCAACACAGCTTTGACCGCGTATGGCGTATGCCAGTGATTGAAGATTATCAAGAACAACTTGATTCTCCATTTGCAGATATTGCCAACATTGGCGGTCCAAAAGCAGGTTCTGTAACAGCCGCATGTTTCCTTCAACGCTTTACGCGTGAATACCGTTGGGCGCATTTAGACATTGCGGGTACTGCATGGAACTCAGGTGCAAATAAAGGCGCAACAGGTCGTCCTGTGCCATTATTAATGCAATTCTTAGCGAATCGTGCTCAAGCGAATGGCTAAAGTTAGCTTTTATTTATTTGAAAAAAGTCCTGAACGACAAGTCGAAAGCACTTGTCGTTTATGCCGTAAGATCCTGCGTCAGCCTGTACGTATTTGGCTACATTGTGCTGACCCAGACTTACAGCAACAACTTGATGAACGCCTGTGGAGTTTCGATCACACAGGTTTCATTCCCCATGGTATCGATCAACCCGAGGCAACGGTCTGTATTTCTGCCCAATTGCCTGAGCAAGCCGACTGGATTGTGTTTAATTTTAACGATCAAGCACTTGAACAGTTCGCAAGTTTTAGTCACATTATCGAAATTATTGAAAATAACGAACCCGCTAAAATTATCGGGCGTGAAAAATATAAACAATATCGACGTTTGGGCGTTCAACCACAGACCCATAAACTTTAACGTGATATTGGTTTTACCCTATTTACAAGGAGATGCACCATGGCATTGAATGTCGGTCCAGACTTTAAACAGCGCTGGTTAAAAGTACCTGAAGCTATTCGTCAGACCTTTATTGATGACCTTGGTCGCGTTTGCGATGTACTCAATCCCAGTACAGACATTCAACAATGGCTGGTCAATGACCAACAGCAACAGCAAGTGTCTTTTGACAAAATTGAGTCTGCCTATGCAGATTTAAAAACACAGTTGATAGAAGATGCTCGTATTCGTAAACAATTGGCTTTAGAAAAAGCCTTAGAAGAAAAACGTGAAGCTGAACAGGCCTATGCAGAACAACTGAAACGTGACGAAGAGTTACGCTTTGCTGCACAAACTCAAGCGCTCACCATGATGCAGCATAATCTTAATCGTGAAGTACAACACTATGCCGCTCGCTATCATAAAAATCCTGAAACGGGTTTAGCGGGATTAAGCCAAAGCTTATCGGTCAGCGAAGGACAAATGTTGTCAGAACTTGAAAGTGTACGCGTGCGCTTGGAACTTGAAGCAGAAACGCAAATCGAAATGGCCGTCAGTGATTTCCGTGCAAAATTGAAAGCAGCCGCACAAGAAGAAATTGACTATATCTTAGAAAACTCTAATTTTTCGACAGAATCTACATCGTCCCAAGCATCTTAAGCCGTGCATCGAAATCTGGTCACTGTCATTAAACTGACATGTATTTGCAACATGATGTTCATATGACTGAAGCATTGTTCCTCAAAATACAATGCTTCAGGCATCCTAAAAATATAATCATGCATCCAGATGGGAATTCAATATGGACATCATTCACCAGATTACCCAGAAAATATCCTCTCTATCTGCTGGAGAACAATGGGACATTCGTGCCAAAGATCTTTGGCTGAGTCATTCAGACTTTCACAGTATTTCGGTGTATCTCAGCCGTGAATCAGAAAAAGGTGGTTTTAGCATTCAACAACCGCCCCACAGCTCGATTTTTCAAACCCTTGATGTAGTGACCGTTACAAAACACTAAGTGGTCATCTACTCCATAAAAAAAGCCCACAACTGTGGGCTTTTTTTATGTCTAAGTTTGGCTTAGACCAAATCTGCAACTGCAGAAACGGTATGTCCTAGGAAATAACCGATACCGAGTAATAATCCAATCCAGATGAAACCACCTAGCACGTTATAGAACATAAATGTGCCAAGGTTCATGCGTGCAGACCCAGCAGCAAAAGGCGCAAAAGAACGTACAAAGGGTACAAAGCGTGCGACTAAAATCGTTTTACCACCATGCTTCATAAAATATTTATTGGTTTTGACCATATATTCGGGCTTAAAGTAACGTGTGTGCTTATTAAAGTACTTAATGCCTAGCACGCTGCCCGTGTAGTAATTGACGCAGTAGCCCAAGACCGATGCGACAAATAACAGCAGCCCCATAGTGTGTAAATGCACCACTTCCGTCGTTGAGCATAATGCGCCGATGGCAAGCAACAGGCTGTCTCCTGGCAGGAAAAACATAAATACTGAACCCGTTTCTGAAAATATCACCAGAAATAAAATGGCATAAATCCACACACCATAATTTTCCAATAACATGGGTAACCACTGTTCCAGATTCAGTAAGAAATCAATCATTATCACCTGTCTGATTATTCATCATATATGTCATTCCGCGACGCATTATCACCAAAAATAAAAAAACAGTCTAATTTTTCAATCAGACTGTTTGGTTTTCTTCGGTATCAACTTATTTCAAGAAGCCATTTTCAGCGAGAAAATCTAAGCTAATTTTAGATTGCGCTGTGGTCTCAGCGGCTTTATCGCCGAGCAATAAACGCTCAATATAACGTGCTAAAACATCCACTTCCAAGTTCACTTTCGCCCCAGCTTTCCACGTACCGATATTGGTTCGTTCAGCCGTGTGCGGAATTAAATTTAAGCTCAGCACATTGCCACGTAAATGGTTAATTGTCAGGCTAATACCATCCACGGTCACAGAGCCTTTTTCCGCTAAATAGCGTGCAATTTCTTTCGGTGCTGTAACTTCAAAATAAATTGAACGTGCATCTGAACGAACTTGAGTGATTTCACCCACTGCATCGACATGACCACTGACAATATGTCCACCAAAACGCGTGGTCGGCAACATGGCTTTTTCCACATTTACTGCCTGCCCTGCTTTCCAGTGTTCCAAAGTGGTCCGATTTAAACTTTCACGTGAAACATCGGCTGCATACCAATTGCTACCAAAGTCAATCACGGTTAAGCAAATGCCATTGGTGGCAATCGAGTCCCCCAAATGCACATCCGACATGTCTAAATCTGTCTGGATACGCAAGCGGACATCGCCACCCACGTTTTGAATGCTTTCAACTTTACCTAGACTTTCAATAATGCCTGTAAACATGTTCAATCCCTGAAAAATATGGGGCGATGATTTTTACCACAAATCAAGTTGCGTGCTCACGCCAGAGGTATCGACACCACCTAATTCTGCAAAATGGTGCAATTGACTCAACAACTGACGGATTGGTGGACCTGATTTGGCATGCGTATCCGTGATGACAATAAACTCTAGTACGCGTGCACGTTCAGACTGACGCTGCTTACTCACGCGGTAACGTGGTACATCTTGCGTCAATAAGCTTACTCGGCCACGTTTTAAATTGGCTTGTAACAAATCTGTGGCGCTGATATTACCATCGGTTGAATAGCTCGTCAGGATGTAACGTGCATTGATGGTTTCTAATAATTTTTCATAAGCTTCTTTCGCATGCTTCGAAGAATTATACGGACTTGGACGTTCTTTACGCCATGCACGGTCGATTCCGCTCTTAAAGCCTTTGGTGTCTGGTGTTGGTAAATCCACCTGATCCCATAACGTTAAGGCATTCAACACATGGTAGTTACTGCTGTAAGCGTGCTGGTTATATGGTGGATCGAGATAAGCCACATCCACTTCAAAGCCACTCATTTGATTAGCCAAATGCTGTGCGTCGACACACCACATTTCAGCGGCGGGTTTTTTCGGATCACCAATTTCACAAAAACGACTTGGGGTCAGCCATAACAAAGAACCGATACGATCCAAGGCCGCTTGGGTTTTACCGCCCCAACCATGATGGAAGCTTTTAAATACACCGCTGGTATTACTGACAAAACTTGCTGAATACAATAACGGCGCTAACAAAGCACTCATTTCCACATCATCAATCGCGCCTTGAGCTTGCCAAGTTGCAATTTGCTGACGAATCGCATCTATACGCATACCGTTACGACGTTTAAAGAATAAACGGTCACGTGCAGGATCGTAGATTTCATCATTACGTGGACACAAGTTATGGGTCACCCAACCTTTCACTTCTGGCAAACGGTTCAGATAATCAATCGCTTTCTGATAGCCACCCAACTCTTTAAACGCTGGTGCTTCAACACAAGAGAGAATCGCGCTGTTCAAGGCATGGCTGTAGGGTTCCCAATCATTGGCAATAACTCGATAGCCGTTTTGACGTGCCAACCGTGACACCACACCCGAACCTGCAAAAAAATCTGCAAATATCGGCGCACGACCATCTTCGCGTTTTAAGGTTCCCGTTTGCTCAAGTGCTTCTAAAATCAGATGTAATAGACGGCGTTTGTTTCCCAAATAAGGAACCAACTGATGGAAAAGATATTCGTCTGTGGTACGAGCCGCATGACGACGTTTGTGATAAACCGTAGACTCTGAATTCATAGCGTCTCTTGAGAAGGGATTAACCTTAAGCGGATGTCATCACCCAATTGAGTGACATCTTTCAGCTTAAATCGAAGCTGCTCTGCCATGCGGTCAAATTCCGCATTAAACATCGCACGTGCTGACTGACCCAACAAGGTCGGTGCAACATAACTGATCATTTCATCGATCAAATGTTCTTGTAAGAAAGCGGTCGAAAGTGTCGCACCCGCTTCCACAAGTACATCATAAATTTGAAACTGTTGAACGCATGCTGCTAACAGATCGGCCAAAGGCTGAATTTCAAATTGTATCACGCCCAAGTCAGCAAGTTCCTGACGATATGGCCCCATGACCATCACGGTTTCAGGTTGCTGCAATATTTTTGCGCTTAATGGCAAGCGGCCTTGACGATCTAGCACGATACGTTTCGGCTGAACCACGTTACGCATGTCAACAGCGTCATCGAGCTGACGTACGTTGAGTAAGCAATCATCGGCTAATACTGTTTCAATCCCAGTAATCACAGCACCTGATATCGCACGCCAATGCTGTACATCTTGTCGCGCCATTGCACCCGTAATCCACTTAGACTCACCTGAAGCCATGGCTGTTCGCCCATCAAGGCTCGATGCGACTTTGAGGCGGACATAAGGCATGCCCCTCGCCATGGCTTTTAAAAAACCCAAGTTCAATTGATGCGCTTCTGCTTCACAAATACCCGTAATCACTTCAATGCCAGCATCACGTAGGATTTGTACACCTTTACCCGCAACCAATGGATTGGGATCGGGACAGGCCACAATGACTTGAGCAACACCTGCTTCTACCAAGCCTTTGGCACAAGGTGGCGTACGTCCATAGTGTGCGCATGGCTCTAAAGTCACATAAGCGGTTGCGCCACGTGCGGCCTCACCTGCATCACGCATTGCAAAGACTTCTGCATGCGGCTGACCCGCTTTTGGATGAAAGCCTTCACCAACCAATTGACCGTCTTTGACAATCACACAGCCTACATTGGGGTTAGGACGCGTGCTGTATTGCCCCTGCTGTGCCAATGCAATTGCACGCCGCATCCACTGTTGATGCTGCTGCAACGTCACTTGATCTAACTCAGACATGTAATCACTCATGATAAAAATGGAAGCAGATGTGCATTAGTGCTCACGCTGCTGCATTTGTTCAATTTGACGACGAAAAGCTTCTACATCTTGGAAGTCTTGATACACAGAAGCAAAACGCACATAAGCCACATGATCTAAAGCAAACAAAGACTGCATAACAATTTCACCAATGGTGCGTGATTTCACGTCACGTTCACCCAAACGGCGAATTTGCAATTGAATATCACTGAGTACCGTTTCAATTTGCTCTTGCGTTACTGGACGCTTTTGCAAGGCATGCATCAGCGAGCGGCGGAGCTTGGCCTCATCAAAAGGTTCGCTCTTTGAATCAGACTTGATGACACGCGGCATCACCACTTCATAGCTTTCAAAAGTTGTAAAACGTTCACCGCAACTAATACATTCACGGCGGCGGCGTATCTGACAGCCTTCAGCAGCAAGACGTGAGTCAATCACTTTACTGTCTTCAGCGTTGCAAAATGGACAATGCATAGCGGTTAAATTGAACAAATCCGAATGGATTTAGAGTGTAGCAAAATTTTTGAAATTTGTAGAGCTTTACGCTAGATATGGAAAAAAAACAGCCCTTTTGGGCTGTTTTACACAATATATTGATTTACTGAAATCTTATTATTCTACACGTTCACCATGTTGACTTAAGTCTAGACCCATACGTTCGTCATCAGCTTCAACACGGATGCCAATCACCAGATCAATCACTTTCAAGATAATGAACGTCATCACTGCAGAGTAAGCGATGGTCGCTAGTACGCCTTCGACTTGAACCCATAATTGATGCATTAAGTTGCTTGGTGCTTTATCACCCATGATGAATTCACTGGCAAAGAATGCTGTAAGGATCGCACCCACGATACCACCGACACCATGTAAACCAAACGCATCCAAAGAATCATCCGCTTTCAACGCACGTTTCAGCGCAGTAATACCCCAGAAGCAAACCACACCACCAATCAGACCCATCGCTAGAGCGCCGCCAACTGTTACGAAACCTGCCGCAGGTGTAATCACCACAAGACCAGCTACCGCACCAGAAGCACCGCCCAAGACAGACGCTTTACCACGAACCACTTTTTCAGTAATTAACCATGCCACTGCTGCTGCCGCTGCTGCAACTTGTGTTACCACCAATGCATAACCAGCTGAACCATTTGCACCCAGTGCAGAACCACCGTTGAAACCGAACCAACCTACCCATACAAGGCTTGCACCGATGACAGTTAGCGTTAGGTTATGTGGCGCCATAGATTCACGGCCAAGCCCCATACGTTTACCAAGCATGTACGCTGCAACGAGACCCGCAACACCCGAGTTGATGTGAACAACCGTACCACCCGCAAAATCAAGCGCACCGTCGTTACCTAACCAACCACCGCCCCATACCCAGTGGGTAATTGGTGCATAAACCACGACACTCCAAATTGCGATGAAGGCAACGAAAGCACCGAATTTCATACGTTCTGCAATTGAACCGCTAATAATGGCAACGGTAATGATGGCAAATGTCATTTGGAAAATAACAAAAAGAATCTCTGGAATCGTACCGGACAAGGCTTCTGTGGTGATGCCCGATAACATAAATTTGTCTAAGCTACCGATAAAGGCATTACCTTCACCAAATGCTAAGGTATAACCCACAATCACCCACGTTAAGCTCACGACACCTGCCGCAACGAAACTGTGTGCCATGGTGCTGAGTACATTTTTCTTACGGACCATACCGCCGTAAAATAATGCTAAACCGGGAATTGTCATGAGTAAAACAAGTGCAGTGGACACTAAAATCCATGCTGTATCACCTGTATCGAGCTTAGGCTCTTCTTCTGCAGGTGCTGGCGCTGCTTCAACTGGAACTGCAGCTTCTGTTGTATTTAGCGTTGTTGTATTTGCAGTATCAACTACTGTGACTTCTTCTGTAGGTGCTGTTGCGCTTTCTTCAGCCCACGCAACAGAACCACCTAAAAGTGCACTGGACAAGCCGAGTGCAATTAGCATCTTTTTCATTCGTATCCCCCGACCTGATTTTCTGAGTTATTAGCTACTCAGCAAACTTCATGCCAATTTTTTAAACGGCATCTGCACCTGTTTCACCAGTACGGATACGGATGACTTGTTCCAGATTGCTTACAAAAATTTTACCGTCGCCAATTTTTCCTGTGCTTGCAACACGAGTAATTGATTCAATTACGGTATCGACCATTTCATCACTGATTGCGATTTCGATTTTTACTTTTGGTAAGAAATCAACCACATATTCAGCACCACGATAAAGTTCAGTGTGACCTTTCTGGCGACCGAAGCCTTTAACTTCAGTGACAGTGATCCCTTGAACACCATTTTCAGAGAGTGCTTCACGCACGTCATCTAATTTAAAAGGTTTTACAATTGCAGTTACGAGCTTCATGTTTTGTTTTCCTTCGGCTTATTTCACCTGTAAGGTTTTATGTTCAATTTTCATGCCAATATGACTACAGTCGGGGGAAAATAGTCAGCCCAGCATGAGATTTCTTTATAACCTATTTTATACGGATAATCTTGCGTATGCTTATAAAAATAGACGTTTTTACTAGAAGAATTACGATTTAACTGATCGATTAAACGCATATTTAAATGAAAGCACTATGGTCATGAATGTGGCGATGTTAAACTGCTGCAACCAATTCACTGAGGATGGTTACAACAATGATTGAAACCTTATTACAAGCGATATTAGAACAAATCGATCAGCCGAAAAAAGACGTCGAACACAATCTTCGCAGCTTACTCAATGAAGCTGTGAGCAAAATGGATCTCGTATCTAAAGAAGAAATCGAACGCCAACGTACTGCACTGAATAATGCCAATTTACGTTTAAATGAATTGTTGAAACACGTCGAAGAACTCGAACAAAAAATTCAGAACAAAAAATAAGCACCTTTTTAGTGCAACAAAAGACGCATAACGATTAAAAATAATGCACCATAACGGAACAATAATATGTCTTTTGCCAAAATCTATACTCGGGGTTTGCTCGGCTTAAATGCACCCCAAATTGAAGTTGAAGTTCATGTCAGCCAAGGTCTGCCTTCATTGACCATTGTTGGCCTACCTGAGGCCGCCGTCCGTGAAAGTAAAGACCGTGTCCGCTCTGCGATTATTAATAGCGGCTTTCAATTCCCGACCAAACGTCTGACCATTAATCTTGCACCCGCAGATTTACCCAAAGATGGTTCACGTTTAGATCTCGCCATTGCTTTAGGGATTCTGATCGCGTCGGGACAACTTCCTGAAAATGCAGCAGATGGCTTTGAATTTATTGGAGAATTGGCACTTGATGGTTATTTACGACCTGTCAGTGGCATCTTAAGCATAGCCATTGCCTGTCAGCATATCGGGCATCATCTGATTCTACCGGCACTCAATGCCGATGAAGCGGCGCAACTGCCGGAGTTCCAAGTTTTTCCTGCACAGCATCTTAAGGATGTATGTGAACATTTGAGTCGTTCGGCCTTAATCAGTAGCCATCCTTCAACATCGTCAGCCAATCAACACAGTTACCCTTTTGATTTATCTGATGTGAAAGGTCAACTCAGACCACGTCGTGCTTTAGAAATTGCAGCGGCTGGCGGTCATTCTCTACTATTTCGGGGTCCACCGGGCACAGGCAAAACGCTACTCGCCTCGCGTTTACCCAGTATTCTGCCCCCCTTAGATATGCAAGAAAATTTGCAAGTCGCGAGTATTTATTCTATTGCAGGTGCAAATCATCATTTTGGGCAGCGTCCATTTCGTGCGCCACACCATACCGCATCTGCGATTGCCCTCGTCGGTGGAGGATCAAATCCTAAACCGGGTGAAATCACCTTGGCACATTTAGGAGTTTTATTTTTAGATGAGCTACCTGAATTTGATCGAAAGGTTTTGGAGGTGTTACGGCAACCACTCGAATCCAAAGAAATTGTGATTTCACGGGCTTCTCGTCAAATCACCTTCCCTGCAAATTTTCAACTAATTGCGGCGATGAATCCTTGCCCATGTGGCTATGCCTTCAACCAAGACAGCCGCTGTCAATGTAGTGCTGAAAGTATTAAACGCTATCAAAACCGTATTTCAGGTCCATTATTAGATCGTATTGATTTACATATAGATGTCCCGCCACTGGCAGCGCATGAATTACAAAGTTCGCAAGAGGTTGAAAGCTCAAGTACGGTTAGGCATCGTGTCATTCGTGCCTATGAGTTACAAATAGAACGTCAGCAAAAATCCAATATGGCACTGACGCCGACGCAATTGGAGCAACAAGCGGTTTTGGATGCTACTGCGCAGAATATTTTACAGTTAGCCCAGCAGCGAATGAATTTATCTGCTCGTGCTTATCATCGGGTGTTACGTGTTGCAAGAACCATTGCCGACTTAGCTCAAAGTGAACACATTCAAGCTCAACACATTTCTGAAGCGCTGTCCTATCGAAGCCAACTCAATGCTTAAAAAAATGGCGACCCTAGGTCGCCATTTTTAATGCTTTTTAAAATTAGAATTCGTATTTCAAGCCAAATACGACTTTATTCTTTTGTTTTTCATCCAGACGGTCATAACCACCCACGATATAATCCATATTTACGCTCGCACCAGTGTCACCCAATGGATGGCTTAAACCTGCTGTAAAATGACGGAAGCCAAAGTCTTCAGTGGTTTCTACAAATTCGTCATCATCACCATATGCATATAGGCCCAATGAAGTATTTAGGGTGAAATCTTTTGGCAATGCATAACTGTAGCTACCTAAGATATACGTATCGCCCTTGTTACCCCAAGTCGTATTTTGAGTTAAGGTTTGCGCAGTTACGCTAAAGTCTTTGTAGTTCAATCCTAAGAGAGTTTCGAAACCATCGGAATCAACATCCGATTCATAGTAGTAATAATACGTACCACCGACGGTATAACCTAAATCTTCAGTAATTTTGCCGTTATAACCTGCATAAAAGTCATGTTCAAAAGAATCACGCCCTTCTTCACCAAGTGCATAATCTAAGGTTGAACCCCAGTAACCTGCATAGAAGCCTGACGCATGGCTATAGTCCAAACCACCTTGAATAGTTGCGCCGCTATTTTCAGGCACATTGGTAATACCACGTAAATTATAGCTAGACAGTACGCCGATATTTCCGGATACAGAATGCTCAGAAGCAGGTGCTTCAGCAAAAGTAAACATCGATGCTGTTCCTAGTACAGCGATTGATAAAGCTTTAAGTGCAAATTTCATGGTTTGTTCCCCCACATCGTGCGACGACGTATTTTTTGGTTATTTCATTGAACTCAATGAGGTATTAGCAAGCGCTGTGCCATGTTTAAAAATAAGCGCATATTTTTTTTATAAAAGTCACCATTTTGGTTTATAAAAAACCAATATATTACTGTTTTTATTTATTATTTTTTAATTATCCTATTTGGCCTTTTTTCTCTTTAATTTATTTTAGAATGCAGATTTTCATCTATTTAGATTATTTAAATCTTCAGGTTGATAGTTGTAACAGGATTTTAAAAATGCGCTTTTTTGAGTAAATTTTTTCAACACCGATCTCAAAAATGCATAAAAAAAGTGCACAATCACCATTATGCACTTTCAAGAATATGACCAAATACAGTCAACTCGTTAATGTTAGAAAGAATAGGTCAATCCAACTACAACGTTATCGTCTAATTGCTCGCCTTCACGATCTTTACCGCCCCATACATAGTCAGCAGCAATTTCAAATCCAGTATCTGCAATCGGTTTACTCAAGCCCAAACGTGCTTCAGTGAACACCACATCTTCTGTGGTTGTTAATAGGCTGTCATCACGACTGTCATTAAAAACAGAAACACCAAGCGATGAATTTAATGAAACATCATAAGGTAATGCATAGCTATAAGCAGCATTCAGATATACATCGCCTGCGTTGCCATAATTAACATCAGACAACAATACAGCCATGCTTGCAGTTAAATCTTTATAACTTATGTCCTGAATAAATTCGACGCCTGTCGTGCGACGCTTTTCAGATCGGTCGTCGTTATAAACAGAACCTCCACCTTGATAGACATAAGCCATCACTTGTGACTTATAGCTCCAATCTTCATTCAGTTCACGTCCATATCCGACATAGAAATCATGTTCAAAACCATGCGACTGACTGTCGTCCGTAGGATCATAGTTGAGTGTAGAACCCCAATAGCCCGCGAACAGCCCACTGTTGTGTGCATATTCCAGTCCGGCTTGTAATGCAGCTTGATCATTTTCTTCACTCGCACGGTACACATATTTGTTTACCACGCCCAAACTTCCAGACCAATTCCCTTGTGCTGTTGTGACTTGTTCAGTTTGTTCTGCAAATGCAGGGGCTGTACCTAGGGTCACTAAAATACTTAAAATTGCTTTTTTATAAAATTGAATCATGTTTAGTCCCCACATCGGATCGATCGTGGATTGGGTTGAGTAAAATTTAGCGCCGATTTTAATCGATTTTACCGCACTGTATAGCACCTTTTTTCTTATTTTGATCAATTAAATCATTTAAAAACAAAGCTAAGATTATATAAAACAGTAAAAACTAAGCTTTTGATTCATAAAATATCTTTTATAGCGTTCAAGTCTTTAACAATGATTTAATGCTTTCATTAATATGTATTTATCAAGATTATTATCATCTTTTATTGAGCTAGATTTTAAGGAAAACATTTCTGACGACTTCGCTAAAAGTCATTCTCTATTTACAAAAAACACGCCAACAGTGCTTACTTTGCCTGAACATAGATGCCATGCACCTCAACCATTGATATACTTTTTGATCAAAATACGAATTTAAATTCAGTACAATTTGTCGCAAAGAGTAATGATAAATCAGCAAGTTAAATGAAAGTTTTTACCATTTTTTATATTTTTTTATGATAAGCAATGAATAAACTTCTCTTTAGATTAATATATATTCAATTTAAATAAACTATTTGTTAAACAACAATAACATACGAAACATTTGCTTATTACAGATTGACCAATGATCTGGCCATTTTCTAACTTTAGTGTAATAAGCGCATTAAAAATAGTGATTTTTTTAAGAAAAAATATACAATCGCACTACATATTAACCAAATTTGCATGAGGCTCTCTCCCAATGCTTAAAGCTCAACAACTAACACTTGCAGTCTTAGTAAACGCTGCTCTTATTTCTACTGCTTTTGCTAGCGAACAAAGTGAATCTAAAGGCTTTGTGGAAGATGCCGAAGGCTCTGTATTGTTCCGTACAGGTTACATTAAGCGCGATAAGAAAAATGGTGTAGATGACACTAGCTCACTGGCACAAACTGCGATTGTGAAATTAGATTCAGGCTTCACTCAAGGTGTTGTTGGCTTTGGTGTAGGTGTTGTTGGTGATGGTTCATTTAAAATCGGTGACAACAACAATGCCGGCAACAACATGATTCCTCGTGAAACGTTGAATGGCAAAGAAAACTCTGGTGATACTTATGATCATTGGGCTCGTGGTGGCGCGAACGTAAAAGCACGTATTTCAAATACAACTGTGACTTATGGTACTCAAGTTCTAGATCTACCTGTACTTGCAAGTAACACAGCTCGTTTGGTTCCTGAATATTTTGAAGGTGTGTTAGCAACAAGCCGTGAAATTAATGGCTTAGAACTGACAGCTGGTAAATTCACTAAAAACCAATACTCAGATCAAATTGATACTGATGGTCGTAAATTAGACCGCGCAATTGTTTGGGGTGCTAAATACAAATTTAATGATCAGCTTAATGCGTCATACTACGGTTTAGACAGCAAAGAAGCGCTTGAGCGCCATTATGCAAATGTGAACTATACCTATCCATTAGCAAACAAAGATACATTAACTTTTGACTTTAGTGGTTACCATACTGAATGGGACAAAGAAGGTAGTACTTATTCACAAATCCTTGCAGATGACTCAGATCGTCAAAACTCGATTTGGGCGGTTTCAGGTACGTATAACACGGGTAACCATAACGTAATGTTGGCTTACCAACAAAACAGTGGCAACACTGGTTATGACTATGGCGAAAATGCTGATGGCGGTCAAAGTATCTACCTACCAAACTCTTATCTATCTGACTTCATCGGTAATGATGAAAAATCTGCTCAGGTTCAATACACATATAACTTTGCGGGTATGAATGTTCCTGGTTTAACTTGGACAACTGCATTTGTATATGGCTGGGACATCAAAGTTGCTGGCTTAACTGACGATGCACAAGAACGCGAATTCTTTAACCAAGTGAAATATACTGTTCAATCTGGTTTTGCCAAAGATGCAAGCTTACGTGTTCGTCACTCATACTACCGTGCTAGCGATGATTACCAAACAAATGCTTATATCGGCGATACAAACGAATGGCGTTTATTCTTAGACATCCCTGTGAAATTATTTTAATTTCACAGCTCCTCTAAGATAGCGAAAAAAAAACCTGCACACTGTGCAGGTTTTTTTATGAGCATCGTTTTTATATAAAAACGATGCTCAGCTTAAAACAATATTATTTGTTCGCAGCTTTGTAAGCTTCAATTGAGCTAAGTACTTCTTGTTTAGCAACATCAGCACCTTCCCAACCACTTAACTTAACCCATTTACCAGGCTCTAAGTCTTTGTAGTGTTGGAAGAAATGTTCAATTTGATTGATCAATAACGCAGGAAGATCTGTATATTCTTGAACATCTTTATAAAGCGGAGTCAATTTGTCGTGTGGAACCGCAACGAGTTTTGCGTCAACACCACCGTCATCTTCCATGTTCAATTTACCAACAGGACGGCAACGAATTACAGAACCTGGTTCTACTGGATGTGGAGTTACCACAAGTACGTCTAGTGGGTCACCATCCAAAGATAATGTATTTGGAACATAACCATAGTTCGCTGGGTAGAACATTGCAGTACCCATGAAACGGTCTACAAATAACGCATCAGAATCTTTATCGATTTCGTATTTGATTGGTGCTGCATTTGCAGGAATTTCAATAATGACATAGATGTCGTTTGGTGCATCTTTACCCGCTGGGATATTGCTGTAGCTCATAGCATCACTCTTTAAACAAAGTTAAATCTTTTAATCCGGCACAATTATAACGGTTTTATCGCTTTTTTTGTGATTTTAGCGATCATGCTGATAATTTAATCATCAAGCAGAACATTTAGCTTAATTTAATAACCAATAACATCAGGCAAATCGGGCATAACATCGACAAGGTCCAAATGATTGAACGTAAAGTTGCCCAATTGGCTAAATAACATAGCCCATAAATGACGCGTAAAACGAGATAGGCAATCCCAAAGGTCATGATGTATTGTTGATGAATCACCATATATTCAGCCATTAATATAGCCGCAATAAATAAAGGTAAACTTTCAAAACTATTTTGCTGCACTGCATGTGCGCGGCTCGCCAACCCTGTAGAGCGCGCTAAAACTTCACGTGGATTTTGATTATCACTCGACTTAAAACCTGCAGCTCGCTTCGCAATAAATGTAAATACATATGGCAGTAAACAAGCGGCCAAAATGAGATAGATGATCCCACTGATGCTGTGCATGTGTTTTTTCTCAGGAAGATTTTTATGGCTGCTATAATACCATGGCATTTCGTGAATAATTTTTGTTAAATATAGTGTTTTTATAATCGGCAGATGAAAGGATCCTCTATGAGTACTTCTGATCAAGATCAATTATTTGAAGTTCTTGAAGAGCAAAAACGCCATCAGCTTCGCGTCGATCGTGTTTTAAAAATTGTCATTCCTGTGACTGCATTTTTACTTGCTGTGATCTGTGCCAACTTAAATGTATGGTCGACTGTTTTCAGCTTTGTCATAATGTGGATTGCATTCTATGCAGTTTCCATCAAGCAACTTCCCCTTTGGCATTGGGTCATTGTCATTGCACTATATTGTTTAGTCGACAATATTTTAACCTATGGCAGCTATAACCAATCTGGCTTTAGTCGTCAGTTCGGCGCGATGTTTATCTTCTTAGGTGTTTTTGGAGTAGGACGTCGCTACTTTGATCGCTGGTCGATGAATAAAGGCAAGCTTTAATGATCTAAATTAAGAGCGATAAAAAAAGCGCCCGAAGGCGCTTTTTTTATGCATTATATTATGCTGTTTTACGCAAATCTTTACGTAGAATCTTACCAACATTCGATTTTGGTAATTCATCCATAAATTCAACATAACGTGGGCGTTTATAGCCAGTTAAGTTTTCTTTTGCGAATGCCAAAACTTCTTCAGTCGTTAAAGATGGATCTTTTTTCACAACGAATAATTTAGGTACTTCACCTGATTTTTCATCAGGAACACCAATCGCAGCAACTTCTAGCACTTTTGGATGTTTTGCAACAACTTCTTCAATTTCAGAAGGATAAACGTTGAAACCCGATACCAAAATCATGTCTTTTTTACGGTCTACAATCTTCACATAACCACGTGGATCCATGACACCAATGTCACCTGTACGGAAGAAACCGTCCGCCGTCATTACTTTGGCAGTTTCATCTGGACGGTTCCAATAGCCTTTCATGACTTGAGGACCACGAATCGAAATTTCACCTTGCTCACCTTGAGCAACTTCATTGCCATCATCATCTAAAATAGCAACTTCAGTCAGTGGCAATGGAATACCAATTGTACCGCTGAATTCCATAGACGCTGGAGGGTTTGCGGTTGCAACAGGTGAAGTTTCTGATAAACCATAACCTTCGATGATATTGGTACCGGTAACTTTCTTCCACGCTTCTGCAGTCGAAGGAAGTACTGCCATACCACCACCCATCGCCATTTTTAGCTTGCTGTGATCAAGTTGCTTGAACTCTTCATTGTTCACCAAAGCGTTGAATAATGTATTCACTGCTGGGAAGAATGAAGGTTGGTATTTACGTAATTCTTTCATTACCGCAGGTAGATCACGCGGGTTAGGAATCAATACGTTTGCCTGACCTTTGTACATACCGTAAAGTGCACACACCATAAATGCAAAGATGTGATACAGCGGTAATGCACAGAAGATACGATCATCTGGCTGACCATCTTGCTGACCAAATTTACTTTGGAAAATACCATCACACTGCAACATGTTTGACACAAGGTTACGATGTGTCAATTCTGCGCCTTTAGATACGCCAGTTGTACCACCAGTATACTGAAGTACTGCAGTATCACTTAAAGTTAGGTTTGGACGTTTGTAATTGTTTGCACTCACTTTAGACATTGCTGCATTAAAGCGAATATGACCTGGGATGTTCCAAGCTGGAATTTGTTTACGCACTGAACGTAATACAAAGTTAACCAATGTACCTTTCAGTGTACCGAGCATGTCACCCACAGATGCCACGATCACATGTTTTACTGGGGTTTTACCAATAATCGCTTGGTAAACAGATGCAAAGTTTTCAATGATAACCAATGCCTCTGAACCAGAGTCATTCAATTGATGCTCAAGTTCACGAGAGGTATACAGTGGATTCACGTTGACCAATACCAGGCCAGCGCGGAATACACCCAATGCGACAACAGGATATTGAAGAACGTTCGGCATCATAACTGCAACGCGTGAACCTTGTGCCAAACCTAAGCTTTGCAAATAAGTTGCAAATTTACGGCTAGCTTCATCAAGTTCTTTAAAAGTTAAGACTTTATCCATGAAGATAAAGGCATCTCTTGAGCCAAACTTCTGAAAATTACGCTCAAAAATATCGACCAATGAGGTATTTTCTGCGGGTAATTCTACAGTTTCTGGAATCCCTGTCTTTTGGTATTCAGCGAACCAAATCTTTTCCATAACGCCCAATTCTCCTGTCGTAATCCTTAATAATCCAACTGTTTTTTTTCAATATTAAGCGGTCATTATTTAACTTGTTTGTGCTTAATATTGCATCCATTTCACGAATAACAGCATATATAACGTATTTCGTTCCATGGATGCTAGTATTATCTTTGAATGAACAGTTTATTTGCTTTTTGATATCCACGTGGTAACAACACGCCTTTCGATGCACGCTTACCCACATATTTTTGCAGATCGTCGCCTTTAAGCTTTAATTGTTGATTTCCTGCAAGCACTTGAATTATTTCATCTAAATTCAAAGTTGTCATGGATACTATTTGATCTTTTGCTTCAAGTTGTATCAATTTATTACCTTTACCCTTATTCAATACTGGTAATTCATCAAGTTCAACCAACAGCAAACGCCCTGCAGAACTGAGGAGTGCAAGATGTGTTGCATTCTCAATCGCCGTTAAATTCATGACCGCCGCGCCTTCAGATAAGGTAAGGAAGGCTTTACCTGCTTTTGCATTGGTATCGAGGTTTTTGGCTTGGGTTTTAAAGCCATAGCCTTTACTACTCATCGCCAAGACTTCTGTTTCATCTTCAGCAATAAATACTTGTTTAAAGCCGACACCACTTGCAGGTGCAAGTTTAGAACTCAGAGGCTCACCTAAACCACGCGCGGATGGTAAAGTATTGATGCCCAAAGCATAGCTACGACCGGCATCATCTAAGACATAAACGCGTTGATTTGATTTACCTTGCGCATGGCTGAGATATTGGTCACCTGCACGGAAATTTAAGTTCTCAGCATCGACTTCATGACCTTTCGCCGAGCGAATCCAACCCGCTTCAGACAACACCACAGTCACAGGATCTGCAGGAAGCATATCTTGTTCATTAATCGCATGGGCTTCTGCACGTTTCACAATTGGAGAACGGCGGTCATCACCAAATTTCTTCGCATCTTCTTTAAGTTCATTAATGATCAATGCTTTTAATGATTCAGGGTTCGCCAATTGTTCACGAATAATGGCTGCTTTGGCTTCCAATTCTTCTTGTTCACGGCGCATTTCCATTTCTTCAAGTTTTGCCAAATGACGTAACTTAAGTTCTAAAATCGCTTCGGCTTGAATTTCATCGATATTAAAATGCGTCATCAACACCGGTTTAGGCTGATCTTCTTCTCGAATAATACGAATCACTTCATCAATATTCAGATAAGCAATGATCAAGCCTGCAAGTATATGTAATCGTTTTTCAATTTTATTCAGATGATAAGTCAAACGACGTGTTACGGTATTTTTACGGATTTCAATCCATTCCAACAAAATACGGCGTATCGATTTCACTTGCGGACGACCGTCTGCGCCAATCATGTTCATATTGACACGATAGCTCGACTCTAAGTCGGTGGTTGCAAATAGATGGCTCATCACCGATTCAGCATCAATACGGTTTGAGCGCAGGACAATCACTAAACGTGTTGGGTTTTTATGATCTGACTCATCACGTAAGTCCGTGACCAATGGCAACTTCTTCGCCTGCATTTGATCTGCAATCTGCGTGATCACTTTTGAGCCTGAAACCTGATACGGCAGCTCCGTAATCACGATTTCATTTTTCTCAATACTGTACACCGCACGAGTTCGATAACTACCGCGACCTGTGGTTTGTATTTTGAGTAATTCTTCTGGAGAGGTAATAATTTCCGCACGTGTCGGCAAATCAGGTGCAGGAATATATTCTGCGACTTTCTCATCGGTTAAGTTTGGATTGCGAATTAAGGCGATGGTGCCCTTCACCACTTCACGTAAGTTATGCGGTGGAATATCCGTTGCCATACCCACAGCAATACCCGTTGTACCGTTGAGTAAAATATTTGGAACACGTGCCGGTAAATTCACTGGCTCTTTCATCGAACCATCAAAGTTATCCTGCCAATCACAGGTTCCTTGTCCTAACTCAGACAATAATAAATCACTATAAGCAGACAGTTTTGCTTCGGTATAACGCATCGCTGCAAAGGATTTCGGATCATCTGGTGAGCCCCAGTTTCCCTGACCTTCAATAAATGGATAGCGATAACTAAACGGCTGCGCCATGAGGACCATGGCTTCATAACAAGCTAAGTCACCGTGAGGATGGTATTTACCCAGTACATCACCAACCGTACGTGCAGATTTTTTTGGCTTACCCGTTGGCTTTAACCCGAGCTCGCTCATCGCATAGACGATACGACGCTGAACGGGTTTTAGACCATCACTGATATGTGGCAATGCACGATCCATAATCACGTACATGGCGTAGTTGAGATATGCTTGTTCGGTAAATTCTGCTACGGAACGGTTTTCTGTCGCATGATGCGCAAGGCTTGTCATAACAACCTGTAATCCTAAATTGTTCGTTCTTTATTGGGTTCTTATGCTATGTCGCAGGTGTCCCCTATACAAGGGGATGATCTAACACTCTGCGACAAATTGTGTCTTATGGCGTAAAAATATCCATTTTATTCACCATGATCAACTAAAAATTCAACAGTCTTTATAGACCGATGGATTCTAAAGTTTTGCCCTTAGTTTCTTCACCTAAAACCAAAATCACCACGGCAACTGCAATTAAGACTGCTGTAAACATCATAAAGACATAGCTAAAACCATGATCCATATCCATCATATGTGTCACGGCAAAAGGTGCTGCAATGCCCCCAATCCGACCAATGGCACCCGCCCAGCCCGAACCAAAGGCACGAATATTGGCCGGATATTGTTCTGGTGTATAGGTATAAAGTACGCCCCAAGCACCGAGATTAAAGAAAGACATTAAACAGCCCCAAATCACAATCTCTGTCACACTGCCAGACTGACCGAAGAAATATGCCGAAATGGCACACATCCCAATGAAGCCCGCCAAAGTAGCTTTACGACCCAATTTTTCGACCAACCATGCCGCTGCAATATAACCCGGCAATTGTGCCAAAATCATGACCAAGACATATTCAAAGGATTGAACAATGGTGTAGCCTTCTTTGACCAATAAACTTGGTAACCACGTAAAAATACCGTAGTAAGAAAAAACGATACCGAACCAAATGAGCCAAAGCATTAAAGTACGACGTGCAAAAATGCCTGACCAAAGCTGTGAAAAACTGATGTTGTGCTTTTCTGCAACCGGTTTGACCTCAAAAATTTCAACAACTTGCACACCACATTTGGCTTCAATCTTTTTCACCAATGCGTGTGCTTCATCAAAACGTCCACGGTTAATTAAATAAGGCACCGATTCGGGCACCATTTTCCAAATCACAATCGCATATAACGCAGGAATACCGCCAATCAGGAACGCTGCATGCCAACCAAAATCAGGAATAATAAAGCGTGAGACCAATGCAGCAACCAACCAGCCCAGTCCCCAAAAACTTTCCAGTAAGACAATAAAACGTCCACGTACATGCGCTGGAATATATTCACTGACCAAAGTCACCGCGACTGGGAGTTGTCCACCTAAACCTAGGCCGACAATAAAACGAAATACCAACAACCAAGTCAGATTAGGTGCAAATGCACATGCAGCGGTGGCTAAGCTATAAATCACCAATGTCCATGCAAAGACTGTTTTTCGGCCGAAGCGATCGGCCAATCCACCAGAAAACACCGCACCAATCGCCATCCCAACAAAACCAATCGAGACCACCCAACTTTTATCATTTGGCGTCATGGCCCAATCTTCAGCCATTTTCGCTAAGATGAAGGAAATGAGTCCCGTATCCATGGCATCAAACATCCAGCCAAGGCCAATAACCCAAAGTAAAGTGTAGTGAAACTTACCGATGGGTAAGCGTTGTATACGTGAGACTAAGTCCATAACAAGATCTCTGAACTGGTGGAAGGATGAACACTGCTTTCCCAACAGGATGTATGATTTTGCGTTTTTTAGTATAGATCCATGCAAAAGACCGACCATTGATCCGTCTTTTTAGCATTTTAATGTGATGTTATAGCAACGCGGCTATGACAAATCTTTTGAAGATACTGACTGATCATCATCATCTTTATAAATAAATTTAGGCATTTCTAAGCCAAAGTAAATGGCGATCAGACGTAAGGTGAAACCGAAAATGAGCGTCGCAATGACGGTCAATTCTAGCGATAAGCCAATCTCAATGCAGAGCCAATAACAAATCACGGACACAAAAGAAATACTGGCATAAAGTTCACGACGGAACACCAGTGGGACATCGTTACACAGGATGTCTCGTAAAATACCGCCAGAGACGCCCGTTAGTACCCCTGCTACCGCAGAAACCACAAAACCATGTCCCATTTCTAAAGCGATTTGACAGCCAATGATGGTAAAACCAATAAGACCTAGGGCATCGAGAACCAAGAAGATATTACGCAGATGACGCATCCACTTTGCAATCAGGATGGTGACGAATGCAGCAAAGCAGGTCAGCATGAGATATTCGGGATGCTTAACCCACGTCAGTGGATAGTGCCCAAGAAGCACATCACGAACCGAACCGCCCCCCAGTGCCGTGACACAGGCAATCAATGTTACCCCAAACCAGTCCATACTCCGCCGACCCGCAGACAATGCACCTGTCATTGCTTCTGCCGTGATTGCGATAATATAAATAACGGTAAGTAACATCGCCCTTCTTCCACTGAGGGTTGAGATGCGCGCTATTCTAAGCTAAATCTGCTCAAATGTTATAAAAATTGCGCACAACATTGTTTAAATTTTCGTCCAGAACCACAAATACACGGCTGCTTCATGGTGATTTGCATCTCTGTGGTCGGATCAAGGAAATACCAGCGTTGCTCGAACTTCACAAAGTGTGAAATTTCATGATGTACCTGCGCTTGCTGCCCATCGTGATAATGGGCTTTAAATTCAACTTGAGCATGGTTTTTATCGAGCTTTTCTTGAGCCTGTACCACCTCAAGCTTTAACCACTGATTGGCCTGACTCCACGCTGCAATGGCACTGACATCTAAGGCTTGCTGCTGTCCAATTGCAGTTGTTTGTACAATATAATCAATCTCATGTTGTGCAAATGCACTATAACGTGATCGCATCAATTGCTCTGCAGTTTGTGCATTTTCACGCCCCGCATGTAAGGGCTGACAACAGCTACCATATTCACCTTTGCCACACGGACACTGGACTTGTGACATATTTGTTTCCATAAAAAAATAGCCTGACAATGCAGGCTATTTTAACGGATCTTTCCACACAATTTTCATCAGTAGATCCGTATCGATTCAAATAAAAGAATGATACACGGTAAGGTCATCCGCAAGTGTTTGAGACAGGACCACTTCTAATCAAAAATGTTTTTGCAATGCTTTGAATAATTTGACGGTAGTGAACGAGTTTTGCGGATGACAATGGTTTTGGGTACTTTTGCCGAAACAAAAGTACCTCCAGCCGAAGGCTAATCCCTTTATTTAAACCCTAGATGTAAGACTCCGTCGAATAGACTTAAAAATCATTTTAAAAATGCGTAATTACTTTTACGTGCGTAACATCAGTGATCTATATAGATTACCCCCCCCGATACGCAACTTAATCTTCAGTTGGCATGGGAATGACATGCACTTTTTCAATCTTATGACCATCCATCGTAACCACTTCAAAAATGTGTTCATCCGCTTTGAATTTTTCACCATTGGCTGGTAAACGGCCCAAATGAAATAAGATATATCCGGACAATGTCGAATACTGTTCAGCATCATCCACCAAGTCACGACCCAACAATAAAGACACATGACGAATGTCAGTTGAGCCATCGAGTAACAATGAACCATCATCGAGACTTTCTGCTGCTGTCTCCGGTTCATCTTCATCGGGAAACTCACCAGCAATCGCTTCTAAGACATCAATTGGTGTTGCAATCCCTTCAATTGAACCGTATTCGTTCAACACCAAGGCCATTTGCAACGGCGCTTGACGCAGTTGTTCCATCACCATCAAGACTTGTGCATTTTCATGCACCACTACAGGCTCACGGAGATGTTTTTCGAAATCGAGTACGCCCGTTTCAATATAGTCATTCATGACTTTATGAGTCAGTACCGCACCCGCGATATTGTCTAACTCGCCGTGTGCCACAATCAAACGTGAATGCGTGGTACTGAGTAATTGAGCACGAATCGCCTCAGGCGCTTCATCCAAGTCAATCCATTCTAGTTCAGGACGAGGTGTCATCACTGACTTCACTGGACGTTCAGATAAACCCAGTACCCCTTGTACCATGACACTGTGGTAAACCCCGTTGTCTTCATCAAAGACTTCATCGGCAAAGGCACGTGTTGCAAGCACATCTTCATTTTCATTTTGATTGTCTGCAACATTTTTCCCACCGAGCATACGCATCACCGCTGAGGCTGTGCGATAACGTAAGTCTGTGGTTGTCACCATTTTTTCCTGATTATGACGCATGGTTTGGTTCAAGAACTCAATCATGACAGAGAAACCAATGGCCGCGTATAAGTAACCTTTTGGAATATGGAAACCAAAGCCTTCGACTAAGAGCGAGAAACCGATCATCATCAAGAAACACAGACACAGAATCACCACCGTTGGGTGACGGTTCACGAAGTTCATCAGTGGTTTAGATGCCCACAGCATAATGCCGACAGCAATAATGACCGCAATCATCATGACAGAAAGGTGTTTCACCATCCCGACAGCGGTAATCACGCTGTCGAGCGAGAACACGGCATCAAGCACCACAATCTGCACAATCACCATCCAAAACGTCGCATGCACAGGATTTTCTTCCTTTAGCATGGGCTTGTTTTCAAGACGTTCACGCAGTTCCATGGTGCCTTTAAACAGTAAGAACACCCCACCAAACAGTAAAATTAGATCTCGACCGGAAAATGGATGGTCAAAAATATGGAACAGTGGATTGGTTAGAGTCACCACCCATGCAATCGAGGCCAGTAAGACCAATCGCATACACAATGCAAGCAATAAGCCGACAATCCGTGCAGTATTACGCTGTTCTGGCGGTAATTTTTCCGCAAGAATCGCAATAAATACCAGGTTATCGATACCTAAAACAATCTCAAGCACCACCAGTGTCAATAAACCCACCCATGCAGATGGGTCGGACATCCATTCAAAGATCATAATTGTATCTCCTGAATGTTATTCACACGTAGATCATGCTGATTTGAAGATGAAATGCATTGGACATGCGCAAACGCTTTTAATGGCGTTCTTTCTAATATTTTGATGTGTGCTGAGTGACAACAACCACTACCCATGACGGTTCTTTAGCTTGAAATGAAGTTTTAAGTATAGCAAGTTAAGGTAAAAATTCACCCTTTTTTACCAAAGTACAATCTCAGTATGGAAGAATTTAAACCCAGTGATGACATTAAATTGTCATATTTAGCTGCCAATGTAGTGTCATAAAAAATAACATGCTAAGGTAAAATTAAAACGTAATGAATAGCGGATTAAAAATGACAGAAAAACGTGGTAATCCTTCTCCTGCTACAACACAACCTTTAATCGCACTGTATTGCGGCTCCCGCTCTGGTAACAATCCAATTTATCAAGAAAAAGCCATCGCATTAGCGCAAGGCTTGGCTGAACATGGTTTTGGTCTGGTCTATGGTGGCGCCAGTATTGGCCTGATGGGTCAAGTTGCTGACGCTGTGGTCGAACATGGCGGCGAAGCCGTGGGTGTGATTCCTGAGTTTATGTTGGATTATGAAATTGCACATAATCATTTGACTGAACTACACGTCGTGCGCAGTATGCATGAGCGTAAAGCCATGATGGCAGAACGTGCAAGTGCCTTTGTTGCTCTGCCCGGTGGTCTCGGTACATTCGAAGAAATTCTAGAAATCGCTACTTGGGGACAGTTGAATCAACACCAAAAACCGATGATGCTTTATAACGTCAATGGCTTCTATGATGCACTAATTGCACAATTAGACCATGCGGTCGCTGAAGGTTTCTTGCCGCCGCAGCATCGTGCCAAATTGATCGTATGTAATTCTTCGAAGCAGATCTTTAGTGCACTAAAAAATTTAGATTGCCCAAAAAATTTCGTGGTCTAACTGTATTTTAGATGTCAAAAAGGGGAATAAATTATTCCCCTTTTTATTACTCGATATCCTACTTCAAATCGAGATCGTGCCGACTTAACCGGACACCACACGATAGAACCATGGCAAGGTTGTCGCTAAGAAAATACTCATCAGTAAACCAAGCATCAACTTCATCGCATCTTTGCTGACATTTCGTGAAGTTCGATATTTATTCACTTCATGTAAATGCATGGACATAGCAAATTCACGTCCTGCGAGTAAGCCCAAGAACACCCAAGTGGTACTCATTGGAATATTACTCCACTCTTTGAACACCAATAAAATCAAGGCATACATAAAGTCGATAATGGTTGCCGAGCGGATATCAGCCACACCCGTTTTGGTGTCGATAATGCCCTGAATCGCCCCACCACGTTGGTACAAAATGATCCCAAGTAGTACGATAAACACCACAATTGCAAAAATCAGGAACTCCAGCGGCACCTGACGAGGGACGTAGACAAAAATATTGGCCAAATCCTGAATCAGCCACTGACTCCATAAAAATGCCGTCGAAACCCACTGTAGTCCCACCCAAATATTCGAGGGTGTTTCATCACGTGTTTTACTGAAATAAACCGAGATGCCTTTAATCACAAAACGATAAACAATAATTGCGACAACAAAAGCTACCGCATAACCCATCATGGACTTGGTTAACATCGACCCGAGACTACTCGGAGAGAAAATCGTTAACACTAAGAATGTGGTGCTGACCGGGATTCCGTAGCGAGTCAAAATGATCAGTAAGATCGGTGGCACAATATAGAGCCACGTGACCCCTTCTGCGGGAAATGGAATCGTTTCTAAACGACCATAAGATGCATCCCCCACGCCAGAACTGTACCAACCATAAACCAATACAATGGCTAGAATACTGCTGACATAGATCCACAACAGCCACCAAGGGCGATGCGCATTGGATGAAATAAAGGTTCCCAATGTCTGTGGCACATCATTACCGACAATAGAATAGGCCGCGAGACAGAAGCCTATGACCATCAGAATTTCGATTGTCATGAAAATAAAACACCTTTGCCATAAAGAAAAAGCCCTCCAATAAATGAAGGACTTGAACGCATTATGACAGTTTATCTGGCGTTCATACAATTTCGTGCCATGCTTTTCTCGACACTAAAATAAAAACCTCAAATAAAACAAATGCTTTAAACTTTAATTATTTCAATTTAATCTGATAAACCGCCGTGCTACCGCTCACTTCATTTCCAACCACCAACAAAGGTTAAGCATTGGGCAAATCTTTGGCGGCAATAAAAATCAGATCTTCAGGTCCCACATCGCCTTGTTTAATCACATCAGCGCCGAAATTTGTAGTTTCATGTTTTCATTCGTCTTTTATTAAAATATGACCAATTTATAAACATTAGGTTGCATAGAGATGAAACTTTCATTGCATTTTTCTTGCAATTTTTTGGCTCAATTATGCAAAGCTTTTACTACATCTGAATGGCAATATTCATTTAAACTGTTTAAAAATCTCAGCTTTATTGACTTATGAATAGCACGCCAACACATCAGGCTTTACAACCCGAATTTAGACTTCTTGTGCTATTGGTCTCTATTGGCTTTTTTATGCAAGGGCTGGATACGACCATCGTCAATACAGCAATCCCTGCTATGGCGAGAAGTCTAGGTGAAGACCCACTTCAAATGCATAGTGTGGTCGTGGCCTATGTCTTGTCCGTTGCGGCGTGTATTCCCTTAAGTGGTTGGTTGGCCGATCGTTTTGGCGTACGAAATACTTATTTCACAGCCATTATTATTTTTACGTTAGCATCGCTAGGCTGCGGCATGGCCAATAGCCTGAATGAGCTGCTGGTTTATCGGGTAATTCAGGGCATAGGTGGCGCATTACTGCTACCTGTTGGGCGTTTGGCAATGCTCAAAGTGATTCCTCGGACACAGTTTTTATCGGCCATGAGTCTGATGAGCCTTGCCGGTTTGATTGGCCCCTTAATTGGCCCTACCCTTGGCGGTTGGATGGTGGAAGTCGCAACATGGCATTGGATCTTTTTAATTAACATTCCAATGGGACTGCTAGGGGTACTCATTACCTTTAAAGCCATGCCCAATGTGACCGAACCGAGCGTACAACGCTTCGACTTTATGGGTTTTGTCTTATTGGTCGTCGCCATGGTGGGGTTATCGTTAGGCATTGAAAACTTTGCCAGCCCGCATCTGCCGCTATGGTGGAGCCTGCTTTTAGTCGCTGCGGGGATCATCGCCAGTTTGATCTATGCCTTTCATGCACATACCCACGCCAATGCGCTGTTTCGCAGTAAATTATTTCAAAATCGGATCTATGCCATCGGTATTATCGGCAACTTCTTTGCCCGCCTTGGCGGCAATGCCATGCCATTTTTGATTCCCTTAATGCTACAAGTGGCTTTTGGCTTTGAGCCATTTATCACAGGTTTATTGATGATACCGACGGTACTCGGTTCATTGGCATCCAAACCGATTATTCGTCAAATTATTCAACGCTTTGGCTATCGTAAAGTGTTATTGGTAAATACCTGCTTGGTCGGCGCTTGTATTTGCAGTTTTGCGCTCTCTACGGCTGAAACCCCCACATGGTTACGTGCCTTACACTTTTTTATTTTTGGTATTTTAAACTCGCTGCAATTCGTTTCGATGAATACCTTAACCCTCAAAGATTTACCCCAACAAGATGCCAGCAGTGGCAACAGTTTCTTGTCGATGATTATGATGGTGTCGATGAGTATCGGTGTGGCTTTGGCAGGGACTTTAGTCAACGTGTTTACGGCCTATTATGGTCCTGCACAAATCGAAACGGCATTCCATAGCACCTTGATTTTACTCGGCTGCATTAACCTGATTACCGCAGCGATTTTTTGGCAAATTCCTAAACATGTGGATGTCTAAACCTGTGTCATCGGGCAAATCTATGACAGTTCAGCCCTTAAAGGGTTATGATAAAAAGGACACTTGGATACATTTTCATGCCTAAAAAAGCCAAATCACGTACCTCTAAAAGTTCATTCAAAAAATACACCCCAATTATTGCACTCAGCGCTATCAGCGGCGTCATGGTGGTGGCTGGATTGGGTTATTTAGCTGTGATGCCACATCGCCCTGCATCTGCAGAAGAATATCCCGTCAAAGGCTTTGATGTTTCTCATCATCAAAAAGATATTCAATGGTCAAAAATTTCACCTAAAAAATACCAATTCGTTTATCTCAAAGCTACGGAAGGTGGTGATTTTAAAGATCGAAAATTTCAAGATAACTGGTTACAAGCGCGGGAAAACGGCTTTTTAGTTGGGGCCTATCATTTTTATCGTCTGTGCCGTGATGGCAAGATTCAGGCAGAAAATTTTATTGCTTCCGTGCCGAAAAAAGCCGATGCCCTTCCTCCCGTGATTGATTTGGAATATGACACCAACTGCATTAACACCTACAGCAAAGAGCAGTTACTCAAAGAAATCACTTATATGCATGATCGCTTGCACCGCCATTATGGCAAACAACCGATTTTTTATACCTCGAAGTCTTTTTATAATATTGTTTTAGCTGGCGAGTTTAAACAGACGCCGCTGTGGGTCCGCGAATATAAAGGCCCACCCGATCTAAAAAACAATCCGAAATGGCTGATTTGGCAACATACTAATCAAGGAAAAATTCAAGGCATCTCGACCACCGTCGATTTAAATGTATTTTCAGGTGATGCCAATGCATGGACTGATTTTTTAGACAAAAATGGCGTTTCCCCGATCAAACCCCGTTGATTTATTCACCGACTCAGGACAACATCGAAGCAAATAATCTATGAAAACTGAGTCGCAGGATGCGTATTTTAAAAATTTTTCTTATTATATTTTCAGTCTTTATAGTCCTCGCCATCGGCGATGTTGGCTTATATGGTCCAACCTTCGGGGACCTTGGCAGCGTTTAAAACGTGGCATTATCAACATCCCACACAAAGCACTACAGATACTCACTCAGCGACACCCTATCACGTCAAATTCTTTGGCGTTTCGACCTTACTGTTTGACGATGGCCAAGAGCAAATCCTCATCGATGGCTTCTTTACTCGTCCATCGCTTAGTCAGACCATATTCACTCAGATTCAAAGTGATCAGCCTTTATTAAAAAGCTATATCGACCAATACGACTTAAAACTCACACGTGTTATTTTCGTGACTCATTCACATTATGATCATGCGCTCGATATTCCAATGTTGGCCCACCAGCTCCCCAAGGCCATGATTGTCGGCTCTAAAAGCACCTTAAATATCGCACGGGCAATGCCAATCAATGAATCACAACTACACGAAGTTCAAGCTTGGCAACCGATGCAAATCGGTAAATTCACCATTACTGCCATCCCCTCGCAACATACTCCGCCAACGGCCGTTAATGATGATTTGGGGGAAGAAATTTCGCAGCCACTGCAACTCCCTGCACATTTTAGTCAGTTTAAAGAAGGTGGATCATATGACTATCTCATCCAACATGGGCCACATTACAGTTTAGTCAAAGCCAGTACAGGTGCTGTGCCCAAACAGTTGCAAAAACTAAAAGTCGATACCTTATTTTTAGGCATCGCTCAGCTTTCCAAGCAAACGACAGTGTTTCAACAGCAATATTTCAAAGAAACCTTAGCGACTCTTCAACCCAGCACCGTGATTCCAATTCATTGGGATAATTTTATCAAACCACTGAATCCAGAGCTCGAATTTTTACCCCGCTTTGCCGATGACACCCCTCAAAGTCTAAATCTATTGATACAGTCGGCAGCAGCTCAAAACACCAAGGTGGTTTTACTCAGTCAACCTGTGTCGTTCGAGTTAAAAAATTGAGGAAAGCGTTGGATTGACTGTGCGATACTGACATTCAATTTTTAGGCACTGATCTAACTAGGCATGAGGAAAATCATACATATCGACATGGATGCATTCTTTGCATCAGTAGAGCTGCGGGAACGTCCAGAACTCAAGCAGCTTCCTGTTGTTGTGTCTTCACATCACCCTCGTGCAGTCATCTGTGCCGCATCCTATCCTGCACGTGAATTTGGTTTACGTTCTGCAATGTCGATGGCACAGGCCCGTAAACTCTGCCCACAGGTCGTGGTGATCGAACCTAATTTTGAAAAATATCGTGCTGTTTCGGCGCAAATTCATGCCATTTTTCAACGCTATACGTCGCTGATTGAGCCACTATCTTTAGACGAAGCTTATTTGGACGTCACAGAAAATTTACAACACATTCCGAGCGCTACCGAAGTCGCTATGCGAATTCAGGCAGAGATTTTACAAAGCACTGGTTTAACTGCCTCCGCAGGTGTCGCGCCCAATAAATTTTTGGCTAAAGTCGCTTCTGATTGGAACAAACCTAATGGCATTTGTATTATCAAACCTTCACAAGTTCTGCATTTCATCCATGACTTGGCACTGAAAAAAATTCCTGGTGTGGGAAAAGTGACTCAAGAAAAATTAAAAGCCATGCAACTCAATACATTGGGTGATTTACAACAAATTGAAGAAGCCGTTCTGATTCATCATTTCGGTAAATATGGACGACAACTTTATCTGTATGCACAAGGGATTGATGAACGACCGGTCCAATCTAGCCGCGAGCGTCAGCAGATTTCAAAAGAAACCACTTTTGATGATGATCTCACCCTGAACCAATGTCAGCCCTATTGGCCCAAACTGATTGACCAAGTTTGGTCTAGTTTAGAAAAAAAGCAGTTAAGCGCGCGCGGTGTATCGGCCAAATTAAAACTGAAGAATTTCCAAGTGCTACAGCACAGTAAAAGTTTTAAAACGTCACTGAATCATCGTGAAGACCTTGCGCAGGTGTTGCAGCAATTACTGCATGAAATGCATATTTCTGAGGACGATCAATTTCGTCTGATTGGCGTAGGTGTCTATCAATTAAGTGCGCAAAACCAAGAAGCACAACTTTCGCTGCTCTAAAAACTTCAAGAAGATCGTATTTGCTTAAGATTTAGGCAGAAGAACAAAATTAAAGCAATTTGCTATTCACAAAGCCTAAAATTAGAGTACTCTATCAGCGCACTACATTATCCGTGTATGCGCTGAGATGCTGAAAATCACCTTTACTTTCAGCATGCTGTCCTGTGATTGGCGTGACGATCAAATCCGAATATTACAGGGCAACTCTGTTGTCAATCATGGAATACCCCGCTGTATGCCTTCTGCAAAAACTGCTCCAAATATTCAAAATATTTCACAAAATCAAGAACAACGTGCGCGTAAAGCCGCATTAAGTAGCTTCATTGGTGCCGTAGTCGATTGGTACGATTTTTTACTTTATGGCATTGTTGCCGCACTCATTTTCAAAGATCAGTTTTTCCCCAGTATTGGCAACAATATGGGAACCTTGGCAGCCTTGGCGACCTTTGGCGTCGGCTTCCTGTTCCGCCCCTTAGGCGGCATTGTGTTTGGACATTTTGGTGACAAACTGGGTCGGAAAAAAATGTTGGTGCTCACCGTGATCCTGATGGGCATTTCGACTGTCGGTATCGGTTTATTACCCAATTTTGCGGCCATCGGTTGGTGGGCCCCGATCCTACTCGTGACACTTCGAGCAATACAGGGTTTTGCGGTTGGTGGTGAATGGGGCGGCGCTGCTCTGATGGCAGTTGAAAATGCCCCGAAAGGCAAAAAAGCCTTTTACAGCAGTGGTGTACAAATTGGCTATGGCGTCGGACTCGTTCTGGCAACAGGCGCTGTGTCGTTGATTATTGCCACTTTGGGTGAAGATGCTTTTGCTGATTGGGCGTGGCGAATTCCCTTTATTGCCAGTATTGTCTTGCTGGCTATCGCAATGTGGATTCGACGTGATCAAGACGAATCACAAGAATTTGTCGACCATGTGGTCAAAGCTCAGCAAACGCCGCAAAAATTACCGATTCTGCAAGCGATTAGCCAACACCCCAAAGCCTTTTTCTACATTATTGCACTGCGCTTGACCGAGTTACTCACCATGTATTTGGTGACGAACTTTGCACTGAATTATTCCACCGCTCAATTGGGCATGGACAAACAGTTCTTCCTCAATATCACCTTAATGGTTGGTGCCATTAGCTGCTTCAGCATTCCCCTATTTGCGTGGCTAGCAGATCGATTTGATCATCGTAAGATGTGTGTATTGGGTGGCTTAATTGGTGCGCTTTCGGCCTTTCCTTTCTTTATGGCCCTTGATGCACAAAATACTTGGCTGATTATTGTCGGTGCAATTTTCCTTGCCAATATTGCCCATGATATGGTGGTGAGTGTACACCAGCCGATTTTTACCTCCTTGTTTGGTACCGCCTATCGCTACAGTGGCGCAGGTGTCGGCTATCAAGTGGCTAGCATTATCGGTGGTGGCTTTACCCCAATGATTGCAGCAGCTTTGGTGATTTGGGGTGATGGTTCATGGCATTATGTGGCAATCTACCTTGCTGTCGGCTGTTTATTGACGGCCTTAGTTGCAGCTACAATGCCTAAAACTCAAGATTAAGTGACCTTTTTGCTTTCAGGATATTTCGCATGACCATCCAACGCCTGCATGTTTCAAAACGCTTTTCCGAAATCGCTATTTCTGGTCAATTGGTTCATTTGGCAGGTCAATTGGCAACAGACCTTGATTTAGACATCAAAGGACAAACACAGCAAACATTTGAGATCATTGATCAATTCCTTGCAGATGCCGGCACAGATAAAAGCCACATTATGTCAGTGACCATTTATCTTAAAGATATTGAACAGGATTATGCCGCATTCAATGAGGTATGGGATACGTGGGTGTCAGACATTGAAGCATTACCACGGACTTGTATCGAAGCCAAATTATACGACCCGCGTGTACGGGTAGAATTAACGGTCGTAGCCATTAAGCCTGAATAACAATAAAAAAAGCATGTCTGAAGACATGCTTTTTTTGCAAAAGACTTTGCTCTTTGAATCCCTAAGATCCAATAATTTTGATCTTTTTACGTTCCAAATCTGAATATAAATGATATTTTTTCAGATCATTAACCGGTACAAATGGCGCTTGTACACGCTGCTCATTTAAGAAATCTTCGCGTAATTGAACGTACTCAGGCACATCATCATAACGAATGACCCGATAGCCTGCCAAAGCGAGCAAAGCATCTTGATATTGCGACTGCTGCATCCGTTTTAGCACCATCGGATCATCTAAAGCGACGATCGCCAAGATCTGATGCTGTTCATCTAAGACGACAAAGTCCGCCACCATATTTCGATACTTGTTCCGCGTACGATAATATTTCGTGGTCAACAGTGCATCAAAAGACACATGCGCGAGGATCGTATGCTTAGGCAAAATTTCTTTTAAACGCGTGTAGGTTAATTGCTCATTAATGTTGAAAATAGCACGTTGTTTCAATGCGCTATCTTGTTGCTTAGAATCACCTTCTAAACTTTTCCAAGCCATTATGAGCACACAGAAGAGTAAAATACTCCCTATTACTATGTATATAGTCATCTCATAATCCTTTATATTTCTTATATTTTTGGTTTTTGACATACTTCTTTTGAAGACGAAGTATACAACCAGTATTATTTTTTTAATTTCCTATTAAAAAAAATAACTCTAACTTTCACACAATACGTATTTAAACTGACAAAAAGTTGCAAACTTAAAGCGTTAAACATCACATGCCACTTCGTTCAGAGTAATAGCATCCATTGCTATATACAGATACTTTAGATCATTCGCTAAAACGACAGCAAGTGCATTTCCTCTCACTGTCAGACAATTCCGATAAGCTGTCAAATTTTGCTCGTATTTCATTGAGATAACCGACACACATATGACATTGAGCTTGTAACAGCATATAAAAATGCAAACTGTCTTATGCTGCCGAGCATAACACCCATAAAAAAAGACACCGAAGTGTCTTTTTTTATTTAATCATTTTAAGCGCGTGATTTAGGCTTCGATTTTCCTTTGGGTTTCGGACCGCCAAAAGGTTTTTTCGCATCACCCGTTTCACGCGGCGGCAGACCAGTATGCTGCGTCAAGATTTGACCGCGCTCAGGACGCTTCTTGGTATTTGAAGGACGCGATTGAGCAGCCTTCATCCGATTACCTTGTTCGCCTGTACGTTTTTGTGAATCACCCGCAATGCTTGAGTTCTTTTTACGTGCAGATTGGTATTGGCCCTCAGCACTACCCGCAGGCTGATACGTCGGAATCAAATGCTGTTTTGAGTTCCCTATCAGATCCTGACGCCCCATTTCTTTAAGCGCTTCACGTAGCAACGGCCAGTTGTTTAGATCATGGTAACGCAAGAAGGCTTTATGCAAACGGCGGCGTTTTTCACCTTTCACGATATCGACATTTTCAGTATAACGCGCCACTTTAGCCAGCGGGTTTTTACCGGTGTAATACATGGTCGTTGCAGTCGCCATTGGTGATGGATAGAAGGTTTGCACCTGATCGGCACGGAAACCATTCTTCTTCAGCCAAATCGCCAAGTTCATCATGTCATAGTCCGTCGTACCCGGATGCGCTGCGATAAAGTAAGGAATGAGATACTGCTCTTTCCCTGCTTCCTTACTAAAACGATCAAACATTTGTTTGAAACGGTCATAGGTCCCGATCCCCGGCTTCATCATCTTCGATAATGGGCCTTTTTCGGTATGTTCTGGCGCAATCTTCAGGTAACCGCCAACGTGATGTGTCACCAATTCTTTGACATATTCTGGGTTTAACACCGCAAGGTCATAGCGTAAACCAGAACCGATTAGAATCTTTTTAATCCCCGGCAATGAACGTGCTTTACGGTATAACTGGGTTAAAGGCGCATGATCGGTGTGCAAGTTTTGACATACACCTGGGAATACACACGACGGCTTACGGCAGTTCTTTTCAATCTCAGGATCTTTACATGCCAAACGGTACATATTGGCCGTTGGGCCGCCTAAGTCAGAAATGATCCCGGTAAAGCCCGGTGCTGTATCACGAATTTTTTCAACTTCACGCAAAATCGATTCTTCAGAACGGTTTTGGATGATACGCCCTTCATGCTCTGTAATTGAGCAGAAGGTACAGCCGCCAAAACAGCCGCGCATAATGTTCACAGAGAACTTAATCATGTCAAAGGCAGGAAAACGCGCTTCACCATACGCAGGATGTGGCAGACGTGCATAGGGTAAATCAAACACGTAGTCCATCTCTTCCGTCGTCAATGGAATCGGTGGTGGATTTAACCAGACATCACGTTCACCATGCTTTTGTACCATCGCGCGCGCATTGCCCGGATTGGTTTCCAAATGCAAAATACGGTTGGCATGTGCATACAATACGGGATCATTCGCCACATCCTCATAGGCAGGTAAACGAATCACAGCCAATTCACGCGGCGGCAATTTATGCTTAATGGCTTTTGATGCAGGCTGCAGCTGCACGATTTGCGTATCGGCGTCTAAGTTATCGCCTTCACGAACAATCGGATTTGCTACCGCTTCTTTTTGGAAGCCTTGATATTGCGTAACGCTGTCTTTGCCTTTTTCGATTTCACAGCCTTCAAGGTCTTCGGTCATCACATACGGGTTAATGATCGGATCGACACGGCCAATCGCATCGACATCATTCGATGCGATTTCAACAAACTTCGCTTTTGAAGCTCGGTTATTTTTATTCACAATAAATGCAGTACCGCGGACATCCGTAATCTCTTGGATTTTTTCACCGCGGGCCAAACGATGCATGATTTCAGTGATTGAACGTTCACCATTACCATACATCAACAGGTCGGCTTTCGAGTCCATCAATACTGAACGGCGGACTTTGTCTGACCAATAATCATAATGCGCAATACGGCGCAGCGAGGCTTCAATACCGCCCAATAATACAGGCACATCTGGATAAGCTTCACGCACACGCTGGCAATATACCGTTGCTGCACGGTCTGGACGTTTATTCGGTTGACTATCTGGAGAATACGCATCATCCGAACGGATTTTACGGTCAGCCGTATAGCGGTTGATCATCGAATCCATGTTCCCTGCAGTCACTCCCCAAGCAATATTTGGTTTACCCAATACACGGAATGCTTCTACATTAGTCCAGTCTGGCTGAGCAATAATCCCGACACGGAAACCTTGCGCTTCAAGGGTACGGCCGATGATCCCTGAACAGAATGATGGATGATCGATATACGCATCACCACAAACCAAAATAAAGTCGCAGCTGTCCCAACCGAGTTGATCCATTTCTTCGCGTGACATCGGCAAAAATGGCGCAGGGTCAAAACAAGACGCCCAATATTTGTCGTAATCAAACAACGCTTTTGGCGCAGTCTGCATAGTATAAGCAGTAGACATGGCTAGCAATTCTCGGCTGGCAGATGGAATGATCTGAAAAAAGATCAAAGAAGATGAAAGCCGATCATTTTACCATGAATTCCATTCATCATGCTTGATTATAATTTATACAATAGCTACAGAATCATTGAATTGTTTTATATAGACATCAGATGTAATCGTGCTGTAGCACAACTATAAAACAAGATTTAAATAAATCATTTGTAACTTTGCTTTAGTTTAAATCAACCTAGAATGTGCCATGAGTTATCGCATTTTTATTCAACATTAAAGCCTGCGCCTGTTGAAATTGAATGTGCATTTCAGGTAAATATTTTTCAATATAAATCTTACGCTTATCTATATTGTCTTGAGTCATCAATGGTTTTACATCAAGCATTTGACGGCGTGTCGTTTCCTGCTGATATTTTTGCCAAAAACTCAATGCTGCATTTGGATCAAAGCCCGCTTTCGACATCAGATCAAGTGCAAGGACATCAGCTTCTAGTTCAAAATTTGAAACTTTAGGCAAAAAAACAGCTTGCCCAGTCACACTACTGGCCGCAGTAGCAAGCGCACCGATACCCGCAGTTGAAGAAATCATCGCCACCTGACTTGCAAACAGCAAGGAAATCTTCTCACGATGATGATCACGCAATGCATGTGCCATTTCATGCGCCATCACAAATGCCAATTCATCTTCAGTCAGCTTTAAACTCCAGTACAAACCCGTATTAATGACAATTTTCCCACTTGGAAAACCATGTGCATTTAAATCTTTATTTAAATTCCCACTGACTTGCCAATCCCATTGACTCGAACCTTGACGGTAAAACTCCGCATTTTGCTTAAGTTTATTTAAAACCTGATCCAATTTCGGATCTATGATCAAAAGTTGTTTGTCTTTCGCCTGATGAATAAATTGTTGATAGGTTCTATCTGCCTGTTTAGTTAATAACTTTTGAGGAACGATAAAAAACTGTTTACGCTCTGCGCCTGTTGTCCCTAAATTCGTGGTACTTGCACAAGCTGAGATTAAGATAAAAACTAAAGCCACCATTAAAATAGTTATATTTTTCATAATCACCTTCAGTTTAAAACCAATGATGATCTATATATAATTCCAACTAAAAATAAATTCAAAAAATATGAACAATACATATAAATAATAAATATCAATAACTTGAAAATATATTATATTTTAAAAAATGATAACCAAAAATATTTTATTTATTATATTGTGATGCGTTTCATTATTATAAGGCACCTTTTAAAAGAAATATTAAACCAAAGTTATATAATCATAAAAATAGTAAATTCAGCCATTTTTATAGTGTTATTTATATTAAAAAATAGATGTAAAACGAATATTAAATAATAGCTTATTCACATATTTCTATTTTAATTTATTCAATTTTATTGCTAATAAGAAACCGATCATCAAGATAACAGCAATAAAGCTCGTCAACCCAATCCAACCAGAAATTTCCCAAACCAAACCACTACTGCTACCCAAAATACTAGAACCTAAGTAATAGCAAAATAAATATAAAGATGAACCTACGGCACGGTATTGCAGGGATTGAACTGATACCCAACTACTTGCCGTGGAATGCGCTGCAAAAAAAGCAAAAGTGAATACAATCAGCCCCAAAATGACTGACCAAAATGCCGGAATGAGCATGATCAACAACCCCAACAGCATCATGATCAGCATCGAAGGTAAAACTTTTGCCCGGCCAAAGCGTTTCCCCCAACTTGCAGCCCGAGGTGAACTATATATTCCTGCCAAATATGCTATGGAGATTAGTCCAATCCATGTTTGAGAAAGTTGATAAGGTTCTTCTAATAGGTGGTAGCTCATATAGTTAAATATAGAGACAAAACATCCCATGAGGATAAAACCTTGAAGGAATAAGATTCTAAGCTTAGGATCTACTAAATTTTTAACGAAAGATTCATAAAATCGGTTGAAACGAATGGGATAAGCTTGAAAATGTTGAGATGCCGGAAGTAATAAAAAGAACGCTGTTGCTATACATAGATTAATGATGCCGATAATTATCATGGCATTTTGCCAACTAATATAATCAATCAATACCCCGGCAATGAGACGGCCGCCCATTCCTCCAATTGCGGTACCCGATATATACAGGCCCATTGCAAAGCCTATATCTTTTTGCGCAATTTCCTCTCCAATATAAGTCATTGCAACAGCAGCTACACCGCTAACACTTAATCCGATCAGCACGCGATTCAGTAAAAATATTTCCCAAAGTGGAAATATGGAACTGATTATTAAAAGTGACGCCGCCAAAAATAAAGCGGTGACCATCACAGGCTTGCGGCCGAATCGATCTGAAATTAAACCAGTGAAAAGTAGTCCTATTGCTAAAGCAATAGTAGAAAAAGATAAAGGGAAACTGCTATGTGTCGGACTGACATGAAAATAATCCGCAAGGATGGGCATCATCGGTTGTACACAATACAACGATGAAAAAATTGCGAAGCCAGCTAAGAATAAAGAAAATAAAATGGCATGAAATGGCCGTGTGCCATATTCAATATATGGAGAATTTGAGGCTAAATCAGACATGAGCTTTCCATCAATGACAAGGATAGTATACGCCTTTCTGCCTTTAATTTAAAAATCACATAAAAATGAATGAAGAATTCTTTATTTTCTCCCCATTCCCTCCCTTTTCATCACACATAAAAAAACACCCCCTGAGATATCAGGGGGTGTTTCGAATAATGAGCTGGCGATGACTTACTCTCACATGGGTAACCCCACACTACCATCAGCGCTAAGAGGTTTCACTTCTGAGTTCGGGAAGGGATCAGGTGGTTCACTCTTGCTATTGTCGCCAGCACAA